>NZ_RZTT01000208.1 GCF_003996995.1 Mesorhizobium sp. M7A.T.Ca.US.000.02.2.1 | reverse complement strand
CTGCCCAGCTATCGCGGCGATATCATCAACGGCATCGAATTCGACCCGAAGTCGCGCATTCCGGATCCCGCTCGCCAGGAAATGGCGTACCGCCAGTCGGCGGCGACGCTCAACCTTCTGCGCGCTTTCGCGCAAGGCGGCTATGCCAGCCTGGAGAACGTGCACCGCTGGATGCTCGGCTTCGTGTCCGACAGCCCGCAGGGCGAAAAATATGAGTCTCTCGCCAACCGCATCACCGAGACGATGGACTTCATGAAGGCCGTCGGCATCACTTCGGAAACCAACTACGCGCTGCGCGAGACCGATTTCTACACCAGCCATGAGGCGCTGCTGCTCGGCTACGAGGAGGCACTGACGCGCGTCGATTCGACCTCCGGCGACTGGTACGCCACGTCAGGCCACATGATCTGGATCGGCGACCGCACCCGCCAGCCCGATCATGCCCATGTCGAATATTGCCGTGGGATCAAGAACCCGCTCGGGCTGAAATGCGGCCCGTCGCTGACGCCGGACGGCTTGCTGGAGCTGATCGACCTGCTCAATCCCGAGAACGAGCCCGGCCGGCTGACGCTGATCGCCCGCTTCGGTTCCGACAAGGTCGCCGACCATCTGCCGAAGCTGGTGCGCGCGGTGCAGAAGGAAGGCCGCTCCGTGGTGTGGTCGTCGGACCCGATGCACGGCAACACGATCGAGGCCGCCGGCTACAAGACGCGGCCGTTCGACCGCATTCTCAAGGAGGTCCAGACCTTCTTCGAGGTGCACCGCGCCGAAGGCACGCATCCGGGCGGCATCCATGTCGAAATGACCGGCAAGAACGTCACCGAATGCACCGGTGGCGCGCGCGCCATCACCGCCGAGGAATTGCAGGACCGCTACCACACCCATTGCGATCCGCGCCTTAACGCCGACCAGGCGATCGAACTGGCCTTCCTGGTCTCGGATCTGTTGAAGAAGAGCCACCCGGTGCAGCACAAGCAGGCGGTCAACGGCTGATTTTCGCGCAGTCCGAATAAGATCCATGAAAGGGCGTCCGAGAAATCGGGCGCCTTTTATGTCTGCGCTAGTCCAGTGTTCCCGGCACCAGCGGGCAGGGACTGTCAGTCCTTCTTGTAGAGCAGCCAGCTCTTGCCGGCCCGGCCTGCCATCGTCGAGTGCCTGGTGACCCGGTTGCGGCCGCTGACCTTGGAGCGATAGAGCGCCCGGTCGGCCTTGGTGTAGAGATCTTCGGGTCCTTCGGCTTCGGACGCCATGCAGATACCCATCGAGACGGTGACGGTGCCGTAATTCGTACCAGTCTGGCTGCTGGTGAACGGCGTCTGCTCGATCAGGGCACGAATACGCTCTGCGACGTCATAGGTGGCGTCCTCGCTGGCGCCCTCGATGATCAGCGCGAACTCCTCGCCGCCGGTGCGGGCGACGAACATGTCGCCGCGAATGCTGATCTGGAAAATATCGGCGATGCTCTGGATGATCTTGTCGCCGACCGGGTGGCCATAGCGGTCGTTGATATCCTTGAAGCGGTCGATGTCGACAAGAACCAGGGCGTTGAACAGGATACCCCTGTTGCTGTTGTAGATCCTGGTGATCTCCTTGTCGAAGGCGCGCCGATTCCAGATATGCGTCAAGGGATCGGTGTCGGCCAGGCGCTTGTACTCCTCAAGCTTCGACTTGACGCTTTCGAGTTCGGCCGTCTTGTCGTTGAGCGTCGAGGCCACCTGCCGGCCGTGATCGATCGTCGAATTGGTGGCAACCGCCATGGCGCTGGCGATCTTCTGCAGGAGATCCTGAGAGAGAAGGCTGCGGCCGCTGAGGCCGCTCGATGTCTCATCGAGGATCCTGCCGTATTTCTCGATGTGGCTGCGCTCGCTCCGCAGCAGCGAAGCAACCTCCTCGAGCTCCCTGGCAATGACGTCTCTGGCATGCTCGACGATGCCAGGGCCATGGTTGTGGGCAAAGAAAGTGCGCCCGATCTGATCAAGTTCATCCTGTGTCGGCCGGCTGGTCAGGGAGACGACGGCCATGCTGAGTTCGCGATTGGTGCCGCTCAGGGCCTCATAGAAGATCTCGTAATTGCGCGGCAGGCCGAGCACGCCCAATTGGCGCATTGTCGCGACAACAGTGGCTGCGATGTCGGTGCTTCGTTCGGTCGGGACAGCTGCCGGCTGCATCTTGGTTCTTCCCCTCGGATCCTCCGCGGAATTCGCGGTTTCCTTTGTCGCCGAGCCCTGGGGAATGCGACCGACGCTTCGAACAACTTGCGAAGGGATGCGTCCCCACCCACGGCCTTCGCTTGCAGGTGACCATAAATGCGCCGTCGCTAAAGTTTCCTTAACTGGCAGAGGGTCAGCGGGTTTTCTCTGTCTGCGGGCTGTAAAAGCCTTGGTCCGTGCGTCCAACAGTTGGAAACAACGCCGGTGCGGCGGCTTGAATTCGCGATTCGCGCATCGCACTCTTGAAAATGAAACCGAATTTCGGATTCTCCACGCCAGCACATGTCGCATTTGCTTGCGTGCGTGCGCCGCAAAGCTGGAATCCTGAAGGCGATGCCAGGCACTTTTCTTCAAGGAGGATCGACGTGAGTGATGGTCACCAGGGATCGTGTCTATGCGGAGCCGTCCGCTTCAGAACGAACGGAGCGCTGCGTGGCGTCGTCTATTGCCATTGCTCGCAATGCCGCAAGCAGAGCGGACATTTCTATGCCGCGACCAATGTTGCCAACGCCGATATTGTGATCGAGGGCACGGAAAGTATCACCTGGTACGAAGCCTCCACCTTCGCCAGGCGTGGGTTCTGCAAGGCATGCGGATCGGTGCTGTTCTGGAAGCCGCGAGACCAGGACTACGTTTCGGTCATGGCGGGATCGTTCGACAAGCCGACAGGTCTTGAGGGCGAATGCCATATCTTCGTCGGTGACAAGGGCGACTATTATTCGATCGACGACGGGCTGCCACAGTTTGAAAAGTCGACACCGTCCATACCGGTTGCTGAATGAATCTTGGACAAGTCACCTTATTCCATTGATCTGGCCAGCCATTGCATTATCCCGTGCCGGTAATTCGCAAAGGGGTTTGGCATGCAGCGGCTGATCGATGCTTATTTCAATTCGGTGCGGGCGTTTCGCAAGCTGGCCACCAGCGAGAAGGCTTTCCAGCAGGAGCTGATGCTGCTGGCGCTTGCCTTGCCGCTCGGCTGGTTCGTTTCGATCTCGTGGCGCGGTTATGCCTTGCTGATCGGCGCCGTGTTGCTTTTGATCATGGTCGAAGTGCTTAACACCGGCATCGAGGCGGCATGCGACGCTTTCAGCCGCGAGTTCAATGTCGATATCCAGTTGGCCAAGGATTGCGGTTCGCTGGCGGTGCTGATTTCGGTACTCATCGTCGCCGGCGTCTGGGGCATTGCCATTATCGAGCGGATCACCGGGCTACCGATCTAGCCTTTCGATGCCTATATGCCAGTCACCAAAGGAGACTGTCATGGCCGGGGCCGCCAATTTTCTGCTTCTCGAACGCGTGGGCCTGCCGGATGATCTGCGCTGGCTGGCCGAGAAATATCCGCGTGAAAACTGGCAGGACCATGCCAACATCCACGGCATCGCCAATATGTGGCTGCAGCGGCACGACATGTTCCGCGAACTTGGCGGCATGCTGGCCAACGGCATCGGCGACTACCGTGAGGGACGGCTGACGGCGCCTGATTTCGCGCGCTGGTTCGCGCCCCGCCTCAATCATTTTCTAGGCAACCTCGACGGTCACCACAACGTCGAGGATTATCAATATTTTCCGGTCTTCGCCAAGGCCGAGCCCCGTTTGAAGCACGGCTTCGAGATCCTCGATGCCGACCATCACACCATCCATGAAGGGCTGGAGCGTAATGCCGAGGCGGCCAATGCGTTCATCAAGACGCTCCAGGAGAGCGAAGACAGACAGCGCTTCGCCGCCGACGCCTATGCCGACGAAAACAGCCGGCTGATCGCCATGCTGACAAGGCATCTTGCCGACGAGGAAGACCTGATCATCCCGCTTATCCTCGATCGGGGGGATCAGGCACTCGGCGTGGATTGACGATCAGCCCTCCCTGGCGCGTTCCTTCCTGGCGATGTGACGGGCCACGAGCCATGCCAGAACGGCCACGGTCAAACTGATGCCAAGCCCGATCAGCAACCGTTCGTGATGCATCAACGCCTGGCCGATGACGTGCTCGGCGCCAAGTCCAAAGACATAACCGATCGTGCCGAACAGTACCGCCCAGATCGCCGATGAGATGGCGTTGAGGATGACGAAGCGCGGCGCGGCGATGTTGGAAAGCCCGGCTGCAATGCCGCCGACGAGGCGCATGCCGTAGATATAGCGGTTGGACAGCACGAAAATGTCTGGATGGGTGTTGAGCAGCCGAAAGGCGCGGCGGAAGCCGGGCCGTTTGCGCAATCTGACGACATAGGGATGGTCGGCGAAGCTTCGTCCGAGGATGAAGAAGAAAGTATCGCCGACGAAGGCGCCGAGCGCGGCCGCAAGAACCGTGTGCCACAGGACGAAGACCTGCTGGTGGGCGAAGAAACCGCCAAGAATGGCGGCACTTTCGCCCTCCGCGACACAGCCGATAAAGACCGCGAGCAGCCCGTATTGTTCGATGAAATGATGGATCGCGTCGGTCATGAAGCCGACTGCTGCGAAGACAGCCTTTCGTCGATCCGCTTGATCATTTCGGTCAGTTGCACGATCTCGTCGCGCATACCGAGAATCTGGCCGTGGCGCAGTTCATCCAGCTTTTCATGCAGCGCCATGATCTCGATCTCGGCTTTCAGGTTGACCTCGTAATCGTGGGCGGCGTCGATGCGGTCGCGTTCGGTCTGGCGGTTCTGCGCCATCATGATCACCGGCGCCTGCAAGGCGGCGACCATCGACAGAACGAGATTGAGGAAGATGAACGGGTAGGGATCGAAGGCGTCACGCGACAGCAGCCAGACATTGGCTGATGTCCACAGGATCAGAAAGGCGATGAAGGTCAGGATGAAGGACCATGACCCACCGATGCGGGCGATCGTGTCGGCGAGCCGGTCGCCGAAGGTCTGGTGGAATGCGACGGCCTTGTTGGTGTCGCGCGAGATGGTGGTGCGTTCGAGCGTCGATTGCAGCACCCGGCTTTCGAGCTGGCTGAGGCCGTCCGGCCGCCGCTTGAGCCAGCGGTTCGCCAGGTCGTCGATCGTCTTGTTCATGGCCATCTCCAGGGTCTTTGGCTTGCCGTAAGAGGTAGAGGCTGCCGGCTCACACGGGAAGTGTTAGATGATTCCAGTTGCCGAGGGACCAATGGCCGATTTCAAGAAAATTCGCGCACGCGCCGCAAAACGCAAGGGCGGCGAAGAGGAACTGACGTCGCTGCTGGGTCCGGCGCCTGACAATGCCGCCGTGGCTGACATCGCCGATGACCGCATTCTCTCTGTTATGGCCGAACGCGTCTTCGCCGCTGGTTTCGTCTGGCGCGTCATCGAGCAGAAATGGCCGGGCTTCGAGGAGGCGTTTCTGCGCTTCGAGCCGAAGCGGCTGTTGTTCCAGCCCGATGATTTCTGGCACGATCTGACGGCCGACCAGCGCATCGTGCGCAACCCGCAGAAGATCAGATCCGTGCGCGACAACGCCGCCTTCGTCGAGCGCGTGTCGAAGGAATATGGCGGCTTCGGCCAATTCCTTGCAAACTGGCCGGCGGACGACCAGGTCGGGCTGATGGCCTGGCTCGGCAAGCATGGCAGCCGGTTGGGCGGCAATACGGGCCAGTATTTCCTGCGCTGGCTGGGTTGGGATGCGTTCGTCATCTCGGGCGATATGGCCGCGGCGTTGCGCGACGTCGGCCTCGACATCGCCGAAAGCCCGACCTCGAAGAGGGACCTCGACAAGATCCAGGCACAGATCAACCAGTGGGTGGTGCAGACAGGCCTGCCGCGCCGGCATATTTCACGCATCCTGGCGATGTCGATCGGCGAGAATCATTCGCCGCAAGCGTTGCGCGAATATATGGGCGACGACTGAGACCCGGCTCGTCTCGCCACGATTGAAGTAGGTCGATCGGTCCGTACACGATTGACCTACGTCATTCGGTCCGAATTGGTCCAAACGAACGCCATTGCCCGGGCAATTTTGCCGCGCTAAGTCAGCAGGCATGACCAAGAAGCTCGACATCCTGCGCATCGCCGTCGCCCAGCTCAATCCGACTGTCGGCGACATATCAGGCAATCTCGCCAAGGCCCGCGAGGCGAGGGCGGATGCCGCACGTCAAGGCGCCGATCTCGTGCTCTATACCGAGCTTTTCCTCGCCGGCTACCCGCCGGAGGATCTGGTGCTGAAGCCGGCCTTTTTGAAAGCCTGCGAAAAGGCGGCACAGGACTTTGCCGCCGACACCGCGGATGGCGGTCCCGGCGTCATCATCGGCACGCCGTTGAAGCGCAAGAGCGGCACGCACAATTCGATCGTCTTCGCCGATGGCGGCAAGATCATCGCCGAACGCTACAAGCTCGATCTGCCGAACTACGGCGAGTTCGACGAGAAGCGCGTCTTCCAGGCCGGACCCGAGATCCAGGGGCCGGTCAATTTCCGCGGCGTGCGCATCGGAGTTCCGATCTGCGAGGACATCTGGGGCGATGTCGATATCTGCGAGTCGCTGGCCGAAAGCGGGGCGGAAATCCTGCTGGTGCCGAACGGCTCGCCCTATTATCGCGCCAAGATCGATGTCCGCCACCAGGTCGTCATCCGCCAGGTCATCGAATGCGGGCTGCCGATGATCTATGCCAACCAGCTTGGCGGGCAGGACGAGTTGATCTTCGACGGCGCGTCGTTTGCCATTGGCGCCGACAAGACGCTTGCCTTTCAGATGAGCCAGTTCGAGGAAGCGGTCGACATCACCACCTGGAAGAGACAAGGGGATCACTGGATCTGCTCGGAAGGGCCGATGTCGAAAATCCCGGACCGGGAGGAGGCCGACTATCGCGCCTGCATGTTGGGCCTGCGCGACTACGTCAACAAGAACGGCTTCAAGAATGTGGTGCTTGGTCTGTCCGGCGGCATCGATTCGGCGATCTGCGCGGCGCTCGCCGTCGATGCGCTCGGCGAGGAACGCCTGCGCGCCGTCATGATGCCCTATCGCTACACCTCGAAGGACTCGCTGAAGGATGCCGAGGATTGCGCCCGGGCGCTCGGCTGCCGCTACGACATCGTGCCGATCTTCGAGCCGGTCGAAGGGTTTCTGCACGCGCTGACGCAGATGTTCGAAGGCACCAAGGAAGGCATCACCGAGGAGAATTTGCAGAGCCGGGCGCGCGGCACCATCCTGATGGCGATCTCCAACAAGTTCGGCTCGATGGTCGTCACCACGGGCAACAAGAGCGAGATGTCGGTCGGCTACGCAACCCTCTATGGCGACATGAATGGCGGCTTCAATCCGATCAAGGACCTTTACAAGATGCAGGTCTACGCGCTGTCGCGCTGGCGCAACAGCCACGTGCCGCCGGGCGCGCTCGGGCCCTCGGGCGAGGTGATCCCGAAAAACATCATCGACAAGGCGCCATCGGCGGAATTGCGCGAGAACCAGACCGACCAGGATTCGCTGCCGCCCTATCCGGTGCTGGACGACATCCTCGAATGCCTGGTGGAAAATGAGATGGGTGTCGACGACATCGTCGCGCGCGGCCATGACCGGGCGACGGTGACGCGCATCGAGCACCTGCTCTACATCGCAGAATACAAGCGAAGGCAGGCCGCGCCGGGCGTGAAGATCACCAAAAAGAATTTTGGCCGCGACCGCCGCTATCCCATCACCAACCGGTTCAGGGATCGCAGCTAGGTACCGAAAGCGCACGCGGCGGCGCGACCGGAGACAGCCATGCCCGATTGTGAGATCAGCTTCGACATGTCACGGATCGATTTCCGCGCGACATCGGACCTGTTGATGGCAAGCTATTGGGGCGCCGGACGCACTGATGAAGTCCATCGCCGCGCCTTTGCCAATTCGCTTTGCGTCGGCGCTTATGTCGACGGCAGGCAAGTCGGCTTCGGCCGCGCGATCACCGACCGCACGGTGTTCGCCTATCTCGCCGATATCATCATCTGGCCGGAGAATCGCGAGCAAGGCATCGGCAGCCGGCTCGTCCAGGCCCTTATCGATCATCCTGAAGTCAGGACTGTTTTCCACTGGAGCCTGTCGACCAGCGACGCACACGGCGTCTATGAGAAGCTTGGGTTCAAGCCCTCGACCGATGGCCGCTACATGCGCTTGGATCGCATTCCTGAATGAGGCGCGCGGCTTGCTCCGTTGTTGCAAAATAATCGCAGTGGTTGGACCAGATACACTTTTGGCGTGAACTCGTCTTGGCGATGCATCGGAGCGTCTCTATAAGGACACCTCCGCAATTGTCTTGCGGGAGGTCCGAATGGCAGTATTTCACATGGTAATGCGAGGCCGCGAAGCCTAGGTCTCATCCGGCGCTCCGCGAAGGTTTCCCCTTCGTGCCGATGCCGGACCGAGCACAGGCTTATGCCGATGCCGATCGCCGCCCGATTTGGGCGATACGCCAAATATGCCACTCCGCTTCCGGGCACTCATTGGCTCCTTGCGCGGCTTCTTCAATTTTCGACCTACTGGGATCGGGCTCGTTTGTGCCCGAATGACATCATGGCTCGTTTCAAGATCGATTTGCGCGCGAGCGCCTTTCGCAGCGTTCTTGGCTTCACGCTCACTCATTGGCGGCGTCAGCCCTGGCGGCTCTCGCTCATCATGGGCAGCTTCCTGCTGTCGACGCTGGCCGATGTGCTGACGCCGCTCTACTCCGGCCGGCTGGTCGACGCCGTCGCCAGCAGCGCCGGCGCCGACGCGATTGCCTGGAATGCCGCGATGACGGCGTTCTCGATGCTGATGGCGCTCGCGCTGGCCGGCGTCGTGTTGCGCAACCTGGCGTTCATGGGGATCGTCGAGCTGACGTTGAAGATGATGGCCGACATCGCCGCCGATGCTTTCCATCGCGTCCAGCGCTTTTCCACCGACTGGCATGCCAACAGCTTTGCCGGCTCGACCGTGCGCAAAGTGACGCGCGGCATGTGGGCGCTCGACCTGCTCAACGACACCATCCTCATCGCGCTGCTGCCGTCGGTCGTCATGCTGGTCGGCTCGACATTGCTGCTTGGCTGGTTCTGGCCGTTGATGGGTGCGGTCGTTGCTGCCGGTTCGGTGCTGTTCATCACGGTGACGGCGCTGCTGTCGCTTGGCTATGTCGCGCCGGCGGCAAGGCTCGCCAACACCTGGGATACCCGCCTCGGCGGCTCGCTGGCCGACGCGGTCAGCTGCAACGCCGTGGTCAAGGGCTTTGGCGCCGAGGAGCGCGAAGAACGCCGACTGGCCAAGGTCGTCGCCAAATGGCGTGCGCGTACACGGCGCACCTGGGTGCGCGGCACCATCAACGGCACCACGCAAGGGGTGCTGCTGCTGGTCATGCGCGCCGCGGTGATCGGCCTGGCGCTGATGCTGTGGTCGTGGGGGCAGGCGAGCGCCGGCGACGTTGCCTTCGTGCTGACCTCGCTCTTCGTGCTGCAGGGCTATCTCAGGGATATCGGCACGCATATTCGCAATCTGCAGCGCTCCATCAACGATATGGAAGAGCTGGTCGATTTCCAGTCCGAACCGCTCGGCATCGAGGACCGGCCCGGTGCCAAGCCGATCCGGATCACCGAAGGACGGATCAGCTTTGACAACGTCACCTTTCACTATGGCCATCACCGATCGGCGCTTTACCGCGACTTTTCGGTCGATATCGCACCGGGTGAGCGCGTCGGGCTGGTCGGCCATTCGGGGTCGGGCAAGACGACCTTCGTCAAGCTTATCCAGCGGCTCTATGACGTGAATGCGGGGAAAATACTGGTCGACGGTCAGGACATCTCGCAGGTGGCGCAAGCCTCGTTGCGCGGGCAGATCGCCATCGTTCAGCAGGAGCCGATCCTGTTCCACCGGTCGCTGGCCGAGAACATCGCCTATGCCAGGCCGAGTGCGACGCAGGAGGAGATCGAGCATGCCGCGAAGCTGGCGAGTGCGCATGACTTCATCACCAACCTGCCGAAGGGTTACGGCACGCTGGTCGGCGAACGCGGCGTGAAACTGTCGGGCGGCGAGCGTCAGCGCGTGGCGATCGCACGCGCCTTCCTTGCCGATGCGCGCATCCTGATCCTCGACGAGGCGACATCGAGCCTCGATTCGGAATCGGAGGTGCTGATCCAGCAGGCGATGGAGCGGCTGATGGTCGGCCGCACGACGCTGGTCATCGCGCACCGGCTTTCGACGGTGAGGGCGCTGGACCGGCTGCTGGTCTTCGATCGCGGCAACATCGTCGAGGAAGGCTCGCATGATGAACTGATCCGGCTGAAAGGCGGCATCTACCGCCGCCTGTTCGAGCGCCAGGCATTGGAACTGACCAAGGGACTTGTGAGCTGAATTGAGGCGGCCTCCAGCTTCGGCCGGAGGCCGCCTCTGTCCGGCACGGTCAGCCCAGCGGGCTGGAG
>NZ_RZTT01000207.1 GCF_003996995.1 Mesorhizobium sp. M7A.T.Ca.US.000.02.2.1 | reverse complement strand
CGCCATTCGTGTACGCGACGTATCCAAACATTATGTCATGTTCGAACGGCCTGAAGATCGCTTCAAGCAAATGGTGGTACCTCGGCTGGAACGGCTGATCGGGCGTCCACCGCGCCGCTATTTCCGCGATTTCGCCGCCCTGTCAGATATTTCGTTCGAGATCGGTCGCGGCGAAACTGTCGGTATCATCGGCCGCAACGGTTCCGGAAAATCCACGCTGCTGCAGATAATCTGCGGTACGTTGCAACCGACCACCGGTTCGGTCGAAGTCAACGGCCGCATTGCCGCGCTGTTGGAACTTGGCGCTGGATTCAATCCCGAATTCACTGGACGCGAAAACGTGTTCCTTAACGCATCCATACTCGGCGTTCCGCGCAAGGAGATGGAGTGGCGCTTCGATGACATTGCTCGCTTCGCCGATATCGGCCCATTCATCGACCAGCCGGTGAAGACCTATTCGTCGGGCATGTATGTGCGCCTGGCCTTCGCTACGGCCATCAATGTCGATCCCGACATCTTGGTGGTGGATGAGGCGCTGTCGGTGGGGGATGAGGCCTTTCAGCGCAAATGCTTCGCTCGCATCGAGGAGATCAAGGACAAAGGTGGCACCATTCTCTTCGTAAGCCACGGTGCGCAGACTATCGTGCAACTGTGCTCGCGAGCGATGCTCGTCGACGCGGGTGAACTCATTTTGGAAGGCCGGCCGAAAACCGTAGTAGCTCAATACCAGCGACTGGTTAATGCGAGTTCCGAAGGCGCCGGTGAGATTCGGGCAAGTATTCTCCAGGCGGATGAGGCTTTGAGAGTTGGCGGAGGAACCAACGGGACACCGTCATCGGCCACAAAAACCGAAGTGGCCGAACCTAACCGCGATGAGAATAACCGAATTCTCAAATACGCAGATTACTTTGACCCGGCTCTCAAATCCCAATCCACCGTGTACCTTGAAGAGAGAGGTGCCCGCATCCACGACGCTCGCATTCTGACACTGTCGGGCGAGAGAGTGAATGTTCTACAACTCGGTAAGCGTTACGTTTTTGAGTATTTCGTAAATTTTTCCGCTCAGGCTAGTAACGTCGGATTCGGGATGTTCGTAAAGGCTCTAAATGGGGCGGGTCTTGGGGGAGCCAACTCGAAGAATACCCTTGGCTTACAGCTGAAATCGGTATCAGGGGGCACGATTCGCCGTGTCCAATACGAGTTTGAATGCGGCTTTCTCCCAGGTACATACGCTGTGAACTGCGGAGTCACTGGTACCGTGGGCGGCGACGGTTTCGTTATGCATAGAGTCATCGACGTGGAACTGTTTCGCGTGGCGTCGGAGCCGAACATGATTGGCACGGGCTTCTTTAACATTGAGCCGATGCTGACAGTTTCCTCCGAAAGCGAATTTACCGAAAAAGCGTAGGGCATGCTGGAATCTTTTTTTGACCGAATTCGCTCTCTCCAACGGCAGGTTGGAGCACACCCCAAGACCCAAGACTATAACGATGTCACAGTTGTTTTTGTTTGTCAGGCTGGCGAGTGGGAGGCCAAGGCGCTGCTTCTTGCCGCCTCCCTACGCCGATGGTGCGGAGATGGCATAGACCTGGTTGCCGGCGTTCCAACGCCGCCAGAGGTGTGGGGCGTGTTGAGTAAAGAGACAGAAGGGGAATTAAAGTCACTGGGCGTTCGACAAGAGCCAATAACTAATCCTTGGGGAATGGAATTTTCTCACGCCAACAAGATAGGATGCCTACGAATAGCTGTGGATCGCCCTGTCATAGCATTCTTAGATTCTGATATTTTGTGTTTGGGTAAGCCTGATTTCACTCATCCTGGGCACAATGGTGTTAGGATTAAGTTGGCTGATGCTGTTCCTTTTGAGAATGATGTTGAAGTCTGGAGGCAAATATACGAAATTTGCGGAGTGCGTTTTCCTGATATTCGTTACCCGATGACGGCAACCTGTCAATATTCTCTCCCTTTCTACAACAGCGGCGTGATGATTGTTGAAAGCAGATTCGCCGGACAACTGGCCGACGAATGGGAGGGCATGAGCACTAAGATAAGATGCGCAGAGGGGCTGCCGGATAGGCGGCTTTGGAGTGATCAACTCGGTCTTGCCGTCGCATTTCATAAGCTTGGCGTCAGGCCGCGGGTGATGGATTTCACGCAAAACCACCCAACGCATCTCATGCCGCTGTCGCCATTTCCGAACGTCCGACTGGCGCACTATCATTGGCCCGCGGTCCTTCGCGAGGAACCTGAGTTGCTTTCCGAGATGCTGCATTTCGCTACGAAGTCGGCGGCCACTCGTAAGGTGCTTGAAGCACATCCCGAATGGTTGAAAATTCTTAGTACAAACAGGAGACCTAGCAAGGTTCCGAATTCGTCCAACACTTTGCTGATAACTGGCATTTCTAGAAGTGGGACGAGTTATTTGTGTCAACTTATCGACAACTTGAGCAACGCGATCGCATTGAACGAGACGCCAGAATTGGTGACCGGCTTGCAAGGGGCAGGACCGGCATGGGCGCTCGCTACTTATCTGAGGAAAGTCCGAAGGCTGGTCGTCGAAGGTGAGCCGGTCGTTAATAAAGTGACGAATGGAAGTGTCATCGCCGACACGGCATTGCTCGATCAACTGTCAACTTACGTGCCTCGCGTCGACGATGAGAATTTCACCCTGGCCGCAAAAAACACGTTTGCATTCGTTTCCAGCCTACCACGCTTGCGTCGCGTTTTACCTGACGCCCGTATCGTGGTGTGCGTGCGCAACCCGTTCGACACCATCGCCTCGTGGAAGACCAGCTTTCCTCACTTGCTCAACGCAGATACCAGTATACGACCTGTCGGGAACGCAAACGATCTGTGGCTTTCGACCTTGCGTCGTACCGAGTTGCGCTTGATTGCGGAAACAGAAAATTTGCCGGTCAAGCGCGCCATGCTCTGGCGCTACTTAGCGGAGCGCATTCTCGAAGACCGCGGCAATCATGTTCTGGTGAAGTACGAGGATCTGGTTGTCGACCCGTCCGCGGAGCTTGGCAAAATCCTCGGCACTTGGAACGCCGGAAAGCCTGTCCGGCCAATGAAAGCCGGGCGCCCCCACTCCAAACGGCACGCTTTGGATCAGGATGATCTGATTGCTATATCTGGCATTTGCGCCGATGTTGCGTCGGAATTGGGTGTTTGGGAGCGTGGCTAAAGCAAGTGTTCCGTGCATCGGGGAATGACGCTGGAAATGGCCAGCGGAGGCAAGGACTAAGACGGGTTCACGTTCAGAGACATAGCTCGCTTCCCCCTTTTTGCGCACATTTCCAAAAACCTCTAGCTATGCCCTCGCCCCCGCAGTATGCGATACAGGACGGCGGGGGCCGGGGATGGTACTTGAGTAAGGTGATTGGTCGCGAAGTATCTTCGTGTTCGCACCTCGCTGGTGTTGATGCCCCTGAGCCTGGAGTCTAGTGCCGTCCAATGAATTCCCACCTAGAAGCTGTGTTCGGGCTCAGGCCACAGATGCGGCGCGCCTTCATCATGGTCCAGGACGTGGTCATGGTCCTGGTCGCCGTGGCACTCAGCCTCGTGCTTTCGCGGTCTAATCTTTCGTTCGACGCGCTCTCCAAGGAGGGTCTGGCGACATGGGCGGGCATCGTCGTCATCAGCCATTTGCTGTTCCGCTACAGTGGCCTCTACACCACCGTCTGGCGCTTCGCCTCGACGCCGGACTTTTTCAACATCCTGAAGAGCTGCGCGATCTTGACGTTCACTCTTTATGTGGCGTCGCTGCTGCTGCGTTTTTACCGGCCGGTGGCGGGGCTCAACGAGCGTCAGTTCATCGTCTTCTTCCTCGTCTCCTTCACCATCATATCGGCACCCCGGCTGTTCTACCGCTTCCTGCGTGACGGCGCGAGCTGGGGCATTCTTGGCCGCAAGTCCGACGATACTGAGCCCAAGCGCGCGCTGTTCGTTGGCCGGCTCGGCGAGGCCGACCTGATCATTCGTTTCACGCGCACGGCGCAGCCGGCTGACTATTCCATCGCAGGCATCATGGCGACCGAGCGCGGCGCACCGTTGGGCACGCGGATTCAAGGTGTTCCCGTGGTGGCGACCCTGCCGCGTCTGATCGATGTCCTGGAAGACTATGCCAGCGGCACCAAAAGCCTGGACTTGCTGATTTTCGGCAGCGGCGCCGAGCACGAAATCGAGGACTATTCGGAACTTGTGCGCATTGCCCGGCACGGCGACATAAATGTGGTGCAGTTCTCAGGTCTTTCGGAGTTGGAACAGCATGGAAAGCTGGTTCTCGACACCGTCGAGATGGAAACGATCCTGCGCCGTCCGGCGGTCGCGTCCGACATCCAGCGCATCGGCGCCTTTGTCAGCGGCAAACGCGTTCTGGTGACCGGCGGCGCCGGTTCGATCGGCCAGACGCTGGTCAAGCGGTCGCTGGAACTGGGAGCCGAGGCGGTGCTGGTCGCCGACAACTCCGAGTTCGGCATCTTCCAGCTGAGCCAGTATGTTGACGAGAAGGACCATGACCGACTCAAGGTCCGCATCGTCGATGTCTCCGACCGGCGCCAGATAATGCGTGTCGTCACGGAATTCCGGCCGGACATCATCTTTCACGCCGCGGCGCTCAAGCACGTGCCGCTGCTCGAGGAGAACTGGGATTCGGCCATTCAAACCAACATTTTCGGAACGCTCGTCTGCGCCGAGGTTGCCGCCAAGTGCGGGGTTGCGCAATTTGTCCTGATATCGAGCGACAAGGCGGTGGATCCCTCATCGGTGCTTGGCATGACGAAGCGGGCCGCCGAACAGCTCATCAGTGCCTTGCACGGCACGCCGGCAGGCGAGACGGGCGGGCGCCTCCCGGCCACCAAGTTCATTGCAGTGCGGTTCGGCAATGTCTTCGGCAGCAATGGTTCGGTGGCGACCATATTCCAGGCGCAGATCGAGGCTGGGGGGCCCGTCACCATCACCGACCGGCGTATGACGCGCTATTTCATGACCGTGGCCGAAGCCGTCGATCTCGTCATCATGTCGGCGGCCGATGCCGCGTCGCGGCAGAGCGGAGACGATTATGCCGTCTATATGCTCGACATGGGCAAGCCGGTGCCGATTCTTGAAGTGGCCGAAACGATGATCCGCTTGTCCGGAAAGAGCCCATACAAGGACATCGCGATCCGGTTCACCGGCATCAGGCCGGGCGAAAAACTTCACGAAACGCTGCATGGCGAAGACGAGGAACTCGTCGAACTCGGCATCTCGAAGGTTTTCGGCCTCAGCACGGACGTCGTGGAATGGTCGGATGTCCAGGTCGCGCTCACGGCCCTGCAGCAGTCGGCGAAAAACCAGGACAAGGCTGCCGCGCTCGCCGCATTGGCAGGTCTCGACCGCGCCAAGAAGGCCAGGGCGAGTGCACGTCAAGACGCGATCCCGAAAACGGCGGGGCAGGCGAGCTAGGCCCGGTTCAGAATTCAGAAAGCGATCTTGCTCGTGAGCAAAGATGATCTGCGCATCGCGGTCCTGATGGGCACGAAAGACGGCGCCGCCTTCATCGAGGAGCAGCTGCAATCCCTGCTCGAGCAGTCGCACCCTCTGGTCGACTTGTGGATTTCAGACGATGGCTCCACCGATGGCACGACCGCCATCATCGAGACATGGAAATCCCGCTGGCGGCCCAAGGGGCGGATGACGCTGGTAGAGGGGCCGCGGCAAGGCTTCGCCGCCAATTTCCGCTCCATGATCGTCGACCGACGCATCGAGGCGGACTGCTATGCCTTCTGCGACCAGGACGATATCTGGGAGACCGACAGGCTGGAGAGCGCTATCAGCTGGATGCGGACCCAGGATGCGAAAACCCCGCTGATGTTTTGTTCGCGAACCGCAACCATGACGGAAACAGGAAGCCTTGTCGGCCATTCGCCGCTGTTTGCCCGGCCGCCATCCTTTCGCAATGCGCTTGTGCAAAGCATCGCCGGCGGCAACACAATCCTGCTCAACGCCGCGGCACGCGACCTGCTGGCCAGGGCCTCCACGCGGACCGGGTTCGTCAGCCATGACTGGTGGGCCTATCTCATAGTGACCGCCGCCGCCGGCATCGTCCGCTACGATCCGCGACCGCTGGTGCGCTACCGGCAGCACGCGGCGAACCTGGTCGGCGCCAACGTGTCCTGGAAAGCAAGGTTCTCTCGGCTTGGCCGCCTGTTCAAGGGGGAATTCGCCGGCTGGACGGACCTCAACCTCGACGGTCTCGCCGTCAATCGCGATCTCCTGACCGAGGACGCGACGGCGTGCCTCGACCTTTTCATCCGCGGGCGCAACGGTGGCCTTTCCCGCCGCTTGGCAGGCTTGCGCCAAAGCGGCGTCTATCGGCAGACCGTTTCCGGAAACATTGGGCTCTATCTCGCCTTCATCCTGGGGCGCATCTGAACATTGCGACGGCTGCGTGGCGCGCTTGGTCAAGAGATCGGCTCATGCTACGTCGACCGGATTGACGGCATTGGCCTGCGGCGTTGCCTCGGGACTTCGGCAGGGAGCACTATCGGCCGTTCATGAAGGCAGCCAAGCAAATCTTCGATATTGCCGGTGCGGCTCTGCTGCTGGTGGCGACATCTCCTGTCTTGGCGCTCACCGTCCTTGCCGTTCGGGCATCGTCGCCGGGCCCGGCTATTTTTTCGCAGGTGCGGGTCGGCCGTGACGGTCGGCTTTTCCGCTGCCACAAGTTGCGCACCATGTATGTCGGGACGCCGTCGCTACCCTCGCATGAGGCGCCGGCGGATTCCGTGACATCGGTCGGGAAGGTCTTACGGAAGTTCAAGCTCGACGAGCTGCCGCAATTCTGGAACGTCCTGAAGGGCGAAATGAGCCTGGTCGGGCCGCGCCCCTGCCTGCCGACCCAAACGGAGTTGATCGAGTGTCGCAGGCGGCTGGGGGTTTTGGCGGCGCTGCCGGGCATAACCGGCCTGGCCCAGATCAGGGGCATCGACATGTCGAACCCGGAGCTTTTGGCCGAAACGGATGCTGCCTACCTCCGCACTGCGTCGTTCTGGCTCGACCTTCGGATACTGTTTGGAACGCTCTACCGCAGACCATGATCCCAAAAAGTGGAAGCCGGTTTTTGGAAAAGATCATGGTCAAGCAAGAAAGTCAGGATCTACCGAGCCGCGCCAGCTCGGCCAGCCGCTCGACCGTGCGGGCTTCAGGCGTCCACCCCTGCGATACCAGCAGGGCGGGGTCGCATATCTGCGTCGCGGTCAGGCTGTCCCAGAACGCCCGCCTGCCGAGCGCGGCCACGACCGGCCGTATCAGACCGGCCGGCACAGCCATCAGGCGCACACGCCGCCCCAAACCTCTGCGAAAGGCGGCGATGATGGCCTCGACGGCGACCGGCGGCACATCTGCGCCGACATAGATCGGGCGAAGCGGTCCGGAATGGCTGAGCAGGTGCGACACTGCTCGCACCGCGGCCTCGGAAGACATCAGCGAGCGGATTCCGGTCAAGGCACCCGTCGGCAGCGGCAGCGGCGTATCGGCAAGGCGCATCAGCGTTGCCAGATTTCCCCTCATGCCGCTTCCATAAACCGGAGGCAGGCGCAACACGGCGGCGTCCGAGCGCCCGTGTAACGCGTAGGCGTCCAAAACCTTGATCTCGCCTTCGCGCTTCGAGCGTCCATAGGCGCATTGTGGGGCAGGAAGCGTGTCCTCGTCGATCGTTGCGCTGACATGCGCGCCGATCACCGCTCGGATCGAGGAGAGATGAATGAAACGTCCGCTTATCTGGGCGGCCGCTGCATGCGCCAGCCTTGCGCTCAGTTCCACATTGGCCGCCTGGTAATCGGCTTCGGTTGCATTTCCCTGATCATTGTTGAGGCCGGCGCAATGGACGACGTCAGTTATATGCCGGGTCAGTTCCAGGAAGGCGGCGGCCGGCGCATCGAAGCCGGGCATCGGCACAGTCTCGTTCTCCGAACCCAGCCTCTCGGGATGGCGGGAGGCGAGGCGAAGCTCGGCACCGGCTTCGCGAAGGTGGCGCACGACAAGACGCCCGATGAAACCTGTCGCGCCCGTGACCAGAACCTTCATGGCCTTGCCCGAAACAGCTCTTTGCTGACTACTCGCGCTTCCATCACTGGTGCAAGTGCCTGCTCTTCCAACAAAGGAACATGGCGTCCGGAGGCGAGATATGTTCCGCTCACCATGAAGACCATCAGCACCGAGTCCAGAATGTCATGGCCGATCAGGATGCCTGTCATTCCGGCCGTCAGATAGGTGATCACCACGACGACAATCATGGTGGCGCCGAACCGCTCGTTCGGATCGTTGCTGTTTCGCAAGACCCTGGCGGCATTTCCAGCCGCAACGATAAAGATCGCAGCCAGCGTCACGGCACCCAGAATTCCCGCTTGCACGAGGGCGGTCAGGAAGCCGTTGTGAAAATGGTTGAAGCCTGTGTCCATCGCGAACTGCTCATGAAAGCCCTGCTTGATCAGATGCTGGGTTGCACCCACACCGTGCCCGAACAGTGGCATGTCATGGAATGCTTTGAGGCCGATCTCCCAAAGCGCAACACGTATTCCCAACGAGGTGTCGTAGTTGCCGCCAGCCCCAAGCGCACCCCAATCGGAGCGCAAAAAGTCGACCCGCCCGGATATCGCCTGGAAGCTGGAAGCAGTGATCACGACGCCGACCGCTGCCAGCAGCAGCAGCAGGCGAACGGCATTCCTGCCTCTGAGCCTGTGCCGGTTGATCAGCATGACGGCGATGCCGGCGATCAGCAGTGCCAGCCAGACGATACGCGAGCCGGAATAGATGACGGCGATCGTCCCTGCCAGTGTCGCGTAGAAGAGGGGTGTCCGGGCTTGCTCAACACCGGACAAGGCGCCAGCCACACACATCACCACGGCAAGGCACACCACGGTTGCGAAGACGATCGGATTTCCGGCTCCCCCCTCGGCCCTGACGCCAATCCAATATTGCTGGATGACGGCCATGAGCAGCGCGGCAAAACAGGCGGCCATGCTGGAAAGCACGACAATGCGGGCAAGCGTGGTTTTCTGCGTGATGCTCCAGGTCGAATAGGACACGGGAAAAAACAGGAAGGTGACGAGCGGGATAAGATGTGGCGCATCCCGGGCGAACGAATTGTTGACGATGGAAGCCAGGAGATTGGAGGCGCAGTAGGCATAGATCGCGACCGTCAACCAGATCATGGGCCGGTCGGCGTTGAAGCGCCTTTTCCCTAAAGCAATCAGCAGGACTGACGATAGGCCTCCGCCATTGAATACAAAGCTGACCACCGATCCCAGAACCGGTGGAAAAAAGAAGCAAAGGATGGAGAAGTAGTTGTTGATCCGCGAAGGCGTGAATTGCTGTCTCAGGGGTGAAAGCCGGGTCAATTTTCGGGCTCGCTGTCTTCGGCAAGTTTCATGCGGCGGATCTTGTTTAGCGAAGTTGAATACGCTCGCCTCGAAATTGCCCCATGCCTGATGATGCACTTGCCCGTTTCCCGAGGCTGGTATAGCGGCTGCCCCCCATTTTCGATAGTGTATAGGGCAGATTGCCACCGAAAATCGGCGGCAGGCGCGGGCCGACCAGAGGAAGTCCCTTGAAAGCCGCAGCTGATCCATTCAAGCAATATTTTCCCCGCGTTTTCTGGGCCGTTGAGCTTGCAGGCAGGAATTTCCGGATTTGCCGGCATCTGTGGAAAATTCATTCTCGAACCATGTGCGGCCGGGTCAGTCCAGCATTGTTCTTGACAATGGCGATCTGCTAGAACGCCGGCACGAGAAAGAACGTCCAGAAACAAGGCTCGAACCGGGCGCGAAGAGCTCGATGATTTGAGGCAAGGTCTTCTGTTGGAAGATACGAAAGAACGCCCACGGCCCATGACAACAGCGCTTACGCATCTTCAGCGGCTTGAAGCCGAGTCCATCCATATATTCCGTGAGGTTGCGGCCGCTTTTGCCAAGCCGGTCATGCTCTATTCGGTTGGCAAGGATTCATCCGTGTTGATGCATCTGGCGATGAAGGCGTTTTATCCCGCCAAGCCGCCGTTCCCCTTTCTTCACGTCGACACGACGTGGAAGTTCCGCGAGATGATCGCCTTCCGCGATCAGATGGCGCAGAAACTCGGCTTCGATCTCCTGGTTCATGTCAATGAAGACGGCGTGCGCGACAACATCAATCCGTTCGACCATGGTTCGAACACCCACACCCATGTCATGAAGACCGTGGCGCTGCGCCAGGCGCTCGACAAGTACGGTTTCGATGCGGCCTTTGGCGGCGCTCGTCGCGACGAGGAGAAATCGCGCGCCAAGGAGCGCATCTTTTCCTTCCGCAACGCCCAGCATGTGTGGGATCCGAAGAACCAGCGCCCCGAAATGTGGAAGATATTCAACACCCGCATCGCATCGGGTGAATCGATCCGCGTCTTTCCGCTGTCGAACTGGACCGAACTCGATATCTGGCAGTACATCCTGCAGGAAAGTATCCCGATCGTGCCGCTCTATTTCGCCAAGGAACGACCGGTGGTGGAACGCGACGGCATGC
>NZ_RZTT01000206.1 GCF_003996995.1 Mesorhizobium sp. M7A.T.Ca.US.000.02.2.1 | reverse complement strand
CGGCGGAGACCCGAGGATCCATGCCGTGATCTTGGTCGAGGAATGCAGCGGAGCAGAATTCTGCACCGCAGCAGCGCTTTGAAGTCGCGGCATGGATCCCGGGTCTGCGCCGCGTCGCTGCGCTCCTTGCTTCGCCCCAGGATGACGACGTGACGGGGGTTTCGATCAGTCTCCTGGGTGTACGGTAGGGGAGATTGACCTCATGCTTGCGCCGGCAGCAGGTCGGCTATGGGCAGCGCGATCTCGTCCTTCACTGTCTTGATGACGATGTAGGTGAAGTAGCGATCGATGCCGATTTCGCGGTCGAGCAAGCCGTCGACCAGCCGCTGATAGGCGTCGATGTCGCGCGCCATCACCTTCAGCACATAGTCGACGCCGCCGCCCACCGACCAGCAGGCGACGATCTCTGGGATGTCTCGGATGACGCGCTCGAAGCGGTCGAAATCGGCCTGGCGGTGGTTGGCCAGGGTCACCTCCATCAGCACGGTGGCGACGGGTGCCACGACGCGCATGGCGATCCTGGCGTGATAGCCCGAGACGATGCCGGCCTTTTCCAGCTTGCGCAGCCGCATCCAGCACGGCGTCGGCGACAGGCCGACCTGCTCGGCCAGCGCCAGCTTGGTAATGCGTCCGTCGCGCTGGATGGCGTCGAGGATTTTCAGGTCGATCGGGTCGAGTTTCGCTGATGTCATCAGAGCTCACTTTTCGTCCGAGTACCATGACGGCGCATTATTTCGATTGTCAATTGCACTGATTTCGATCTCTAATAAGTCATGACATTGTGGCAACCCGATCCCGCACTCATCCGGCGGCCGGCATATCAATCGCTGGCCGACCAGTTCGCGCGTGCCATCCATGACGGGCGCCTGGCCAATGGTGCGCGGCTGCCGACCCATCGCAGGCTGGCCGACGATCTGAAACTTTCGGTGCAGACGGTCAGCCGCGCCTATGAGGAACTGATCCGTCGCGGCCTGATTTCGGGCGAGATCGGCCGCGGCAGCTTCGTCCAGACGCAGCGCCGCGAGCCGGAGCCGCCATATCTGCCCGAGCGGCTCGGCGAAGTCATCGACCTGTCGATCCTGAAACCGGTTTGTGAGCCGATGCATCTGGAGCGGCTGAAACAGGCACTAGGCTGGCTGGCCGAGAACCTGCCGTCGAGTTCAGCACTTTCGTTCCGGCCCAACATGGTGTTTCCGCGCCACCGCGCGGTGGCGGTCGAATGGCTGAGGCTTTGTGGCCTCGATGCATCGCCGCAGAACGTCAGCCTGACCAACGGCGCCACCGCCGGCATGACCGTGGCGCTGATGAGCGTCGCGCCGCCGGGTTCGACGGTTGCCACCGAGGCGATCGGCCACCATACGCTGGTGCCGTTGGCACGCTATCTCGGCTTCAATCTGGAAGGCCTGCCGATCGACGACAACGGCCTGATTCCGGAAGCGCTGGACGAGGCCTGCCGGCTTTCCGACATCCGCGCGGTCTTCGTGCAGCCCTCGGTGATCAACCCGACGGCGACCCTGATGGATGCGCGGCGGCGAGAAGAGATCGCCGCGGTCGCGCGCAAGCACGACATCGCCATCATCGAGAACGATGTGCTCGGTCCGCTGGTCGAAGACCGGCCGCCGCCGGTTGCCGCGTTCGCGCCGGAGCGCACGCTCTACGTCACCTCCTTCACCAAGATCACCGTGCCCGGTCTGCGCATCGGCTATCTGGCCGCGCCCGACCGCTACGTCGCCGCCGTTGCCAACCGGCATCTGGTCTCGAACTGGATGGCGACGCCGCTGGTGGCCGAGATCGCCACCAAATGGGTGACCGACGGCACGGCGATGGAGCTTGTCCACTGGCAGCGCGCGGCTTTGCGGCGCCGGCAGGATATTGCAGCGCAAGTGCTGGCGGGGGTGGACTATCGCGCCCGGCGCGACGGGTTGCATGTCTGGCTGCAACTGCCGGCCGACCGGGCCGAGGAAAGCTTTGTCGCCCAGGCTCGCCTGCAGGGCGTGGCGATTGCACCCGGCACGTCCTTCCGTATTTCGGCTGCGCCCTGGCATCCGGCGGTACGTATCTCGCTGGGTTCGACCACCGAGGGGGAACTGCGCGCCGGCCTCGGCGTTGTCACCAAGCTTTTGCTCGGCGATCCCGAGCACCTGCTGCTCGCTATCTAGCGAGTGCGCCGCTATCCGGGTGATGCCGGCCTGCGAAAGGCAGCCTCCTGCGCTTCCGGTACTCACGTATGAAAAGTACGCTCCGTTCCGGTTCTCGGAGGCTCCCATTCTCGGCTCGGCCTGACCCGAATCCCGGCGCACTCTTCGGCACTGGTTGCTCAAGAATTGTGCGGAATGGGAAATATTGTCATGATATTATTTTCCCGATTGACATGATTTGGCGCGTTCCGCATCGTTAAGGGGCACAGGCTTCTCCAGCACGGGGAATTTATTTGTCCGCATCAGCGCCCATCATCAAGATCGACGACATCTCGAAGAGCTTCGGCAGCTTCAAGGTGCTGGACGGCCTGTCGATGCAGGTCATGCCCGGCGAGAAGCTGGCGCTGATCGGCCCGTCGGGCTCGGGCAAGACGACGATCCTGCGCATCCTGATGACGCTTGAGCGCATCGATGGCGGTCATATCCAGATCGACGGCGAGCAGCTCTACCACATGGAGCGCAATGGCCAGCTGCTGGCCGCCGATGAGCGGCATCTGACAAGGATGCGTCAGAAGATCGGCATGGTCTTCCAGCTGTTCAACCTGTTTCCGCACAAATGCGTCATGGACAATGTCACGCTGGCGCCGATGCTGACCAAGGGCACGCCACGCGCCGCCGCCGAAAAGCGGGCGATGGAACTGCTCGAAATGGTCGGCATGGCCGACAAGGCCAAGTCCATGCCGGCGCAGTTGTCCGGCGGCCAGAAGCAGCGCGTGGCGATCGCCCGGGCGCTGGCGCTGTCGCCGAAGATCATGCTGTTCGACGAGGTGACGTCGGCGCTCGATCCGGAGCTGGTCGAGGAGGTGATGAACGTCATGCGCAAGCTGGCCGCCGAGACCGACATGACCATGCTGCTGGTCACCCACGAGATGGGCTTTGCCCATGATTTCGCCGACCGGGTACTGTTCTTCGATCGTGGCAGGATCGTCGAGGAGGGCAAGCCCGACGAGATTTTCCGCAATCCCAAGCAGGAGCGTACGCAAGGCTTCCTGAAGAAGATCATCGCGGCCGGACATCGCGTCTGACCGCAATGCCCAGGGCGACGAAGTCGTCCCGAGGTGGCGAGGGCCGCCCCGTAACAAAGCAAGACAAGAAAGAAACAAGGAGTTGGGAACAATGAAGAAGAAACTTGGCATTCTGGCTGGCGTCGCCAGCCTTACGCTGGCGGCGGTGCTGGCCGCCTCGAGCGTGGGTTCGGCCGATGACAGCAAGCTCGAACAACTCAAGGCGCAAGGTTTCGCTCGCCTCGCCATCGCCAACGAGCCGCCCTACACGGCGGTCGCCGCCGACGGCAAAGTTTCGGGTGCCGCGCCCGATGTGGCCCGCGAGATATTCAAGCGGCTCGGCGTCGCCGACGTCGCCGCTTCGATCTCTGAATATGGCGCCATGATCCCCGGCCTGCAGGCAGGTCGCTTCGATGTCGTCACCGCCGGCCTGTTCATGAAGCCGGAACGCTGCGCCGCCGTCGTCTATTCCGAGCCGGTGCTTTGCGATGCCGAGGCGATGTTGGTGAAGAAGGGCAATCCGAAGGGCTTCAAGAGCTATGAGGATGTCGCCAAGGATACGACTGCGACCATCGGCGCGCCGGGCGGCGGCACCGAGGAGAAGCTCGCGCTCAACGCCGGCGTGCCACGCGATCGCGTCATCGTCGTGCCGGATGGCCAGAGCGGCGTGAAGATGCTCCAGGATGGCCGCATCGACGCTTATTCGCTGCCCGTCCTGTCGATCAATGATCTGGTCAAGAAGGCCAACGATCCGAACCTCGAAGTCATCGCTCCCGTGCAGGGCGCACCGGTCTATTGCGACGGCGCCGCCTTCAAGAAGGGCGACGAGGCACTGCGCGACGCCTTCGACGTCGAACTGGCCAAGATGAAGAAATCGGGCGAGTTCGCCAAGATCATCGAGCCCTATGGCTTCTCGGCGGCAGCCGCGATGTCGACCAGCCGCGATAAGCTCTGCGCGGCGAAGTGATTTTTCCTTCTCCCCGTTCAACGGGGAGAAGGTGTCACGAAGTGACGGATGAGGGGCGGCGCCAAGTTCTGAGAGTCTAGTGCTGCCCCTCATCTGCCTGCCGGCTTTCGTTGCTCGAAAAGCCAAGCAATTGGCTTTTCGCCCGCTACGCGGACCGCTCCTCAACTCCCCGTAAACGGGGAGAAGGAGCTAAACCCAACGTTGGAACGTAAATGACCCAGTGGTCCGGCTATTTCGGCCTGATATTGCAGGGAGCGCTTGTCACCATCGAGCTGACGCTGATGGGGTCGGTGCTGGCGTTGATCATGGCCTTCCTCGCCGGCATGGGGCGCGTATCGCGCTTCTTTGCGCTGCGTTGGTTGGCCACCGCCTATATCGAATTCTTCCGCGGCACCTCGATTTTCGTGCAGTTGTTCTGGGCCTATTTCGTGCTGCCCTTCATCGGCATTTCGTTGACCCCGTTGCAGGCCGGCGTGCTGGCGCTCGGCCTCAATGTCGGCGCCTACGCCGCCGAAGTCGTGCGCGGTGCCATCCAGTCGATCGGCCGCGAACAGTATGAGGCCTGCACCGCGCTCAATCTCGGGCGGTGGCAAGGCATGCGCCACATCATCCTGCCGCAGGCGCTGCTGGTGATGCTGCCGACTTTCGGCAACAACGCCATCGAATTACTCAAGGCGACCGCCGTGGTGTCGCTGATCTCGCTCACCGACCTGACCTTCCAGGCGCAGGTGGTGCGCGCCCAGACCGGCAACACCCTGGTGCCGTTCACCACCATCCTGATCATCTATTTCATCCTCGCCCTGCTCATCTCGTGGGGCGTGCGCTCGCTGGAACGACGCATGGCGCGCGGCCTCGATGGGGTGCGTGCCTGATGGCCAATTTCCTTCTGATAAATTGGGCCTGCTGATGGAATGGGATTGGAATTTCGTCTGGGAAATCATGCCGACGCTGATCCAGGGGGTGAAGATCACCATCCTGGCGACGCTGCTCGGCTCGGTGCTGGCGGCGGTCGTCGGGCTGGGCATTGCGCTGGCGCGCCGCTCGCCCAACAAGGCGTTGTCGCGCACGGTCGGCTTCCTGGCCGAGTTTATTCGCGGCACGCCGTTGCTGGTGCAGCTCTATTTCATCTTCTACGTGCTGCCCGACATCGGCATCCTGCTGCCGCCGCTGGTCGCCGGTGTCATCGGGCTCGGGCTGCACTACGGCACCTACACGGCGGAAGTCTACCGCGCCGGCATCGACAATGTGCCGCGCGGCCAGTGGGAGGCCGCCAAGGCCTGCAATCTCAGCGCCAGGCAGACCTGGACCCACATCATCATTCCGCAGGCCATTCCGCCGATGATCCCGGCACTGGCCAATTATTTCATCGCCATGTTCAAGGAAACGCCGCTCCTGTCGGCAATCACCGTGTTGGAACTGATGAACCAGGCGAAAAGCGTCGCCAACACCTATTATCGCTATATCGAGCCGATCACGCTGGTTGGTGCTTTCTTCCTCGTCATCAGTCTATTTTCGGTCGTACTGCTGCGCTGGCTGGAACGCCGCTACGGCAAGATCGAGAGGTAGCCATGAAACCCTTGCCCGAGATCAAGGTCTATCCGAAACGGCCGGCACTGGATGCGCGCCCTCTGGAGCGGCGCGTCGGCCTGATCATCCTTGCTACCGATCACACCAGCGAACCGGATTTCCGCCGCATGGTGGCGAGCGAGCGGATCGGCGTCTATGTCGCCCGCATTCCCTACGCCAACCCGACGACGCCGGAGAATCTGCGCAAGATGCAGCCGGCGCTGACGGCAGGCGCGGCCCTGATCCTGCCGGATGAGCCGCTCGATGCCATCTGCTATTCCTGCACTTCGGCGTCGGTGGTGATCGGCGATGCCGAGATCGAGACAGCGATCCAGGCTGCCAAGCCCGGTGTTTCAGTCGTTACCCCGCCGATGGCGGGCGTGCGCGGGCTGCATGCGCTGGGCGCAAGCAAGATCAGCATCCTCACCCCTTACACGGTCGAGACATCCAGGCCGATGGCCGCCTATTTCGCCGCGCAAGGGTTCGACATCGTCAGCTTCACCTGTCTTGGTTTCGAGGACGACCGCGAAATGGCGCGGATCGCGCCGGCGGCGCTTGTCGATCTGGCGCGCGAGGCGACCGACGCCAGCGCCGATGCGCTGTTCGTGTCCTGCACGGCGCTGCGTAGCGCCCTCGCGCTCACCGGCATGGAAAAGGCGATCGGACGTCCCGTGGTGACCAGCAACCAGGCGACCGCCTGGAACTGCCTGAGATTGTGCGGGGATGAGGCGCCGCATCCTGAGTTCGGGCGGCTGATGACGTTGCCGTTGGTTCAGTAAGACGATGTCCCACATTCACGAGCGACCCCCTCTGGCCTGCCGGCCATCTCCCCCTCGAGGGGGGAGATTAGCTGCTGCCCGGCTTTCGCCAATCACCGACGTGACAGGAAGAACGGCAGCGTCGAAGCTGCCAATCTCCCCCCTCGAGGGGGAGATGGCCGGCAGGCCAGAGGGGGTCGCCCCATGACGCGCGCCGTCGCCCTAGCGGACATCCGTATCGCCCGTGACCGTATCGCCGGCAAAGTCGAGCGCACGCCAACCGTCTTGTCCCACAGCCTCTCGGAACAGTTCGGCGTCCCCGTTCACCTCAAGCTCGAACACCGGCAGACCACCGGCAGCTTCAAGCTGCGTGGCGCCTCGAACGCCGTCGCCTCGTTGAACGCCGAACAGAAGGCGCGGGGCGTGGTCGCGGCCTCGACCGGCAATCATGGCCGCGCGCTGGCGCATGCGGCGAAGCTTGAGGGCATGCGCGCCGTAATCTGCATGTCGCGCCTGGTGCCCGGCAACAAGCTCGACGAGATCCGCCGGCTTGGCGCGGAGGTCCGCATCGTCGGCGACAGCCAGGACGATGCCCAACAGGAGGTCGATCGGCTGGTCGCGCAAGAGGGGCTGGTGATGCTGCCGCCCTTCGACCATCCCGACATTATCGCCGGGCAAGGCACGCTCGGGCTTGAGATGATCGAGCAGGTCCCGGATGCCGCCCTCGTTCTGGTCCAGCTCTCCGGCGGTGGGCTCGCCTCAGGCGTTGCCGCGGCCATCAAAGGCGTCGACCCCCGGACAAAAGTCATCGGTGTCTCGATGGCGCGTGGCGCGGCGATGAAGGCCAGCCTCGATGCCGGCCAGCCGGTGCTGGTGGAAGAATTGCCGACGCTGGCGGATTCGCTCGGTGGTGGCATCGGCCTCGACAACCGGCTGACCTTCGCTATGTGCCGCGACCTGCTCGACGATGTCGTCCTGCTCAGCGAAGAAGAGATCGCCGCCGGCATCCGTCACGCCTATGCGCAGGAGCGCGAAATCGTCGAGGGCGCGGGCGCTGTCGGCATCGCCGCACTGCTGGCCGGTAAGGTCAGGTCGGACGGGCCGGTGGTTGTTCTGCTGTCCGGTCGCAACATCGATATGGACGCGCACCGCACAATCGTTTGCGGCGTGGCGCCATCGCTCAAGGAGCGCGCCGCATGAGCCGGATGACCATCCTTACCGAGAAAGAGTTGCGGGCGATCGTGACACTCGATCTCGATGCCGTCGCCTGCGTCGAGAACGCCTTCCGCGCGCTCGCCACTTTGCCGGTGGCGATGCCGCCGATCCTGCGGCTAGACATTCCCGAGCATCGCGGCGAGGTCGATGTGAAGACCGCCTATGTGCCCGGCATTGACGGCTTCGCTATCAAGATCAGCCCCGGCTTCTTCGACAATCCGAAGCTCGGCCTGCCCAGCGTCAACGGCATGATGGTGCTGCTGTCAGCCAAGACCGGCCTGGTTGAAGCGCTGCTGCTCGACAATGGCTATCTCACGGATATCCGAACCGCTGCTGCCGGCGCCGTTGCCGCGAAACATCTGTCGCGGCAGGACTCGTCCGTTGCCGCGATCTTCGGCGCTGGCGTCCAGGCCGGGCTGCAACTGGAAGCACTCATGCTGGTGCGGCCGATCGCCGAGGCGCGCATCTGGGCCCGCGATGCGGCAAAGGCCGAGGCAACCGCCGGAGCCCTGCGCGAAAAGCTCGGCATTCTCGTGCATGCCGAGCCCGACGCGGCAAACGCGGTCGCCGGCGCCGACATCATCGTCACGACGACGCCTTCGACCGAGCCGCTGATCAAGGCCGGCTTCGTTTCCGCCGGCCAGCACATCACCGCCATGGGATCGGACGCCGAGCACAAGAACGAGATCGCGCCGGCAATCCTGCGCATGGCCGATCTCTATGCCGCTGACAGTGCCCGCCAGACAAAGCGGCTGGGTGAGCTGCATCATGCAATCGCGGCGGGCGTGATGGCCGCCGAGGAAGAGGTGACCGAACTCGGCCAGATCATCGCCGGCGCGAAACACGGACGGCGCTCGGCCAGCGACATCACCATCGCCGATCTCACCGGCACTGGCGTCCAGGACACGGCGATCGCCACGCTCGCTCGAGACCGTGCGCGGGTGGCCGGTTCCGGGGCCATCTTCGAAAGCTGATGCTGGCCGCAGGAGGATGATCCGGAAAAGTGGGAACCGGTTTTCTCGGACAAACGGTTTTCCGTTTGTCCAGAGATCACGCTCAAACAAGAACGACGAGTTGGATTCAAAGCTGATACCGGCCGCAAGGCCCAACAAACGAGGACCAAGAACAATGCAACCGAACCTGAGATTCTCGCGCGGCGAATATGCGGATCGCCTCGCCAAGACACGCAAGGCCATGGAGGCCAAGGGCGTCGATCTTCTTGTTGTCAGCGATCCTTCCAACATGGCCTGGTTGACCGGCTATGACGGCTGGTCGTTCTATGTGCATCAGGCGGTTATCGTGCCGCCTTCGGGCGAGCCGGTCTGGTACGGCCGCGGCCAGGACGCCAACGGCGCCAAGCGCACCGCCTATCTCGCGCACGACAATATCGTCGGCTATGCCGATCACTATGTGCAGTCGACCGAGCGCCACCCGATGGATTTTTTGGCCAGCGTGCTTGCGGATCGCGGCTGGGGCAAGCTGACAGTCGGCGTCGAAATGGACAATTACTGGTTCTCGGCGGCCGCCTTTGCGTCGCTGCAGAAGCATTTGCCCAATGCCCGCTTTGTCGATGCCACCGCGCTGGTCAACTGGCAGCGTGCGGTGAAGAGCCCGACCGAGATCGATTATATGCGCAAGGCGGCCCACATCGTCGAGGCCATGCATCAGCGCATCTTCGACAAGATCGAGGTCGGCATGCGCAAATGCGATCTCGTCGCCGAAATCTATGATGCCGGCACGCGCGGCGTCGACGGAATTGGTGGCGACTATCCGGCGATCGTGCCGCTGCTGCCGTCGGGTGCCGATGCCTCGGCGCCGCATCTGACCTGGGACGACAGACCGATGAAGCGGGGCGAGGGCACTTTCTTCGAGATCGCCGGCTGCTACAACCGCTATCACTGCCCGCTGTCGCGCACCGTCTTCCTAGGCAAGCCGACGCAGGAATTCCTCGATGCCGAGAAGGCGACGCTGGAAGGTATGGAAGCGGGGCTGGCCGCCGCGAAACCCGGCAACGCCTGCGAGGACATCGCCAACGCCTTCTTTGGTGTTCTCAAGCGATACGGTATCGTCAAGGACAACCGCACCGGCTACTCGATCGGCCTGTCCTATCCGCCGGATTGGGGCGAGCGCACGATGAGCCTGCGTCCCGGCGACCGCACCGAGCTCAAGCCCGGCATGACCTTCCATTTCATGACCGGCCTGTGGCTGGAAACGATGGGACTGGAGATCACCGAGTCCATCCTGATCACCGAAACCGGTGTGGAGTGCCTGGCCAATGTGCCGCGCAAGCTGGTGGTGAAGGATTGATGCCGATGTCGAATCTACATTCATCACCGGTCGCGCCGACCGTCGATTTCGACCGCGACGGCATCCAGCACGGTTTCCTGCGCTTGCCCTACAGCCGCGACGATTCCGCGTGGGGCTCGGTGATGATCCCGATCTGCGTCATCCGCAACGGCAACGGGCCGGCAGCGCTGCTGACCGGCGGCAACCATGGCGATGAGTATGAGGGGCCGCTGGCCCTCTACGATCTCGCCAGGACCCTCGATCCCAAGCAAGTCAGCGGCACGGTGATCATCGTGCCGGCCATGAACTATCCGGCCTTTCGCGCCGGCACGCGCACCTCGCCGATCGACAAGGGCAACATGAACCGCAGCTTTCCCGGCCGGCCGGACGGGACGGTGACCGAGAAGATCGCCGACTATTTCCAGCGTGAGCTGCTCCCCCGCGCCGACATCGTGTTCGACTTCCATTCCGGCGGCAAGACGCTGGACTTCGTGCCGTTCTGCGCCGCGCATACTTTGCCCGACAAGGCGCTGGAACAGAAAGCCTTCGAC
>NZ_RZTT01000205.1 GCF_003996995.1 Mesorhizobium sp. M7A.T.Ca.US.000.02.2.1 | reverse complement strand
ATGGAGAACAGGCCGTGCGCCGCGATGATCGAGCCGTAGCCGAGCGCCAGGCGCGGCGGCTGGTCGTCGGGCCAGATCGAGGCGAGGAACGGATTGACGACCGTGAACAGCTGGACGAGCGCGACCAGTGTCGAAATGCCGATGACGACGCCCGGAACGACGATCGCGGCGCCCAGAAGCGCATCGAAGACCGCGCGTGTTCTGATGCCGACGCGCGCCAGGCCGAGTGCCGCCGCAGTGCCGCACAACGCCGCCAGCAAGGCGCTGGTGGTGGCGATGAACAGGCTGTTCTTCAGCGCTTCGACCAGGAACGGGTTCGCCAGCGCCTTGCCGTACCATTGCACCGAAAAGCCGGTGAACTCGCTGGCATGGTGGCCGGCGTTGAAGGAGAACAGCACCACCAGTGCGATCGGCAGATAGAGGAAGGCGAACACCACAATGACGAAGGCGCGCATCAGATCAAATCCACCCGGCGCGCGCCCGAAACTCGGGTCGAGATGCGGTTGGCGGCAATCAGCACCACCACCGATACTAGCACCAGCGTGATCGCGATGGCCGAACCGAACGGCCAGTTGCGCGATTGCAGGAACAGGTCGACCAGCGCATTGCCGATAAAGAACACCTTGCCGCCGCCAAGCAGCGTCGGGATCAGATATTCGCCCAGCAGCAGGATCATGACCAGCGAGAAGCCGGTCATCACGCCCGGCAGCGACAGTTTCAGGGTCACGCCGAGGAAGGTCGAGAGCGGCGTCGCGCCGAGATCGGCGGAGGCTTCCAGCAGCCGGCGGTCGAGCCGCTCAAGGCTGACATAGATCGGCAGGATCATCAGCGGCAGGTAGCCATAGACGATGCCGAGCAGCACCGCGCCCGGCGTGTTGATCAGCCTGATATCCTCGAAACCGATATAGGACAGCAGAGCCGGGATGCCGCGCCCGCCCAGGATATACATCCAGGCATAGGTCCGCATCAAAAGGCTGGTCCAGAACGGAATGACGACCAGCGCCAGCAGGATCAGCCGCCAGCGCTGCGGTGCGCGCAGAGCGAGATAATAAGCAACGGGATAAGCGACGAGCAGACAGGCGAGCGCCCCTATCGGCGCCAGCACCATCGTGTTCCAGAAGGCAGCCGCCCGCGCCGGAAGATTGGCATATTGCGCGAAGGTAAAAGCCGCTTGATAGCCGCCTTCCGGCGCCCGTTCGCCGACGCTGAACACCGCGATGGCAATGAATGGAAGCACTAGAAACACCACCAGCCACGCGGTCGCCGGACCGAGCAGCATGGCGGTCGTGAGGTTGTGACGAAATCTATTGCCGCGCATTGAAAACCGCCCCGATACCGGCGGACATATGCCCGCCGGTCAATTGTCCGCGCCAGACCGGCCCTCAGGCCGACTTGAAGCGCGCCATCAATTCGGCGCGGCCCGGATCGGTCAGCGTTGCCGCCGCGCCGAATTCCAGCGGCGTCAACAGGTCGGCCGCCGGATAGAGGATCGGATTGTCGAGCACTTCCTTGGGCAGCAGCTTATTGACCCGCGCATCGGTCGACGGCGCACCATTGGCCAAATGCTCCTTCACCGCCACCTGCGGATTCATCAGGTAGTTGAGCAGGGCGTAGCCGGCCGGCTTGTTCGGCGCATCTTTCGGAATGGCGTAGAAATCGGTCCAGATCTCGCCGCCTTCCTTGCCCAGCACATAGGCGATCTCGGGAATGTCGCGATGCAACTGCGCGCCATCGTTCGTCCAGCACATCGTCATCCAGGCGTCGCCGGCGCGCATCCCCGGCTGGTAGTCGGAGGAGACCGCGAACAGATGCGGCTTGACCTTGAGCAGCAGTTCCTCCGCCTTGGCGAGCTCGTCTTGCTTCAACGAGTTGAACGAATAGCCGTAATATTTCAGCGCATTGCCGATCGTGGTCAGCTGGTAGTCATGCACCATGGTGCGGCTGTCGCCTTCCGCCATGGCGGTGTCCCAGAACTCCTTCCAGCTGGTCATCGGCTTGGTCAGCTTCTTGGTGTTGACGGCAAAGCCGGTGGTGCCCCAGTTCTTCGGCACCGCATAGGTCACCGCATCGATCGTGCCTTCCCCGGTGAAGCGGGGATCTTGCTGCGAGCCGTCGAAATTCGGCAGCTTCGCCATCTCCAGCGGCTCGATGATGCCGAGCTTCTTATAGGTCGAGATCGTGTAGTTGGTCGGCACGAACAGGCTCCAGCCCGAGGCGCCTGCCTGCAGCTTGGCCAGCATCTCCTCGTTGGAGCCGAACACGTTGACCTCGACGGCGACGCCGGTGTCCTTCTTGAAATTCTCGAACGTCGCCGGGTCATGGTAGTTCGGCCAGGTGGCGATCGACATGCGGTCGCCAAGGCTTTCGGCGGCAAAGGCCGGTGTCGGCATGATGCCGATCTCGCGCGCCATTACCGCCGTGGCAATGCCAAGGCCGGTGAGGCCGAGGAAGTCGCGTCGGCCGATCGAGCCGCGCTTCAAACGCATCAGCTGATCGACAAAATTCTTGGGGCTTATCGGCAGTCCGTCACGATATGATTTCGACATGTTTATCTACCCTCTGGTTGGCCCCGTTGTTCTTGGTCTCCGCAAACGCCAGCGGCGTTCCGGAGGCAAAGCCGATGGCGACGGGTTCACCCGGCTTGAAGAGATTGCCGTGGCCGATCAGGTGATCGGCCTTGGCCAGCAGCGTTCCGATGCCCTGGACCTCGATCGCGTATTCCGCTGTCGAGCCGAGGAAAATTCGGTTGCGGACGATGCCCTTGAATGGACCGCTTGTCTGGGCACCAAGACTGAGCGATTCAGGACGAAGGCTGACCGAAACGGCCTCACCTTGCTGCAGGGCGGTGCGCTTGCGCGCTGCAATGACGGTGCCATCGGCAAGCGCCACCTCCACCAGATCGCCCGAATGTCCGGCGACGGTGCCGCTCAGCAGGTTTGTCTTGCCGACGAAATCGGCGACGAACAAATCGGCCGGTTCGTCATAGATCTCGCTCGGCTGCCCGAGCTGGACGATGCGGCCGCCGTTCATGACGCAGACGAAATCGCTCATCGACAGCGCTTCCTCCTGGTCGTGCGTGACCAGCACGAAGGTGATGCCGATCTCGCGCTGCAGGTTCTGCAGCTCGATCTGCATGTCGGTACGCAGCTTCTTGTCGAGCGCCGCCAGCGGCTCGTCGAGCAAGAGCACCGCCGGCTTGTTGACCAGGGCTCGTGCCAGCGCCACACGCTGCTGCTGGCCGCCCGACAGTTCGTGGATCTTGCGGCGGCCATAGCCGGCGAGCCGCACCATTTCGAGCGCCTCGCCCGCTCTTGAGGCGATCTCGCGCGAAGACAGCCTTGGCCGCGCCTGGCGCAGCCCGTAGGCGACGTTGTCCTCGACATCGAGATGGGGAAACAGCGCGTATTGCTGGAACACCATGTTGACCGGCCGCCGGTAGGGCGGCGTGCCGGCCATGTCCTGGCCGCGAATGAACACCTGGCCTTCGCTCGGCTGTTCGAAGCCGCCGATCATGCGCAGGCAGGTGGTCTTGCCGCAGCCGGACGGCCCGAGCAACGCGACAAAGGCGGAGGGCGGGACAGCGAGATCGATGCCGCTGACCGCGGTCACCGCGCCATAGCGCTTGGTGACGCCGCGAAACTCGATGTCGGGCACTGCGGTCAAGGCTGATGGCTCCAGCAACAAGGCAATATCGGGACGCTACCAGAGCCAATGGCGGCTAGTATATACCTCTGAGGTGGTATATCTGATCTATTTTCTCGTTTAAGGGGGTATAGATTGTCCCGCAGCGACGAATACAGCCAGCTCGCCACGCTCGTCGCGGCGACGCGGGAGACCAGTGGCGACCTGTTCGGCAATGCGCTGGTCGATTGGCTGCGGCTCCATGTCAGCTTCGACCACTGCGTGGTGTTCGGCTATCGCGGCGCGGCGCGCCCGCCGCTGCTGTTCGAAACCTTCTCGCCGGCCGAAAGCCACGTCTTCGTCGCGCTCTATCAGGAGGGACCCTATCTGCTCGACCCGTTCCATCACGCGGCGGTCGAGCGCAAGGAAGGCTTCTGGCGCATGCGCGAACTGGCGCCGGACCGTTTCTATGCCAGCGAGTATTTCCGTTCCTACTACAGCCAGACCAGGCTGGCCGAGGAGGTCGGCTTCTTCGTGCCTCTGCCGGGCAAGGATGCGCTGGTGCTCTCACTGATGCGGCTGCGCGCTTCAGGCCCGTTCGGCACCGCCGATGCCAGATTGCTGCGCGACATGGCGCCGGCGGTGATCAGCTTCGCCAGGCTGCGCTGGCCCACCCTTCCGGCCGATGAACCTGCAGAGGCGCAGCAGGACGAGACGACCACTCCGGTCAACGAGTTCGACCGCGCCCACATCTGGCAGAGCCTGTCGCTGACGCCGCGCGAAAAACATGTCGTCGACCTGGTGCTGCAGGGGCATTCGACGGAATCGATCGCCAGGGCCATGCGCATCGTGCCGGGCACCGTGAAGGTCCATCGCCGCAACATCTACCGCAAGCTCAAGATCAAGTCGCAGGCCGGCCTGTTCGCACGTTTCGTCGAGATCATCGACGCGCGGATAAGGTAGCTACTTCGCCCCCGCCGCTTACCTGGGCAATCGCTTCGGATTTCGAATTCGCGTCACTTTTTTGCGAACGCCGGCGCTGCCCCTCACCTGCCTGCCGGCATCCTCTCCCCGTATAGGGACGGGGAGAGGGGCGCAGTAATTACCGGTTTCGCCAATCTCCAACGTTGCAAGACAGGCGACGAGGTTACCGCGAGCCCCTTCTCCCCGTCACTATACGGGGAGTCGAGGCGTGGTCCGCGCAGCGGACGAAAAGCCAACTGCTTGGCTTTTCGAACAACGAACGCCCGGCAGGGCGATGAGGGGCAGCGCAGACCTCGACAATTGGGTGGCTTGCCCATGACGTTTGATCAGGCTATCGCGTCGCCGTTCCACGATCCGGTCTCGGCCATCCGCTTCAGCAGCGGCGCCGGCTTGAACACGTCCTTGCCTGTCCGTTGATGCCAGTACTCGAGCCGCTCGATGATCCTGGCCGGGCCTTCGAGGCCAGCCCAGAACATCGGCCCGCCCTTGCCGATGGGAAAGCCGTAGCCATTGACCCAGACGACATCGATGTCGGACGCACGGGCCGCGATGCCTTCCTCAAGGATCTTGGCGCCCTCGTTGACCAGGGGGTAAAGCGTGCGCTCGATGATTTCCTCCGCACTGATCGCGCGCGGCACGATGCCCTTCTCCGCGGCCTTGTCGCAGATCAGCGCTTCAACCTCGGGATCCGGCACTGGCGTACGCGCGCCAGCCTCGTAGAGATAAAAACCCCGGCCGGTCTTCTGGCCGAAACGCCCCTGTTCGCACAGCGTGTCGGCGATCACGGCCGACAGGCCACGCGCCTTGCGGTTGCGCCAGCCAATGTCGAGACCGGCGAGATCGCCCATCTGGAAAGGCCCCATCGGCCAGCCGAAATCGGTGAAGACCTGGTCGATCTGGCTGGGCGTCGCGCCTTCCAGAAGAAGCGCTTCCGATTCCGAGCCGCGCGCGGCCAGCATGCGGTTGCCGACGAAGCCGTGGCAGACGCCGACGACAACGGCCACCTTGCCGATCCGCCGCGCCAGGTCGACGACGGTCGCCAGCGCATCGGGCGCGGTCTTGTCGGCGCGCACGATCTCCAGGAGCTTCATGACATTGGCCGGCGAGAAGAAATGCAGGCCGAGCACGTCCTGCGGCCGCGAGGTCGAGGCGGCGATTTCGTTGATGTCGAGATAGGAGGTGTTGGTGGCGAGGATCGCGCCCGGTTTGGCCACCGCTTCGAGCTTGCCGAACACCTCCTTCTTGACCGCTATGTCCTCGAACACCGCCTCTACGATCAGGTCGCAATCGGCGAGATCGGCATAATCGGTGGAGCCCTTGAACTGGGCGAGCCGCTCGCGCTTGGCGACTTCGCTTAGCGAACCGCGCGTGACGGACACCGAGTAGTTTCTGTCGATCGTCGCCAAGCCGCGCTGCAATGCCTCATGGCTGGTTTCCAGCAAAGTCACGGGATAGCCGCCATTGGCGAAGGCCATGGCGATGCCGCCGCCCATCGTGCCGGCGCCGATGACGCCGACGCGGGCAATCCTGCGCTTGACGATGTCTTTTCCCGAAACCTTTGCCGCCTCACGTTCGGCGAAGAACAAATGCCGCTGCGCCCGCGACTGGTCGCTGCCGACCAGTTTCACGAACAACGCACGTTCCGTCGCCAGCGCCGCATCGAAGGGCAGCGTGACGGCATTGCGCACCGACAGCGCACAGGCGATCGGCGCCTCGAGCCCGCGCGCCTTCCTGGCGAGGTCCGCAGCCTCGGCGTCTAAAGCCACGAGGTCGGTCTCCTTGAGCCCCTCATTGCGATCGCGCACCGGCGTGAAGGGGCCACCCTTGCGGGCAATTTCCCTGGCGAAGTTCACGGCATGCGTCGTCAGATCGCCTTCGAAGACGGCATCGACGAGACCGGCGGCATGCGCCTCGGTCGCACCGATCGGCGTACCGGAGACGATCATCCTGAGCGCCTTCACCGCGCCGACCAGGCGCGGCAGCCGCACCGTGCCGCCGCCCCCCGGCAGCAGGCCGAGCTTCACCTCCGGCAGGCCGAGCTTGGCGCCGGCATCGGCGACGCGGAAATGGCAGCCGAGCGCCAGCTCCAGCCCGCCGCCGAGCGCGGTGCCGTGGATGGCGGCCACCGTCGGCTTGGCGATGGTCTCCAGCACAGCCACGATGGCGCGCAGCTCCGGCTGCTGCATCGGCTTGCCGAATTCGGTGATGTCGGCGCCAGCGACAAACGTCCGGCCGGCGCATGCAATGACGATGGCGGCAACCGAAGCATCGTCGCGCAACTCAACCAGCGCCTGCATCAGCGGTTCGCGAACATGAAAACTCAGCGCGTTCACCGGCGGGTTGTCGATAGTGACGACGGCGACGTCGCCGTCACGGCTGACCTTCACGAAATCGGACACGCAAACCTCCCAGCGCTATTCAGCGGCCGTGGCCGCGCGAACGGGATTTACAGCGCCATGACGTCGAAGGGAACCGGATGTCGGCCTGGCACAATGATTACAGGCCTGGGACGACGAAGGCGGAGCCTACCGCGGCGCCTTCTGCCCGCCCGCCGCCGTGATCACCCCGACAATGATCAGCCCCGTCAGCAGCAGCCTTACGCCGGCACTCACCCCAAACGTGTTGAGCATGGTCAAAAGCAGCACCAGGAACAGCGCCGCGCCCCAGACCCCGGGCACATTGGCCTTGCCGCCGGCGACCGACGTGCCGCCGATGACGACGACCGCGATCGAGGCCAGCAGATACTCATTGCCGATATCGACATTGGCGCCACGGAAATAGCCGGCGAGCAGCGCGCCGTCGATGCCGCCGAGCGCACCAGACAGCGTGTAGGTGAGGAAACGGATGCGGCCGACATTGACGCCGGCGAGCCAGGCGGCGCGGATATTCTGGCCGATCGCCAGCACCGAGCGGCCATAGATCATGCGCTGCAGGGCGATGGCCGCACCGATGGTGAACAGCACGGTGAGGATGGCCAGCACCGGAATGCCGAGGATTTGCCAGTTGGCGAAATCGGCGAAGCCCGGCGGCGGCTTGATCTGCAGCCCTCGGCCGTAGCTGATGTCGATCGACTGGATGATGAAGCTGGCCGACAAAGTGGCGATGATCGGCGGGATGCGCAGCGCCCAGATCAGCAGATAGTTGGCGGCGCCGATCGCCGCCCCGCAGGCAAGCGCCGCCAGCAGCCCGACCGCGATCATGGAATCATTGCCGTCCATCACTTTCATCGCGACGGCGCTGGCAAGGCCGATATTGGCCGGCAGCGACAGGTCGACATTGCCCGGGCCGAGTGTGATGACGAACATCTGGCCGACGCCGACAATGACGGTGAACACCGCCAGCGACAGGGCCGCCGTCACCATGCCGCCGGCGCCATAACCGCCGGTGAAGGCGATCGTCGCCAGCCACACCAGAAGCGCGCCAATGAACGACCAGATCCAGGGTTTGGCGAGCAGCGATTTCACCGATGTCATCGCTCACCTCTCCTTGCGGCTGATCAGCACCCGCGCCGCCAGCACGATGATGAGGATGGCGCCATTGGCGGCAACCTGCCAATCGGGTGGAATGTGCATGAAGGTGAGCAGCGGCGAGGCCGCCAGCGCCAGCGTCAGCGCGCCGATCACAGCACCTATCGGCGACACCCGGCCGCCGACGAATTCGCCGCCGCCGAGGATGACGCCGGCGATGGCCAGCAGCGTGTAGCCGTTGCCGATATTGGCGTCGGCCGAGGTGGTGATGCCGATCAGCGCCATTCCGGACAGCACGCCGAACAGACCGGCCAGCGCAAACAGCACGATCTTGGTCTTGAGCAGCGACCAGCCGGCGCGGCCGAGTGCCGCCGGATTGCCGCCGGAGCCGCGCAGGATCACGCCATAGGAAGTGCGCATCAGGCCGAAATGAACGATGAGGCCGATCAGCAGCGCGGCGATGATCGGGAACGGAATGAAGGGCGGCTTGAACGCCATCAGCCCGAGCAGCCAGTCCGGCGCCTTGCCGCCCGGTTTGGGCAAGACGAGAATCGCCAGCCCCTGCCAGACGAAACTCATGCCGAGCGTCACCACGATGGACGGCAGATTGCGCAGATGGATCAGCGCGCCGAGCAGCGCATAGACGCCGATCGATCCAAGCAGGATGACGGCACCGATGAGCGGCGCGTCCTTCAGCCAGGTCGCCGTGACGCAGCCGACGAAGCCGACGAAGGTGCCGATCGACAGGTCGAGCTCGTTTCCGGCGATAACGAACATCTGCGCGATGGTCGCCAACGCGATCGGGATCGCCAAATTGAGCATCAGGCTGAAGCCGAAATAGCTGATGGCGCGCGGGTTGAGCCAGGCGATGGCGAGCAGCACCAGCGCCAGCGACAGCGCCGGCAGCAGCCCGCGCAACAGACGGGCACGGGCCAGTGCGCCTCGCTCGGCGGACGTCCTGGCGGCGGTGTCGAGGCTGGCGGCCGTCATCTCAGGCCGCATCGCCGAAGGAGGACTGGATGATCTTCTCTTCGGTCAACTCGTCGCGGCGCAGATTGGCGACGATGCGGCCGTTCTTGAAGACATAGATGTGATCGCAATTGTCGAGCTCTTCGGTTTCCGTGGTGTACCAGAGGAAGGTGCGGCCTCGGGCAGCCTCTTCGCGCACGAGGTCATAGACCTCCAGCTTAGTGCCGATATCGACGCCGCGCATCGGGTCGTCCATCAGCACGATCTGCGCGTCCGAGCCGAGCGCGCGGGCAAACAGCGCCTTCTGCTGGTTGCCGCCCGACAGCGAGAAGATGTTGTTGTTCATATCGGGCGTGCGGATGCCGATCTTCTTCTGCCATAGTGCAGCGAGTTCGGCCTCGCGTTGCGGCGAGATCAGCACCCCGCTGCGCAGCCGCGCCAGCGAGCGGATGCCGATGTTCTCAGCGATCGACCATTGCGGAAAGATGCCGTCCGACTGGCGGTCGCCGGCGACCAGCGCCACCGGTGCGGTCACCTCGATACCGGCCCGGGCGCGCGATGCAGCCGTGAAGATCGCCAGCAGCAGGTCGGTCTGGCCGTGGCCAGCCAACCCGGCAAGGCCGATGATCTCACCGGCACAGGCGACGAGGTCGGTGCTGTCCTTCTGCGCGGCGGGCCGCGCCCGGACCCGCAACGGACTGGCGGTGGGCTTGGCGGCAGCGATTTGCGCCGCGATCTTCTGGCGCGCTTCCGCTCCGCCCATCGCCGTCACCAGCCGGTCGCGGTCGAAGGCATCTGCCGCGTCAGCGACAACCACCTTGCCGTCGCGCATCACCACGATGCGATCGGCATTGCGCAGCACCTCGCCCAGCACATGAGAGATCAGGATGCAGCTTTTGCCACCGGCGACGAAGCGGCGGACGAAGGCCAGCAATTGGCCCGCCGTATGCGCATCGAGCGACGATGTCGGCTCGTCGAGGATGACGAGGTCGAGACGATCCTGGGTGACGGTGAAGGCGCGCGCCACTTCCACCATCTGGCGCCGACCGATCGACAGGTCGCCGACAATATCGGACGCCGAAATGCTGTGGCCCGGAAAGATCTCGTCGAGCTTGGCGGCGATCAGATCCGCCGCCTTGCGCCGCCAACTGAGCCCGCGCAGCGACGCGTGGTTGATGCGCGTGTTCTCGGCGACGCTGAGGTTGGGGCACAGCGACAGTTCCTGGAAGACGCAGCGTATGCCGAGTTGCTGCGCGCGCGACACCGAGTAATTGTCCTCGGTGTCGCCATGCACGCCGATCTTGCCGCTGTCGGGCACCAGCGTGCCCGCCACCATGTGCATCAGCGTCGATTTGCCGGCGCCATTGTGGCCGACGAGACCAACGCACTCGCCGGGGCCTACATGGAAATCCACGCCACCCAGTGCGCGAACGGCGCCGAAATGCTTTTCGGCGCCGTTCAGTCTGATGATGTCAGCGTTCCCTTCAGGCATGCTCAACGATATCCGCTCGATGATCCGGAGGGCAACGCTTGTTCAAGGCTCACTTGATGTTGGCTTTGATGGCCGCGATCGCGTCTTCCTGCGTGTATTCGTGGCTGGCGACGCCGCCCTTGGGGATCTTCGGCAGCTCGGCCTCGAAATCGTCCTGTGTGAAGGCC
>NZ_RZTT01000204.1 GCF_003996995.1 Mesorhizobium sp. M7A.T.Ca.US.000.02.2.1 | reverse complement strand
ATCTCGAACAGGGCCGTCTGGCGCACGCCGGGCAGGGCATCGCTGCCGGTGATGTGACCGCTATCGTCACCGAGCGAAGCCAGTTGCACCGGCTTGGCCGTGGAACTGGCCGAGGCAAGCGTGATGATCGGCTTTGCCGCTGCTGGCGCCGCTTTTGCCTGCAGGGGCTGCTCGCCCGTTCGGGCGTTGCTGATGATGGGGGTTGGTGTCGCCGAGGCTGGCGTTGCGCCAAACATCGAGGCGAGGAAGCCTTTCTTCTTTGGTGCTTCGGCCTGCGGCATCTCGCCAGCCGTCACATAGACCGGGTTGTTCATGGCCGGAGCGGCAGCGGGCTTCGGCGCCGCCACGTCGCCGTCGACCGCGGCAATCTGCTGGGCGACCGCGTCGGTTTGCTGCGCGGTCTGTGCCTGCTGCGTCAGCGATTGCGGCGTGTTTCCAACGATGGTTTCGGCGCCCGCCGGCGTGGTCAGCGGAAAGGCAGCTCCCGGTTTGGACATAGGCACGTAGGCGACTTTTTCAGGCAGCGCCGTATCGCTCGCCGTCATCACCGTCGTCTGCTCGGTCGTGACCTCGGACGAATCGGCGACAGCGGCCGACTTGCCACTTGAGGCAGCATTCATATCCGATGCGGTGGCGTTGTAACCGGGCATTCCGACCGACATTGTCGGGTCGCCAGCCGAAGTGCAGGAGGCCAGAAGCAAGGAGCAGAGCGCTGCCACAATGGCGCGGCGTTCTCCCTTTGCGAGGCTCCATCCTGCTGATTTCAAAGTCAAATTCCCCCTCGATGTCCGATCGGTATATCCTTGGCGCCACACGCATGCGTCGATGCCAGGGTGACCTTTGTCTCCGATCCGGAAACGAGACCTGTGTCAAATCCGCAAGCCTGGAAGTATTTTTGCGGTGATTGCCGAATTACGGCCGCTTGATGGTTGACGACACCATTTCGCCCGCTTTTGGCGGTCCGTCAACTCACCACACATTACAGTCCGTTACACACGTACTTTCACATAGGTGCCGGGAGCATCACCCAAGGTTTTCATATGCTTGCCCGGTTTGCGGGCAGGCACGCGGGTGTTGTCCTTGGCCTCTATCCAGTCTTGCCAGTGCGGCCACCAGGATCCTGGATGGTCGGTGGCATTGGCTATCCACTGGCTGAAGTCGCCCGTCGGCGTACCCCCGGTCCAGTACTGGTATTTGTTGGATGCCGGCGGATTGACGACCCCTGCGATATGGCCCGACCCGGCCATCACATACTCGACCGTGCCGCCGAAATATTTCGAACCGAGGAACACCGAAAGCGCCGGCGCGATGTGATCTTCCTTGGAGGCGAGGTTGTAGACCGGGATGGTGATGTCGCCGAGCGAGACCGTGTGGCCCGCCAGTTCCATCGTGCCTTGCGAAAGATTGTTCTCAAGATAGCAGTTGCGCAGGTAGAAAGAGTGATTGGCCGCCGCCATGCGGGTGGAATCTGCATTCCAGTAGAGCAGGTCGAAGGGCAGGGGATCCTTGCCGCGCATGTAGTTGTTGACGACATAGGGCCAGATCAGGTCGCCTGAGCGCAGCATGTTGAAGGCGGTCGCCATCTTGGTGCCGTCGAGATAGCCCTTTTCGCTCATCGACTTTTCCACAGCGGCGACCTGTTCTTCGTCGACGAACACCTTCAGGTCGCCTGCATAGGTGAAGTCGACCTGCGTGGTGAAGAAGGTAGCCGATTTTATGCGGTCGTCGCCCTCTTGCGCCATCAGCGCCAGTGCCGCCGCCAGAAGCGTGCCGCCAACGCAATAGCCGATCGCGTTGACGTCGCGTTCGCCGGTGGCTTTCTCGACGGTGTCGAGGCCGTATTGCAGACCCTCGCGAATATAGGCTTCCCAACTCTTGGTGCCGTGGCGCTCGTCCGGATTGATCCAGGAGATGACGAACACGGTGTGGCCCTGTTCGACCGCCCAGCGAATGAAGGATTTCTGCGGGTTCAAATCGAGGATGTAGAATTTGTTGATCCATGGCGGGCAGATCAGCAAGGGCCGCTTGAGCACCGTCTCGGTCGCCGGGTCGTACTGGATGATTTCGGCGACGTCGCTGCGGCCGACCACCTTGCCGGGAGTGGTGGCGATGTTCCTGCCGATCTCGAAGGGTGAGTAGTCAGCCTGCCGCAGCTTCAGGTCGCCCTTGCCGGCGGCGATGTCCTCGGCCAGCATCTTCATGCCGCGCACCAGGTTTTCGCCGTTCGAGGCGACGGTTTCACGGAACAGTTCCGGATTGGTCAGGATGAAATTCGACGGCGAGATGGCGTTGGACACCTGCTTGACGTAAAAGCCGGCCTTGTGGCGGGTGTGCTCGTCAAGGCCTTCGGCGTGCTCGACCAGATCGGCCGCCCAGCGCGAGGTGACGAGATAGGCCTGCTTGAGGAAATCGAAGAAGGCGTTGCGGCCCCATTCCGGGTCGAGGAACCGCTTGTCGCCGCGCTCCGGCTTGACCGCGTCTTCGGTGTCTTGCGCGGCGTTGCTGGTGCGCTGAATGGCGTTGGCCCAGACCGTCATATAGCCGGAGAACAGCCGCGTCTGCGCTTCCAGCGCGCGCTGCGGATCGGCAAGCCAGTATTCGCTGAGCTTGGAAAAGGTCTTCACCATATCGACAACGGGCTCAGCGACATGGTCGCGCACGTCGCCTTTTTCGCGCGGCTCGGCCCAGGCGGAAGCGGCCTTGCCGGCCTGCTCGATCATGCGCGCCATGTTCAGGGCGAAGCGTTCCGGGTCCTTCACCAGATATTGCTCGACGGTCGAAGGCTCGTCATCTTCCGCTTTGCCCGAATCGGGTGTTTTGGACATGGTTGGCGGGGTTCCTCCCGAGGCCTTTTCTTGACATATTAACATGGGACATCCGACCGGGCCAATCTCGCTCTACCTCGGCTGCCAGGGAAACAATATGACGATTAATATTGGCGAGACTGTTTTTTTCGGTGCCGGACGTTTTTGCCGCATCGGTGCGGCGATCGTCCTCATCGGGATTGCCGGGTGCTCGAGCACCAACACGAATGGCCCAACGCCTGTCGCTGCGGGTACGGGGCCGAAGGATACCGGCACCTTTCCGAACCTGAACATCAAGCCGCAAGTGGCGGCGCCTCAGTTCACCGAAGCCGAGAAGAACGCCAAGCTCGCGCAATTGAAGGCGGATGAGAATGCGCAGGCGGCAAAGGGCGGCGGCCCGAAGGTCGCCAACCAGGCGGCGCTGACCGATCTGGCCAAGAAGCATGGCGACGAAACGCTGAAGCAGATCGAAGCCAAATGCGACCCCGCCCTCGACCCTACCTGCAAATAAGTATATAGCGCGCGCCCAACACCCCCCTTCGCTGTCTGGAACTGCCATGGAAGAATTTCACAAGGTTCGCCGGCTTCCGCCTTACGTGTTCGAGCAGGTCAACCGGCTCAAGGCCAGCGCCCGATCGCGTGGCGCCGACATCATCGACCTCGGCATGGGCAATCCGGACCTGCCGACGCCCAAGGCTATCGTCGACAAATTGTGCGAGGTCGTGCGCGACCCGCGCACGCATCGCTATTCCTCGTCGCGCGGCATTCCGGGCCTGCGTCGCGCCCAAGCCGCCTACTATGGCAGGCGCTTCGGCGTGAAGCTCAATCCCGACACGCAAGTGGTGGCCACGCTTGGCTCGAAGGAAGGCTTCGCCAACATGGCGCAGGCGATCACGGCGCCCGGCGACGTGATCCTATGCCCTAACCCGACCTATCCGATCCATGCCTTCGGCTTCATCATGTCGGGTGGCGTCATCCGCTCGCTGCAGGTGGAGCCGGACGACGGCTTCATCCCGGCGCTCGAGCGCGGAGTCAAACATTCGATCCCGAAGCCGCTGGCGCTGATCCTCAACTATCCGTCGAACCCGACGGCGCTGGTCGCCTCGCTCGATTTCTACAAGGATGTGGTCGCCTTCGCCAAGAAGAACGACATCATTATCCTGTCCGACCTTGCCTATTCGGAGATCTATTTCGACGGCAATCCGCCGCCTTCGGTGCTGCAGGTGCCTGGCGCGATCGACGTTTGCGTCGAATTCACCTCCATGTCGAAGACCTTCTCCATGCCCGGTTGGCGGATGGGCTTTGCCGTCGGCAACGAGCGGCTGATCTCGGCGCTGACGCGGGTGAAATCCTACCTCGATTACGGCGCCTTCACGCCGATCCAGGTGGCGGCGGCACATGCGCTCAATGGCGACGGCGCCGACATCGCCGAAGTGCGCGACATCTACCACAAGCGCCGCGATGTGATGGTCGATGCCTTCGGCCGCGCTGGCTGGACCATTCCGGCACCGGCGGCATCGATGTTCGCCTGGGCGCCAATCCCGGAGCCGTTCCGACATCTCGGCTCGCTCGAATTCTCCAAGCTGCTCATCGAACATGCCGACGTGGCCGTGGCGCCCGGTGTTGGCTTCGGCGAGCATGGCGACGAATTCGTGCGCGTCGCTCTGGTCGAGAACGAGCACAGGATCCGGCAGGCGGCGCGCAACATCAAGCGCTTCCTGTCGACCAGCGCCAAGCAGCCCAACAATGTCGTGCCGCTCTCCGCTCACCGGTAAGCTTGCCGCACGCAAATTCGATCTGACTTTGAGGGACGTCGCCGGACATGGCTGAAGCATTGCGTGTTGGAATTGCCGGCCTCGGCACCGTTGGCGCGTCGGTGGCGCGCGTGCTGCGCGACAAAGCGGTGGAACTGACCCGCCAGTGCGGCCGTGACGTGATCGTCACCGCCGTCTCGGCGCGCGACCAGAAGCGCGATCGCGGCGTCGATCTGAGCTCGGCAAAGTGGTTCGACGATCCGGTCAAGATGGCGCAGACCGCAGAAATCGACGTGTTCGTCGAACTGATCGGCGGCGACGAGGGCCCGGCGCGCTCGTCGGTGAAAGCGGCACTCGAAGCCGGCCGTCACGTCGTCACCGCCAACAAGGCGCTGCTGGCCAAGCATGGCGTGGCGCTGGCCGAGATCGCCGAGAAAAAGGGTGTTCTGCTCAACTATGAGGCGGCGGTGGCGGGCGGCATTCCCGTCATCAAGACCATGCGCGAGGCGATGGCCGGAAATTCGGTTACGCGCGTGTTCGGCATCCTCAACGGCACCTGCAACTACATCCTGACGCGCATGGAGGCCGAGGGCATCTCGTTTGATGCTTGCCTGAAGGACGCGCAGCGGCTGGGCTATGCCGAAGCCGATCCGACGTTCGACATCGAGGGCCACGACACCGCGCACAAGCTGTCGATCCTGACCAGCCTTGCCTTTGGCACCAGGATCGCCGCCAACGACATCTATATGGAAGGTATCTCCAACATCACCCAGGCCGACATCCGCGCGGCCGCCGATCTTGGCTACCGGATCAAGCTGCTGGGTGTCGCCCAGCATACCGAGAGCGGCATCGAGCAGCGCGTGCATCCGACGATGGTGCCGACGGCATCGGTCATCGCGCAGGTGCATGGCGTCACCAATGCGGTGGCGATCGAGACCGATATTCTGGGCGAACTGCTGCTGTCAGGCCCCGGTGCCGGCGGCAACGCCACCGCCTCGGCCGTCATCGGCGACATCGCCGACATCGCCAAGAGCCGGCCAGGCTTCCAGCATGGTCCGGTCTTTGGACGGCCGGCGAAGGAGCTGAAACCCTACAAGAAGGCGCAGATGCGCAGCCATGCCGGCGGCTATTTCATCCGGTTGACCGTGCATGACCGCATCGGCGTCTTCGCGGCAATCGCCAAGCGCATGGCCGATAATGACATTTCATTGGAATCGATCGTCCAGCACGCGGTCAATGGCGAGGCGGCGGCACAGAAGACGGTGATCCTCGTCACCCACGAGACGACGGAGGCTGCTGTGCGCAAGGCCGTCGATGGCATCACCAAGGATGGCCATCTGACCGACAAGCCGCAGGTCATCCGCATCGAGCGGGCAGGGTAGCTTTCGCCCGATAGGCCCTGCGGGACAGGAATCCCGCAGGCATTGAGGTCTGGTCTGGTGGGGACAGCCGCCACGCGGGAACGAATTGGTGTCGTCGCCGTTCTCTTGGTCAGCAACCAGAGGAACCGCTTCATGGCCGATACCAACAAGTCCGACACCCCTAATATCGACGACATCCAGAAGACGCTGGAAAAGCAGATTGCCGATTTGCGCAAGGAGATCACCAAGATCAACAAGAGCATTTCGGCGCGGGGCGCGGAGATGCTCGACGACGCCGGCGAACAGGCGTCCGAGTTGTACGACACGGCCGCGAGCCGCGCTTCGCGTACGGCGCAACAGCTGCGCAGCCAGGCTCAGGCTGTTTCGGAGGTCGCGCGTGAAAATCCAGGTACGACGACAGCTTTGGTCGGCGTGATCGGCCTGCTCGGCTTTCTGGCCGGCTTCGCCATTGGTCAATCGACGAACGATACCTCCCGCCGCTGGTATTGACCGCAGCGCGATAGGGCCGGGCTTCCGGCCCACTCTCTTGTTTTCAGCACATCACTTTTAAGGAGGGCACCATGGCTTCATCAGCATTGATCGGCATCCTGATCACATTCCTCGTCATCATCCTCGTTCTCTATCTGGTTCAACGCCTGCCGCTCGATGGCCGGATGAGACAGATAGTTCAGGTCATCGTCATCATCATCGGCATCATTTCACTGCTCAAATACCTCGCGGTTTTCTAGGCCGCGAACGCCGCCATTTTTACCGTTTTGAGACTGGCCCGGCGCACGGCGATCGGGCCAGTCTTGTTTCAGGATGCGGTTTAATCGATTGATATTGTTGGGCATTCGATAAAATCCTCGGTAGGTCTTGCCGTTGTCATGCTGGTTTGACAAAACAGGCCCGCCTCCGGCGGGAGGCCGCATTGCCAACGAGGAAATCACCAGATGAATGTGGCCCAGAACATCGTCGCCGGCCTTGACCGGATACTCACCATGGAACTGGTGCGCGTCACCGAACGAGCCGCCGTCGCGGCCGCCAGGCTGCGCGGGCGCGGCGACGAAAAGGCGGCCGACCAGGTCGCAGTCGACGCCATGCGCCAGGAACTCAACCGGCTTGCCATCAAGGGCACTGTGGTGATCGGCGAAGGCGAGCGCGACGAGGCGCCGATGCTCTACATCGGCGAGGAAGTCGGCTCCGGCAAAGGTCCGGCCGTCGATATCGCGCTCGATCCGCTCGAAGGCACGACGATTTGCGCCAAGAACCTGCCCAATGCACTCGCGGTCATCGCGATCGCCGAAAAGGGCAGCCTGCTGTTTGCGCCCGACGTCTACATGGACAAGATCGCCATCGGTCCGGGCTATGCGGACGGCGTCATCGACATCGACGCCTCGGCGGCTGAGAACATCGCCAGCCTCGCCAGGGCGAAGGGCGTGGCGATATCGGATATCACCACCTGCATTCTCGACCGGCCACGTCATGCCAGGCTGATCGATGCCGTGCGCGCCACGGGTGCCGCGATCCGGCTGATCGGCGATGGCGATGTCGCCGGCGTCATCCACACCACGGATCCGGAAGAAACCGGCATCGACATCTATCTCGGCACTGGCGGCGCACCAGAGGGCGTGCTGGCCGCTGCCGCGCTGCGCTGCACCGGCGGCCAGATGCAAGGCAGGCTGATCCTCGACACGCCGGAAAAGGTTGCTCGCGCGGCAAAGATGGGTATTTCCAATCCGAAACGGGTCTATCGGACGGAGGACATGGCGCGCGGCGATGTGCTGTTCGCGGCCACCGGTGTCACCGACGGCAACATGCTGGCTGGCGTCAAGTTCGGCCACAATTACATCACCACCCACACGATCGTGCGGCGCTCGTCGTCGCGCACGGTGCGCGAGATCAAGGCCCGCCATCAGGATCTGGATAAGTTCTGACGCTCGCTTGCGAAGCTACCTTGCAATTGCTAGCCATTCGGGCGCATCCGATGCTGGCTGCAAGGATTTGACGATGAAACCGTTCGACTGGCATGCGGATCCGATTTCGCGTGCCACCGCCATCACAAAGTCCTATCGCAACACCCAGAATGTGCGTCGCTTTCTCATCCGGGAATGCGGCGATGCATTCAGGTTCGACCGGCCTTTCATGGCTTGGCTCAAGGACGGTGTGGAAAAGACGATGGGCGATGCGGCCGACGAATGGCTTCGGCGCCAGGCTGAAAAGCGGAAAGCGCAGTTTTCTTGACTTGTTTCGGGACCGCGCGCACCCGTGAATCGCTTGGCTTTGCCTGCCTTTGGCCTATAGAGCGTCGCGTGAACGCGACGCGCTTAAAATTGTTGCCAATGCAGGTCGTCGCCCCAAAGCCGCTGCCCACTTATGGGCGACATGCATTATCGTGCGGCCAACGATGAGTTGGCAAAGCGTATGACCGGCGAAAAACGCCTCTTCCTCGATGTCAGGCAGTCAGTATCAGGGGTTTCCTGGGAACATCGGCTGACAGAACGCCAGGACCTGATTGCGCTCGCCATCGCGCAAGGCCATGGCGTGCCCGATATCGTCGCGCGGGTGCTTGCCGGCCGTGGTGTTACCGCCGAACAGACCGAGCGGTTTCTCGACCCGACGATCCGCGATCTTCTGCCGGATCCGGCATCGCTGACGGACATGGACAGGGCGGCGGCCCGCATCGCCGCCGCGGTGATGGCCCGGGAAAAGGTGGCGATCTTCGGCGACTATGATGTCGACGGCGCCGCCTCGTCGGCCTTGCTGAAGCGGTTCCTCACGCATTTCTCGGTGCCGTCGGAAATCTACATCCCGGATCGCATTTTCGAGGGCTATGGACCCAATCCGGAGGCTATGCGCGAACTTGTTTCGCGTGGCGCGACACTGATCGTCACTGTCGATTGCGGCACCAACAGCGCCGTTTCCATCGATGCCGCCAACGAGGCTGGGGCCGATGTCGTGGTGCTCGACCACCACCAGGTCGGCGGTGCCTTGCCGGCGGCAATTGCCGTCGTCAATCCCAATCGCGACGACGACCTTTCCGGGCAGGGCCATCTCTGTGCCGCCGGCGTGGTCTTCCTCGCCCTTGTGCAGACGGCCAGAATCCTGCGCGGCCGCATGGCCGATGCTACGCCGCCGGACCTGCTCTCGCTGCTTGATATCGTGGCATTGGCCACAGTCTGTGACGTGGTGCCGCTGACCGGCGTCAACCGCGCCTTCGTGGTCAAGGGGCTGCAGATGGCGCGCCAGCAGAAGAATGAAGGGTTGGCGGCACTGGCACGCGTGTCGCGTATCGGCGAGCCGATCAGCACTTTCCATCTGGCCTATCTGATCGGCCCGCGCATCAATGCCGGCGGACGCATCGGCGATGCCGCACTTGGTAGCCGGCTGCTTGCGACCGACGACCCGGTCGAGGCGCGCACCATTGCCGAGACGCTCGACCGGCTCAACCAGGAACGGCAGTTGATGGAGCAGGAGATGCTCGCGGCGGCGCGCGTCGAGGCCGATGCAGAGCTCGCCGGCGGCAATGGCCCGGCTATCGTCGTCACCGCCTCCAACAGCTGGCATCCGGGTATTGTCGGCCTGCTCGCTTCGCGATTGAAGGATCATGCCCGGCGGCCCGCCTTCGCCATCGCGTTCAATGCTGTGGGCATCGGCACCGGTTCGGGCCGCTCGGTCTCGGGTTTCGACCTCGGCCGGCTGGTGCGCGAGGCGGCCGTTGCCGGTCTGATCGTCAAGGGCGGCGGCCATGGCATGGCGGCGGGCATCACCGTGGAGCGGGCAAGGCTTGGCGAACTCAGGGCGTTTTTCGAAGAACGGGCGGCAGCCGACGTGTTTCGCCTGCAGGGCGAGGAAAGCCTGGCCATAGACGGCGCACTTGCCGCTGAAGGCGCGACGCTCAGCCTGCTCGACGCGCTGGAACAGGCCGGACCCTTCGGTGCTGGGCATGTGGCCCCTGTTTTCGCGTTGCCGCGCCACCGATTGGCCGATGCGCGGCCGGTCGGCACCAACCACATCCGCGTCGAACTGCAATCGGAAAGCGGCGGCCGCATCCAGGCGATCGCCTTTCGCGCTGTCGAAACCGCACTTGGCGAATTCCTGTTCAAGAACCGGGGCAAGACGATCCACGTCGCCGGTTCGTTGTCAGGCAACTACTGGAACGGCAACCGCACCGTGCAGTTTCGCATCAGCGATGCGGCTCGTGCGTAGGCTTTGATCAGGCGAGAACGGTCTGCAGCCGGGTCAGTTCGCCGATCTGCGCCATCGTCGCCTGATAGCCGAGGTTGATCGCCTCGTCGGCGCGGTGGAATTCGGTCAGGCCGATATGGCTGAGCTTCGGCTGCAGCGACATGTCAGGCGGGTCGCCGGCAAGCCTGGCGCGCGAAATGCGGTCCTGAATGATGTTGAAGGCCTCGACCATGACGCCGGTGATGCCGAGCCGCGTCTGATGCGACTGGCGCTCGGCGTCGATCTGACCAGGCCGCGGCGCGTCCTTTTCAACGACCAGCTCGCCGGCGCTGTGCTTGATGACGGCGGCGCGGCCGAACAGATCATAGTGAAGGTTGACCGCCACGACGAGCGGCTGCTCATAGGCGCGGCAGACCGAAACCGGTACCGGGTTGACCAGCGCGCCGTCGACCAGCACGCGGCCATTGCAATTCACCGGCTCGAACACGCCGGGCAGCGCGTAGGAGGCGCGCATGGCGGTGATCAATGAGCCGCTCGACAGCCAGATTTCGTGGCCGGTGCGGATTTCGGAGGTGACCGCGACGAACGGCTTGGCAAGGTCCTCGAAACGAATGCCGGCCATGTGCTCGCGCAGCCTTGCAT
>NZ_RZTT01000203.1 GCF_003996995.1 Mesorhizobium sp. M7A.T.Ca.US.000.02.2.1 | reverse complement strand
CGGCATGGATCCTATGGTCTGCGCCGCGTCGCTCCGCTCCTTGCTCCGCCATAGGATGACGAAGAGGCATCGATCGCACCACCGCATTTCGAATTGAAGCCGTGGTTACTCCACGATCTTCCAATACGAATCCTTGCGGATCACCTTGCCGTCGCGAAATGTGTAGAAATCACAGCCCCGGACCTCCTTTTTGACGCCGTCGCGGGTGGTGCCGGTGAGGGTCCATTTCGAAATGCCGGTGTCGACAGCTTCGTCCGCAAAGTGCTCAGCCTTGCCGTAATGGACATCGGGCAAGCCTTCGAAGCGTGTCGCCAGCGCGTCCCGTACGTTGCGTTTGCCCTCGCAACGCGTGCCCCAGGGCTCGGCGCCCCTCGGCATCTCCAGGACGCAGTCGTCTGCAAAGAACGCCATGATGCGATCGAGATCGTGCGCGTTGAAGGCTTCGCATAACTCCGTCAGTGTCGCTCGAATGTCCATTCGCTCGTCTCCTGGATAGCCGTCGATGTCGAGTAGGTCATGGTGATTCATTGTTATATGCGAGTGTGTTAGTTAGTTTAAATATAAATAGCGCACTGTCACCGGAGTTCTACGTCCCGATTCGCGACGAAGCACAAAAGGCTTACGACGATGCACAGTCAGCTGTCGGACGGGCGCATTTCGAGAATACGATGTCGTTTGGCGATTGGTAATTCACTGAATGCTATACCTATCACCCGGCCTTGCAGCGAATCTTTCTCACAATAATCCTTGAGATTCCGATGTTATTTTTTACCGTTTTTGGAGTTATAGCGCTGTCGCTCGCGATCGCCATGGGAGTGGCTGCTGTTAAATCTAGAGATATTAGCCAACAGAAGCGAGTGGCGCTTATTTTTTGCGCCGCACTGCTCAGTGTTCCCGGATATTTGCTGTGTATATGATGCTTATATTTGTAGTGGTTTTGTTTCAGTAGGAACCAACGGGATGCGTCTGCTTTTCGGCTGATCCGAGATTATGCCGCGACTTCCAAGCGTCGTGGCGATGAATAAACCCCGGACAGCGGCATTCTTCAACAACCGTCACGGCTGGCGTCCCAAGTCCTTGCGAACGCCGCTTCGCCACAGCAGGACGAAGGGCCAGGCATGCACCCTCGCATCATCCCCGCAACCTTGCGCGATCTCAGTTACATCGCAGCCAATTTGCGCCCTGAGGACCGGGCCGAGATCGACTGCCAGCTCGACCACTGGTCGCCGGCACTGCTGGCGCTGACGGCGCTGCAGGGGTTTGCTTATGTCGCCGAGCTCGACGGCAATCCGGAGGCCGGCTTTGGCGCTGCCGAACAGCGCGGCGGTTTGTGGATCGCCTGGAGCTGGGGCACGCGCCGCATGAAGCGCTGCGTGCCTGGGATCACCGGGTTCTTTCACGCCGTGCTTGGGCCTCAGGTCGCGGCGCGGGGCGCCTGGCGGGTCGAGGCGCGGGCGCTGGCCGCCAATGAACTGGCGCTGCGCTGGCTTGGCCGGCTGGGCGCCACGCAACGCTGCCGGCTGCCGGGCTACGGCCGCAACGGCGAAGACTTTTTCCTCTACGACTGGACAAGAACCTCTAATTTCGGAGAAGGCTGGAACCATGTGCCTGTTGCAAAAACCACCGGAACTGAAGCCATTGCCGCCGGTACCGACGGCGCAGGACAAGGACGTGCAGGCGCGCGAGGCGGCATTGCGGGCTGAGCTCGAACAGCGAAACGGCACCGCCGGCACCATCAAGACCGACCTCGCGCCAGGCAGCCTCACCGGCCAGCGCCGCGTGCTGCTGGGGCTTTGACCATGACCGCGATGAAACGCAGTTTCAGGAAGCGCGTGTGGGACTGGTGGGTGTGGCGACGCCATGCGCGGGTGATGAAAAGGCGGGGATAATCTCCCCCCTCGAGGGGGAGATGGCCGCGAAGCGGCCAGAGGGGGTCGTCGCGCGTAGAGCGCTAGCCTCCCCTGTCGGCGATAGGAGGTCGCGTCCGGTCGGACCGACCCCCTCTGTCGCCTTTGGCGACATCTCCCCCTCAAGGGGGGAGATTACGCTCGCCGCGCAAACGCCCACACCATCAGCGGGTATTCCTCGTCATTGCTGAGATCCCGCCACAGGCCGTAGGCGCGGACGGGGCCGCCGATATGGGCTCTGGCGCAGGCCTTGTTGCCCCAGCCGTGGACCTTGACGTTGGCTTCCGCGAAGCCGCCCTCGACCATCAGCTGTTTCAGGCCGGCGGGCGTCCACCTGTTGTAGTCGTGCGGCCTGGCGTGGACGCGGAACAGGAACGGCGTCGCCACCATCGCCCAGCCGCCGGGCCGGGTCATGGCGTGGATGTTTTCCACCGCCGCGTGAGGCCGCCGCACATGTTCCAGCACCTGGTCGGCGATGACGATGGAATATTGCTCGTCGGTGCGATCCTTGCAGATGTCGAAGGCGGGGAAATCGACCGAGCGGTAATTGGGGCACATCGCCCGCCAATAGCGGTTCCAGCCGGGCGATATCTCGATCACGTCGGAAGCCTTGCGGTTGCCGGCTTCGAGAAACAGCGTGAACGCCTCGATCTGGCGGATGCGCAGCCAGTTGCGGGAATCGTAACCAATGAGCCGTTTCACGGCGCGTTTGCTTTGGCTTTTCAGGGCGGCAAGGCTTGTCGTCACATCGACCTCCTCCAAAACCCGCCGCTGACGTGCGTAGCACCGCCAAGTGGGCAAAAGATGACAAGCTGCCACATCGAGGCTGCCAATCTCCCCCCTCGAGGGGGAGATGTCGCCGAAGGCGACAGAGGGGGTCGGTACGACGGGACGCGACCTTCAGGCTTAAAAAGAGAATGCTAGCGCTCCATGCGAGACGACCCCCTCTGGCCTGCCGGCCATCTCCCCCTCAAGGAGGGAGATCAGCAGCTTCGGCGCCGCGCGCCCTTATCAACCCCATCTCATACCCCAGCGAGGCCTCCCATGACCGACACCCGCGCCCGCAATATCCTGTCCCGCCAGTCCGAGCTCGAGAGCGAGCGCAGCCAGTATGAGGCTGTGTGGGAGCAGGTGGCGGAGTTCTGCGACCCCGATGCGCCCGATATCTGGAGCGGCCGCCGGACCGGCGGCCCGGACTCGCAGGCCGAGCGGCAGGAGCGGCGCGGCGCCCGCGTCTATGCCAACACCATCAACTCGGCCGCCAACCGGCTGGCCGCGGGGCTCGAAAGCCTGATCATCCCGCAGTCGGAAAAATGGCACGGGCTGTCGACCGCCGCGATGAACGACAAGGAGACCGATGAGGAACAGGAATGGGCGGAGGCCTTGCGCGATTTCCTGTTTGCGCTGCGCTATTCCGCCAATTCGAATTTCGTGCCGGCGACCCAAGCCTGCCTGCGCAACGTCGTGCGCTATGGCCCGGCCTATCTCTATGCCGAGGAAGGGTTCGGCGCGACGCTGATCCGCTACGCCTCGATCCCGGTGGTCGAGGGCTATCTCTGCCGCAACCGCTGGGGCCAGGTCGACATTTTCCACCGCCGCTACGAGCGCACGGCGCGGCAGGCCGCACAGCTGCTCGGCTATGAGAAGCTGCCGGCGCGGATCAAGGTGCTGGTCGACGATCCGGCCAAATGCGAGACGAAAATCTCGCTGATCCAGTGCATTGAGCCGCGCGACGAGCGCAAGATGTATCGGCTGGGCGGCCAGTACCAGTATCTCGACACGGCCTTCGCCTCCTACCATGTCATCGAGGACGAGGAGGAGATCGTGCGGGAAAGCGGGTTCCGCACGTTTCCGGTGTCGACCTTCAACTGGCGCCGCTACGAGGGCGACCCCTATGGCATTTCGCCTGCTATCGAGGCGCTGACGACGGTGCGCGAGGAAAATGCCGTGCGCCGCTCGGGGCTTCGCGCGCTGCAGCAGATCACCGATCCGGCGACCGCCTCGAAGGCCCGGCTCGACTATGTGCCGGTGCTCAACCCCGGCGAGAATTATCCCGGCCTGATCGACGACAATGGCAGGCCGCTGATTGCGCCGATCTCGACCGGGCAGAACCCGACCTATGCCTTCAACTACGCGCAGAGCCGCGCCGACGAGATCCGCGACATGATGTTCGTCAATCTGTTCCAGACACTGGTGCAGAACCCGCAGATGACGGCGACCGAAGCGCTGATCAGGCAGGAGGAGAAGGGCGCGCTGCTTGGGCCGTCCGGCTCGATCATCCAGGCCGGCTTTGCCGGCAATCTCGACCGCGAGCTCGGCATTCTGGAGGACAAGGGGCTCTATGAGGAGGACAGCCGCTTCGTGCCGCCGGAGAGCCTGGCCGGCAAGGCGGTGCGGCCGACCTTCACCGGCCCGCTCGACGTGTTGCGCCGTTCGGCCGAGGCGCGCGACACCATCCAGGTGGTGACGACGGCCATGCAGATGGCGCAGTTCGATCCCGGTGTGATGGACAATATCGACAGCGACGAGGCGATCAAGATCGTGCAGAGCGCCGGCCGCAGCCCGCAGCGCATCTTTCGCCGCAAGGAGGAGGTGGACGAGTTGCGCGATGCCCGCGCCAAGGCCAGCCAGGCGCAGGCCGGCATGGCGGCGATCGCCACGGCCGGCAAGGCCGCCAGGGACGCTGTGCCGGCGGCCGTGCAGGCGCGCGACAGCGGCTTGCTCGACGGGTTGCAGGATATGCTGGGCGGCGGTGGCCAAAGCGGGCAGCCCGTCGGTCCGACGGGTAACGGCGCATGAGCCGGAAACGCTTCGCCCATGCCGGACAGGCCGGCAGCCCCGCCAAGGCGCGGGACGCGCTGGCCAAGGCGTATCTCAGGGTGTTTTCAGGCGAGGACGGTGAGATGGTGCTGGCCGATCTCGCGGCGACGACCGGCTATTACCGGCGTCCGTCCTATGGCGAGTGGATGGCACGCACCAGGACGCCCAACGGCTTCGAGCTGCACAGCGCCTTGAGCAATGCGCGCGCCGAGGTGGTGCAGCACATTATGGGGTTCCTGACGCTGGATGACGCGCAGCTAGTGGCGCTGGAGAAGGCGGCGCGGGCGGAGGCGTAGGCGGTGAAGCTGCCAATCTCCCCCTCCCCACCCGTGGGGGAGACGTCCGGTAGGGCAGAGGGGGGCACTGTCCCGCCGACGCTCGAACGATCACGCAGCCCATACTTGCCTCCATCCCTAGAAAGCAGCTTAACGCAAAAAGTTGGCGCTCTACGGCGCCCCCCTCTGGCCTGCCGGCCATCTCCCCCTCAAGTGGGGAGATCGGCTGTCGCGACTGCCTTCGCCAATTGTGAACGTTGCAGGAGGAGTGAGGCCGCGAAGCTGCCAATCTCCCCCCACGAGGGGGAGATGTCCGGCAGGACAGAGGGGGGCGCTGTCCCGCCGACGTACCCATCAATGCTCCGAAGGTATGAACCCTCTAAGTTGCCCAAACCGACCGTGATCCCCACCGTCATGGCCCTACGGCGGTAGCGCTGACGGCAAGCTCCACTGACCCACGCAGGCAGCACCGCTGCTTCAGGGTTTCTCCAAAAAGTCGATCCGACAAAACCCGCCAACGCGACGACCAGCGTGCGACCCGGCCGTGCCGTGATCGCCAGCGCCGCGCGCCCTTTTGTTCAAAGCCAGTTGGGCAGGAAACAGCCAATGGTCCACATCATCCCCCTCTCCATTGCACAGCGCCGGCTCGATACCGGCAATGCGCCGCAATACCCGCAGGGATCGCTGATTGGCGGCGCCATGCAAGGGCTGGGCGACCAGTTTTCGGCTATCGCCGAGCGCTACCAGCAGATGAAGGATCAGCAGGAGGCGTTCGACGCCGAGCTTGCGCGGCGGCGGTTCAACGGACGGATCGCGCAGGCGGAAGACGAGGCGGCGGCGAATGCGCCACCCGATGGCAGCGGCCTGCATGAGACCATGTACGGCCAGGTCGACCCGCGTAACGGCCAGGTGGTCAAATCAGGCCTGTTCGACACGCTGTTCGATGATGCCTTGCCTGGCATGCCCGAGAGCCAGCGCATCAATTTCGCCAGGCAGAAGGAAGCGATGCGTGCGGTTGGTGCGCGGCGCATGGCACAACGGCAGCTCCAGCAGCGCAAGGACTACGAGCAGGCGCAGGTCGACACGGCGCTCAAGACCAGTGCCATCGCCATCGGCAACGCCAACCCCGACGATACCGTCACCTTCGAAGCAGCCCGCCAGGAAGGACTCGACCTGATCGACAAGATGGGGCTCGACCCTGGGATCAGACAGCAGAAGGTCAAGGACTGGTTCGGCACCGCGGCCAAGACGCGCTTCGAGGCGTTGATCGCCAAGGATCCGAAGCGCGCGCTGGAAATGTTCAGCGAAGGCGCGCCGGCCTCCGGCAGCAATGCCTTCGGCGATACGGCGCAAGCCGAAAGCAGTTCTTTCTCGGGCAGTCCAAATATGGCCGGCGGGAAAGATGACCGCGTCGGCACGCAGACTCCGGATGAGCGCATAGCGCAGGCGTTCAGGGACGACCTTCCACAACAGGAACAGGAAGCGCTGGCCTTAAAGGCAAAGGTGGCCAAGTTCACTCAGGACATCGAGACGCGTGTCGCGATTGGTCGCGCCGAGGCGGAGGCGCCGGACGAAATCGCACGCACAGGCGCCTACCCGGGCGGTATGCTAGGCAGGGATGCCTACAGAACCATCTATGGCCTCGATGAAGGTGACAAGCGCTGGCAGGGTTTCGAATGGCAGACCGATGTCGGGAAGAAGATTTTCGACATGGGGACCATGTCGAACCAAGCGGTTCATGCCGCCCTTCGCGATGCTGATGCGGGGCCGGACACTTCGCAGGAAGACCAAGCGCTCCATAACGCAACCACCGTCGCGGCAAAGCTGGTCTTGGAGAGGAGGCGGGTCGATCCTGGTGGTTACGTCAGCGAATTGTCTCCGAACATCTCCGCAGGCTGGAAAGCCGTACTTGGCAATGGGCCTTCCGATCCAGCGGCATATGACCAAGGCACATACGACAGAACAATAGAACTGTCTGTTGCCCAGCAAAAAGCTTTGGGTGTTGATGATGAAAATCTTCAACCCGTGCCGTTCTCCATTCTCCGCAAGCTTGCTGACGACCGCGACAGCGGAAGCATGGACTTCATGGACAACTACGCGAAGGCAAGCGCGTTGTTCGCGCGCACGAAGGGTGGTGTCGCACGAGCAGCTCTGGTCCGGGAATTGGATGATGCCGGTCTGGGCGGGATTCTCCCTGGCGGCAAGCCGGGCCTTCCGGTGGACGAGGTGTTTCAGGCTGACGCCAAAGCCCTTGGCAAGATAGCCGCGAATGCCGGGATCGCCTTGGCCAACGCAAATGATTGGGTTGCCTACGGCATGTCCGGAGGAACGATCAGCCCTCCAGACTACACGGATGCCTACTACGAGCCGGAGAACAATGTCGAGAAGGTGATGATGCGTCAGGGAAGTGACGCATTGGGCTGGGCGATACCGGTGCCCGTTTTCGGTCGGGTCGGCAAGAGCGCAATACCGCGCGCAATTGAGTCGACGAGTGCTAGCGTACCGGAGGGCAAGGTTGCCGAAGACGTGCTTGGCAAATCCGCCGATGAGGCGGTACGGCCGGAAGTAGCTGCCGATCTCCCCTCGGGCAGTTTCTCAATGTCAGATTGGGCAGATTATCCGATAGGGGTTGTTCCCAAGCCAGAGGGACCATTCATACGGCTAGAAGGTACAGAGCACAAAGCTGCTAGAAAAGTGGCCGATAAAGCCAATCGCATTATCCGCCGAAAGCGAGGACTTGTCGGCCAGCCCGTGGATGTGCATGAAATCAAGCCAGTGAAGTTTGGCGGGAGTCCGACGGATGCGGCCAACAAGGTCATTCTGCCCCGCGAAGTTCATCAGCAGCAGGTTACGCCATGGTGGAATAAACTATTGAAAGAAATAGGAGAATAGCAGTGGGATATACTCTAACTGAGGGGCGTTTCGACCCACCGGCTGAAGCCGCAGTTGTCGATGGTCTGTCCTCAAACTTGGGAGTGACGCTGCCCAAGGATTACGCCAAATTCCTCAAGGAGCATAATGGAGGGGAAGGCTTCATCGGCGACAGCTATGTAATTTTTTTCAAAGCCGAAGAGTTGGTGGAATTCAATCGAGAATATGAGGTTGAAAAATATGCACCAGGCATCCTGTTGTTTGCATCAAACGGAGGAGGGGAAGCCTATGGCTTCGACACGCACGAAGTGGAAATGCCAATCGTGCGCATCCCCTTTATATTTATGGAACGGCAATCCGCCGAGACGATAGCGCGAGACCTCGCCGATCTATTTGCTACGCTGGAGGACTTGAAATGAGCGTCCAAGATACAGCTTCTCGCTCCAAGGGTATGGAATTGTTCGAGATCAAACCGATTGCGGTTGGCGGCGATCCAGTCAGTTTGGAGAACAAGATCTGGTTGACCAGACAAGAGCATTTTGAAGCGGTGCGCTTCTGGAATCGAACTATCGAAATTCAGCGTAAGGCGGCACTGGAAAAGGCGGGACGAAACGGGGAATAGGGTGCAAGGAGCACTGACTTGCGGGGGCCATGACCCACTTCGGACGATCATTGTGCAAATCCCCCTAACCGTAGGTGTCATGTAATTCGTCCGTATATCCCAACATGATCCTGGGACTATCTTCCAGAAGACACTGCATCCGAATGGCCGAGGAGGATTTTCCCTATGGGGAAAAAAATGAAGTTGCTGAATATCGTTGGACGGTTGTCGGAATTTGACGAGGAGGACCCGGTCTACGCAGCGGAGCCCACAATTATGCGGCGGAGCCTTGGACCGAGGATTCAGACGCAATGGTTTTGCCTCAGCAGGATGGGGTGTTGGTACCAGCCGAGGCAGCTAAAGAGGGCCTGGCATACTTTCTCGAAATCAACCTTGCGATCGAGATTACCGAGGCTTTGGTTGCATCGCAGAAAGAAAAGCCAAGCGTTCCGCTATCTGCGAACGCGTTATTTATTATGCCACCCATGCTGCGTGAGAAATTAAATGTCGACTAGCCCACGTTATGACGGGCAGCCGCTGCTTAGACTGCTGGATGTTTATGTGCTCTGGGCGATCGGAGAACTTTCTCAAGAGTCGGAAGAGGGCTTGAAAAGAATGGCCCCCAAACTGCAATCTCTGTTTGGTGGCGATGGACGGTGGCATGACGCAGTCGCCCAGTCCATGCACATGCCCGAGGGAATGCCGGCAGCAATCCGGGATATGTGGGTGAGGAATGTCGAAATCGCTCGCGTCAACGGCACGACCCTCCCGCCCGAGAGATTTGCCGAGATGTTCGTGGACGAGAATTTCAAAAGTTGAACGTTTGATTGGAATTGCGGTGATTGCGCCCTTTGTCCTGCCTGCAGTTCACCCTTTTATCGGCCGCATCACCTAGCTGGCTTGAACCACCGGACTGCAACATGGAAAATAGTGCACTGGACAGTAATTCGCATCGTCGCCCCCTCGTGAGTGCTAAACGATAGCGTCGAACTGCTCCGAATGTAAGGGTAGCACCAGCATCTCAGAACATCGCGCTGCCCCTCATCCCCCTGCCGGGACCTTCTCCCCGTTCAACGGGGAGAAGGTCCAAATGATCAATAATCGCCGTTATAATACCGGTCGTCGCAGGGCGCGGTGTAGATGTTGCCGCGGCGGTCCTGGTAGCGGCACATCTGTTCGCCGCGGCGCTGCGGCGTGGTGGAGCTGCCGACAACCGCGCCCAGCAGGGCGCCGGCGCCGGCGCCGATGAGCGTGCTTTCGGTGTTGCCGCCGATGGCCTGGCCGACGAGGGCGCCGCCGGCGCCGCCGATCAGCGCGCCGGTTCCGGCCCGCTGCTGGCCTTCGGTCTGTGCGCAGCCTGCCAGTGCTGCGGTCATCAGCACGGCGGCGATGGCTTTGTGAAAGTTCATGTGCGGTCTCCCTTGAAGGCCTGAAATCCCTATGGCTGGCCACGTGCGGTCGCATTGCGGCGGAACGGGGGCACGAGGCCTCACGATATAAGACATGGTTTCTCGGGCGTTGATAGGCCGGCGGCCGAAAACATCTCTTTCGAACAAGGCGCTAGCGGTGCTCCTTGTCAAAATGATTCAGCCTTCGACGGCTCGCCCTGCTGGGGCTTGATGGGTCGAGCTGCCAGAATTGCCACTGAAAAAATGGAGAAATGCCATGACCCGAGGTCTTCCCCGGACGCTTGCCCGTGCCGCCGCCCGCGAGGCCGGCCTTGCCCCGCCCAGGCCCGGCCTGAAAGCCGTCACCACAGGGCAGGGCGGATCGTACCGCACCGTCTTCACCTTCGCCGGCATGCAGGTGCCGGTCACCGATGCGCTTGCCTATGCCGGCCAGAAGATCTTCGACTTCACCGACGGCAAGGTGCGCATCAAGGGCGGCACGGCGCGGCTGCAGTTCGCCGTGCCGACCACCCGCGCTTCGACCATCAACGACAATGCGGCGCTGACTTGGTCGCTCGGTTCAGCGGCGGCATCGAGCGCGACGCTGGCCTCGACCATGGTCAACGTGCTGGCCTCGACCGCGCGCACGCTCGACGGTGTCGGTGCCGCACTGTCGACCGCCTCGACGGCCGACATCGCCGCCGCCGCGACGCTGGATGGCACGGTGACGCCGGTCGATCTCTATCTCAACCTGGCGTTTGCTATCGGGACGGATATCGACGCCGACGGGACGATTGCCGTGACGGGCACGATCACGCTGCTTTGGGAAAACTGGGGGGATGTTTAGCCGCTAATCTCCCCCTCGAGGGGGAGATGTCGCCGAAGGCGACAGAGGGGGTCGGTTCGACCGGACGCGACTCCCTGTTC
>NZ_RZTT01000202.1 GCF_003996995.1 Mesorhizobium sp. M7A.T.Ca.US.000.02.2.1 | reverse complement strand
GCATTGAAGGCAACATAGGCAGATCGGCCCTTTGGGGCGAACGGGAGGGTAGTGCATGTCAGAGCCAAGTCTCAAGGCGTTAGCCTCTCACAGGCGGGTCAAGCTCGGTACGCTTGTCGCCGAATTCGCCACGCCGGGAATTGGTCACATCCTGAAGTCCGCTGGTTGCGATTTCGTCTTTTTCGACATGGAGCATTCGGGATTCAGCTTGGAAACGCTGAAGAGCGCGATCCGCTATTTCGAGGCAGCCGATCTGCCGGTTATGGTGCGCGTGCCGTCGCAGGACTACCATTTCCTTGCCCGCGCGATGGACATGGGCGCTGAAGGGCTGATCGCACCGATGGTGAGTTCGGTCGAACAGGCGCAACACATCATCAAATCCATGAAATACCATCCTGCCGGCGCCCGCGGCGTGGCGCTGCAGATCGCTCACGACCGCTACCGTCCGGGTTCGGTCGCTGACAAATTCGAGGCCGCCAACAAGCGCTCGACGTTCATCTGCCTGATCGAGACCGCCGACGGCGTCAAGAACATCGACGGCATCGCGGGACTGGACGGGGTCGATTGTCTGTGGGTCGGACATTTCGATCTGTCCGTCTCGCTCGGCATTCCGGGCGACTTCGCCCACCCCACTTTCACCGCTGCAATGGCCAAAATCGTTGCAGCCGCCAAGAAGCACAACAAATCGCTTGGACGCCTGGTGCCCAACGTCGCGCAGGGACACGACTTCTACGCACAAGGCTTCGATTTCATTTGTTATTCGGGCGACGTTTGGGTCTTGCACGACGCGATGGCTGACGCGGTTTCCAAAATCCGGGCCGGGTGCCAATAGAGCGGAGGAGACGATGGACAGCGTGAAATTCAGGGTGGCGCTTTCGGGTGATTTCCGTAAGCCGGACGGCTCGCCGACCTATCCAGATTTCGATCTGGAGCCGCTGCGCAATGCGGCGGGCGTCGAGATGGTGTTCCTGGAATCGAACAGTCCGCTTCGCGCCGACCAACTTGAGGATTTCGATGCGCTGATCCTTCTCGCCCATCGCTTCGATTCCACGAGTGTCCCCAGGAGCGGCTGCCTGGCCGTCGTTGCCCGCTTCGGGGTCGGCTACGACACTGTCGACGTTGAGGCCTGCACCGCCGCCGGCATTGCCTTGGTCATCACGCCCGATGGCGTGCGACGGCCCGTCGCCGTATCCGTCATCACCTTCATGCTGGCACTGACCGGCAAACTGCTGACAAAGGACGCGCTCACCCGCAAGGGATCTCATGGCTTCCAGGAGCGCTCGGAACATATGGGCGTCGGGCTCGTCGGGCGTACGCTTGGGTCGCTGGGCATCGGCAACATCGGCGCCGAGGTCTTCCGCTTGGCGAGGCCCTTTGACATGCAATTCATTGCCCATGACCCGTTCGCTGACAAGAGGGTTGCTGCCGACCTGGGCGTCGAACTGGTCGGGCTGGAGGACCTGTTTCGCCGCGCCGACGTGCTGTCGGTGAGTTGCCCGCTGTCGCCGCAGACCCACCACATCGTCAATGCTGAGCGGATCGCCCTTATGAAGCCGACAGCTTACCTGATCAACACCGCGCGCGGCCCGATCGTCGACCAGAAAGCGCTGACACAAGCGCTGCAGGCGCGCCGCATCGCGGGGGCCGGTCTCGACGTGCTCGAGCAGGAGCCTCCCGATGCAGACGATGCGATCCTCAAACTCGACAATGTCATCCTGGCGCCGCACGCGCTTTGCTGGACCGACCAGTGCTTTGCCGGCAACGGTGCCGCCGACGTCAAGGCGGTGATCGAGGTGCAACACGGTCGCGAGCCGCGCGGCGTGGTCAATCGCGAGGTGCTTTCGAGCGAGCTGTGGAAGACCAGGCTGTCGGGGCTCGCGGCCCGCTTCGGAACCTAGGAGGACGCTGATTTTTTGGTGCGCCGCCGCGGCCCCCTTGCGGCGACTTTACGGGAGGAATGCTCGACCGCCGCGCCCGCGGACGAGTGAGGCAAATGGAAACGGGAGGACCAAGCACTATGAACGATCGTGACAAACGTGACTTTCAGGCAGGTCTCGAAGCAGAGGTCGACGCCTTCATGCGCGGCGAAACTACCCGCCGAACTTTCATAACCCGCTTCGGTCAGATGACCGGCATGTTGGCTGCGTCTGGCCCGATGCTGGGGATGATGACCGATTGGGCGGTGGCGCAGCAGACGCTGGAACTGGCGGACGCCACCTCGCCGCTCGGCCAAGCGCAGGCTGCAGCCCTGAAAGCATCGAAGGAAGGCCCGGCGGACGGTTCCGCGTTTCGCGCGGTGGAGGCCGCCAAGGCGCATTCGGGCGTCACCCTCAACATGACCTACGAGGCTGGCCTGCAGGCACTCGATCCGCGCAATTTCAGTGGGCCGATGTGGGAGCAGCTCACCGGGATGAAGTCGAATGTCGTCGAACTGTCGAACCCGGACCAGTACTCCAAGGCGGTCGCCGAGCACATCGCCGGCTCAGGTGCCTATGACGTCCTCGACGTCTCGCCGGCCTGGACACCATCGCTTGCCGATGGCGGCGTCATCGCACCTCTCGACGACTACATCGCCAAATACATGAACCCGGCAGACCTCGAGGACTATCACCCTCTGTACAAGGCGCTGCCAACCTACAAGGGCAAGATCTGGGGGTTCTTCGACGACGGCGACATGTTCGCTCTCTACTACCGCAAGGACATCTTCGAGGATCCGAAGATGATGGAGGCCTACCAGGCAAAGTTCAACGCCAAGCTTGGACCGCCGAAGACTTGGGAGGAATATGCCCAGATCGCCCAGTTCATCACCGACCAGATGGCGCCAAAGGTCTATGGCGCGGGACACTTCCGCAAGGCGGGCAGCCCCGGCAACCAGTTCGACTTCCTGCAGCAGTACCGCGCCAATGGCGGCAAACTGTTCGGCGACGACATGAAGGCGGGCCTGGTTTCGGACGCCGGCGTCAAGACGCTGACCAACATGCTCGCGGCGAACAAGGCCTCGATCCCCGGCAACAACGAGCTCGACGCCGTCTCCCTGTGGGCGGCCTTCCTGACCGGCAAAGTCGCGATGATCTATTCCTGGCCTCCCAGCGGCCGCATGGCGGCGAATTATTCGCAGTCCGCCACGGCGATCAACTTCATCCCCCAGTCCCAGATCGCTGGCAAGGTCGGCTATGCCGTCGTTCCGGGCAATCCGGAACATGCCACCGGCTACAACAAGGCGCTGTCGGCGGACTCGCCCAACCCCGAGGCGGCGTATCTGTTCATGCAATGGATATGCTCGCCACCGGTCTCTCTGGCGCGTTGCATGCTGCCCTATGCGCTACGAGACCCGTACCGTATCTCGCACTTCAAGTCCGAACTCTACGGCGCGCTCTTCCCAAGTGCCAAGGAGTACCTTGCCAATCTCAACAACTCGGCAAATGTTGGTCTGCTCGACCCGATCATGCCAGGCGCGCAGGACTACTTCTTGAGCATCGACCGTATGTGCACGGCGGTGTGGGCTGGTGCGGATCCGAAGGCGTCGCTGGAAACGGCGGCGGCCGAGTGGAACGAGACGACCGACCGACTGGGTGTGGATTCGCAGAAAGGTTTCTACACCGAGTTCCTGAAACTGCCTGGCGCCACCGCCGACAACACGGTGGAAAAACTTGGCATGGCGGTCGCCCTCTGAGGGGAGGCAGAGCCTGGAGCAATTGGTGTTGCGGGCGCTTGGCTCGCAACACCTCGCCGAACCGCTAAGCAGCCTTTTGGATACACCGATGCAGCCCACCGCCACGATTCACCGCTTGAAGGCCGCCGGCGCACCGCCCCGGCTATCTGCGTTCGCCCAACGGGCCGACCGCCATTTCAAGTGGCTGCTGGTCGCGCCCGCGGTGCTGCTGATATTGGCGCTGTCGATCTATCCGCTCCTGTTCTCGCTGGTCGTATCCTTTATCAACTACGACTTCCAGGTGCCGGGCCACGCATTTGTCGGATTGAAGAACTTCGAGCGGGTCGTGTTCGATCCCGTGGCACGTTGGTCACTGTTGCTGACGGCATGGCTGTCGGGCATCAGCGTCGCTATCGAATTCGTGCTCGGTCTCTTGGTGGCGCTGACAATGGTGCGCAGCTTTCCGGGCCGCGGCGTGATCATGTCGATCCTGATCGTGCCGCTGTTCATCAGCCCAGTCATCGTCGGCCAGGCCTGGACGCTGCTTTTGCAGCGGCCTTTCGGACCGACCAACTATATCCTGACGCAATTGTTGGGGCAGGAGGTTACGATCGGCTGGATGACCGAGCGCCCGTGGCTCTATGTCTCGCTCATCATCGCCGATGTCTGGCAGTGGACGCCATTCATGTTCGTCATCCTGCTCGCTGGCCTGACCGCAATTCCTCCCAATCTCTATGAGGCGGCAGAACTCGACGGGGTCAACGCCTGGCAGGTCTTCTGGGCGATCACGCTCCCCCATCTGGGGCCGATGATGCTGCTGGCGCTGACTTTCCGTCTGCTCGACGCCATCCGTATGTTCGATACCATATTCATCATGACAGGCGGCGGCCCGGGAACACAAACGTACACGGCCTCCTATTATCTCTATACCGTCGGCTTCACGCAGTTTCATCTGTCGCAGGCAACGGCCGGAAGTTGGCTGTTCCTGATCTTTACGGCGCTCATCGTGGCGTTGCTGGTACGCCGGCTCTTGAAGGTCGATCCGGTCTGATGGCCGCCGTAGCGCCCGCCCGCCGCAGGAAACGCCGGTCGTTGCCGATCGGGCGAATCCTGCTTTTGGGGTTCTTCCTAGTGTTCGTGCTGTGGCCGCTCTACTGGATGTTCAACACCTCAATCAAGCCCAGCGACGACTACCTCACCGTACCGCCTGTCTGGTTCCCCGCGGAGCCGACGCTTGTCCACTACGAAGCCGCGCTGTTCACCTATCGCGGTCTCGACGGGCTTATCAACAGCCTGATTATTTCGCTTTCGGCCACGGTGCTTTCGGCACTGTTCGGCACGCTGATGGCCTATAGTCTGGCGCGCTACAACACGGGTGGCCGGCATCTGTCCTTCTGGGTGCTGTCGCAGCGCTTCCTGCCACCTATCGGCATCGTCCTACCGGTATTCCTGATCTACCGCGGCGTCGGGCTATACGACACCCATATCGGGCTGATCATAGCCTACACGGTCTTCACGCTGCCGGTGTCCGTTTGGATGATGTTCGCCTATTTCCGCGGCATGCCGAAGTCGATGGAGGAGGCGGCCCTCGTCGATGGCTGCACGCGATGGGAGGCTTTCTGGCGCGTTGCCGTGCCGCTGGCCGCGCCCGGCATCGTCGCGGCGGCTGTCTTCGCCTTCATTGCCTGCTGGACCGAGTTCTTCTTCGCGCTGATTTTGACAAGCCGAACCGCCTTCACGCTGCCAACGGTCTTCCGCGCCTTCATCGGCTTCCAGGGCGCACAATATGGTGAAGCCGCGGCCCTTGCCATCGTCTCCCTCGTGCCATCGATCGCCCTTGGAGTGCTTGCTCAACGACATCTCGTGCGCGGGCTGACGCTCGGCGCCGTTCGCGGATAGGGAAGGGTAGGCATGGCCGAAGTCAGAATCACCGGCTTGCACAAGCGCTACGGCGCCTTCCATGCGGTGCGCGGTATTGACCTCCACATCCGCGACGGCGAGTTCACCGTTCTGGTTGGTCCGTCCGGCTGCGGCAAGAGCACCCTGTTGAGGACCATCGCCGGACTGGAGGAGAGTTCACAAGGCACGATCGAGATCGGCGGCGAGGTGGTCAATGATTTCAGGCCGCGCGACCGCGACGTGGCAATGGTGTTCCAAGATTATGCGCTCTATCCGCATATGAGCGTGGCCAAGAACATTGGCTTCGGCCTCAAGGCTCGCAAGATGCCGAAGCCAGAGGTGGAGATGCGCGTTGCCGAGGCGGCGCGCATGCTTGGCATCACTCCCTTGCTGGGGCGTTTTCCGCGCCAACTGTCCGGTGGCCAGCGCCAGCGCGTCGCCATCGGCCGCGCCATAGTCCGCAACCCCCGCATCTTTTTGTTCGACGAGCCGCTGTCCAATCTCGACGCACAGCTTCGCGACGAAATGCGCGGCGAGATCAAACGCCTTCACCAGGACATTGCCACAACGATGATCTACGTCACCCATGACCAGATCGAAGCAATGACGTTGGCTGACCGCATCGTGCTGATGCGCGACGGGCTGATAGAGCAGCAGGGCGCGCCACTCGAGTTGTTCGAGCGCCCGGCCTCGACCTTCGTCGCTGGGTTCCTGGGTTCGCCGCGGATGAGCTTCCTGCCAGGCACCCTTGCCTTGGAGGGAAGCACCGCCGCCATCCGGCTCGCGGACGCACTGCTGCCTTTAGCGCCCGGCAGGGGGCTGCAGGACGTCGCAGACGGACAGAAGGTGCTGCTCGGGTTGAGACCGGAGCACCTCACTCGTGCGCACACTGCCACGCCGGCGCAGGGCACGTTTCGCTATGAGGCAACAATCGACCTGCTGCAGCCGACCGGCTCGCGCAGCTACGCGACATTCCGACTTGCGGGTGCGCCGGTGATGGCGGAGTTGCAGGCGCACGACGTCAGCCGTCCTGGGGAGAAGCTGGCGATCGACATCAACATGAAACGGGCATCGATCTTCGACGCCACGACGGAGCGGGCACTTTGACCTCGACAGCTTCTCTGGCAGTCCGCTTGTGTGGCACCGAACAGCTCGAGGAACCGCTGCGCACACTGCGCGCCGGCTCCCTGTCGCTCGCGTTCGACAATGGGGCGTTGCGTTACATCCGCATTGGGACGATCGAGGTTTTGCGCGGAATCTCGTTCCTTGTACGGGACGAAAACTGGGGAACATGTACCCCCGTTCTCGATGATCTGCGGATCGACGAGAGGCCGGATGCGTTCGCCATTGAATACCGCGGAACATGTGCCGCAACATCGGGCCGCCTGGTTTACCGGGCCCGGATCTCGGGCAGTAGCGATGGCGCACTGTCGTTTGTGGCAGAAGCAGAGCCCGAGACCGACCTTTTGACCAACCGGACCGGCTTCGTCGTGCTGCATCCGATCGCGGCTTTGGCCGGCAAGCCGGTGAGGGTGCTGCATCAGGATGGTCTCGAAAGGCTTTCGCTTTTTCCAGACGTTATTGATCCTGAATGTCCGTTCACTGACGTGCGCGCGCTGTCGCATGAGATCGCGCCTGGGATCTGGGCCACCTGCACCATGGATGGTGATACCTTTGAGATGGAGGACCAACGCAACTGGTCTGATGCCTCCTATAAGACCTATGTTCGTCCCCTGCGTCGCCCGTGGCCCTACAGACTGCCCAAGGGTGAGAAATTCACGCAGGCCGTCCGGCTTCATGTGTCGGGGACGCTTTGTAGGGGGACGTCTGAAAACCCCAACCCACCGATCAACGTGACAATTGGCGGACCGGCCGGCCGGGTGCCTCGCATTGGCGTCGGCGTCGCCGCCGGGGAAGCCAGGCACGCCCTTGAAACCTCCGATCTAATTCGGCAATTGGCTCCGCAGTGGATGGTCTGCCAGGTCGATCTCCGTCTCGGCCAAGGTCACGATGAACTTGAACGCTACGCAGCGCTGACCCGGTTGATCGGGGCAAGCGTCGTACTGGAGATCATAACCAGGGGAACGCTGGATCCGTTCGGCGAGTTGAAGCCGGTCGCGGACGCTGTCCGTCGCCTCGGCCTCGCTCCAGAGGCTGTCTGCGTCTTTCCGGCGCAGGACATGAAATCGGTACAGCCGGGAGCAACATGGCCGGCGATGCCAAGCTTCCACGAAAACTACTCCGCGGCGCGCCGGGCTTTCCCGGGTGTAACGCTGGGCGGCGGCATGGCCGCGTACTTCACCGAGCTCAATCGCAAGCGCCCGCCAGGCGAGGCGCTCGACTACGCGACCTTCACCACCTGTCCAAGCGTGCACGCTGCAGACGATGTGTCGGTGATGGAGACGCTTGAGGCCATTCCCCATCTGATCCGCTCTGCCCGTGCCTTCATGGGCGAACGCTTGCCCCTGCGTGTGGGCCCCAGTCAACTCGGCTGCCGCGAGAACCCTTACGGAGCCTCCACGGCGCAGAACGAAGCGAACGGTCGCGTCTGCCTCACCCGCATCGATCCTCGCCAGCGCGGGCTGTTCAATGCGGCCTGGATCGTCGGCTATTTCGCGGCCTGCGCTCGCGAGGGCATCGAAGCCGTCGCCTTCGGTGACTTCACCGGCCCATTTGGTTTCGTCTACAGGAGAGGCAATTTCGCGCAGCCGTGGTTCGACCAACAGGATGGCCCAATGGTGTATCCCGCTTTCCATATCATGGCAGGCCTATCAAAGCTCGGTGGCGCCAGTCTGCTGTCGGTGGGAACTTCCGGAATTGACAGCATCGCGGCGATCGCCGCCGAAAAAAACGGGAGCACGACGCTTTGGCTTTCTAACCTTACTGCCAAGAGGCAATCCGTGCGGCTTTCGGGTATGCCGGTCGGCGCGCGCATTTGTCTTCTTTCTGCCGACCATTTCGAGCGGGCGGCCGCCGATCCGAACTTCATGGGAGGGTTCGGACGACAGTTGGATGAGCAATTAATTCTGGACGCCTACGCTGTGGCGCGGGTCGATCTGCACGGTTCGTGTTCGATTTAGCCCCGCGTAGGTGGATTGAGGCGTTGATCGCCCGACGCTTCGCAGCAAAAACCGCTGAAGCCGGGCTCGGCCAAGGTTTCGCTGAAGACTATACTGGAAAGTCCGGAAGGGCGCTGATCCACATTACTAAATAGCTGCTAAAAACAAAAGTAGCACAACATGCAGACTGGTACGTCTGGAATTATCTGGCATTTCACGGGTTTACCACTCCGGAATTATGGGATCGCTTGTGGAAGAACCGGTCGACCGGCCGTGGAACGATTTTTTGGCCCATCGGTCAATCTGACGCCAGGCGGCCACCAGGGCGCCGGTCCGACTTTCTGCCGATCAGCCCCAAGCGCCCGCTGACCGGCCCGCCTACCTGATCGTCATCACGACGCACGAAACGGACGAGTAGCGGCAAAACGAACGGGCTCCGCGAAGTGCACCTGTAGCCCTTTTGTTCGGATAGGTGGTAACGGGGTCAAAAGGGCGTTGGCTACTGCGCCATTCAGTAGGTCGGCACGTCCGGACGAGACTGGGGCAAGGCAATCTCTCCAGGGCGTACCATCACATAATCCTCGAAATGATAAGGGCCCATCTGCACAGGCTCCAAGCTCTCGACGGTGAAGCCTTGCGACTTGTAGAACGCGATGGCTGTCTCATTGCGATCGCTTACGTAGAGGGCCTGCGGGTGCTGCCTCCCGTAATGGTCTCTGATCGTCGCGATAAGCTGCTTTCCCAGCCCCATGCCCCGAACGGACGGCAGCAGGTAAAGCTTTTTGATCCACAGCCGCCCGTCTTTCAAGTAGGCCGACGCATAGCCAATATCTTTCCCGTCAACCGAGGCGATCCAGTACAGGTGGCCTCGCTCGCGCATGTCCGCGCCAAGCGTGTTAAGCGAATACATGTCCGCTACCATTGGTGGGATCAGGTCGGCGCCGATCAACGGCGCATAGTGCGCTGGCCAGATGATCAGAGCCAGATCCCGGACCCGGTTCAGACCTGCCGCGTCGATCTGTGTAATATCGGCGTTCGCCACGTGCCCAACCCCTGTGAAATCCATTGCCCCGGCTGAACATTACGCAATGCAAACGCGTTCGCAAGGCAGTGTTCATAGAGGGCGGCCGGCGCCAAGGGTTGGGAGTTATGGGTCTCGACGCCGGCCAAGCGGACGCTCAGGCCCGCCGCCTATCCTAAATGGCCGATTCGTGGGCGTGCCGTTATGGTGCGATCGCGGCAGGGAACCCCGTTGACCAATGCTTGCGCCACTCCAATTCCCGCAGACGATCAAGCCTACAGAATCCGCTGACTGTCCTAGTTTAATTCTCCGGCCGGGGCGCTCGGCGAGAGCGAATGCCTGCAGGTTCCTGACCTTGACGGTTTCCTGATCCGCATTGGCAATAATCGAGTAGAACGCCGCTCTGGCGATATCCTTGTTGGCCGTTTTGGGATGCTCTTTCGAGCAGCCTTGAAGAGTGCTTGGGCGACATCTCCGGCGTGATCATCCTCGTAAGGGTTTCGCTAATCGCACGCGTCTCACTCGCCTTCAAGACAAGTTCCTCTGCCCAGGCGCGCTGCCACCACATCAATGACCAATGCTTTGAGCCAACAAATATAGGTCTCAATATGTGAAAAGCCCCCACCGGCAGGGAGCTGAGGGGGGCTTGCCCTAGGAGGAGGTCGCGCTTTGGCGTTCATGCTCACCACCGGAAAGTTACGACGACAATGTGGCAACGGATGTCTGTTTCGGGCGCGGTTCGGCGAAATTTCCGCCAGCGTCCCGGATTCTCGCGGCGGTCCGGGCTCTTCTCGCGCGGCTTCTCACACTTCGCGCGCTATCGAACCGCAAGTCCAAGCACCTGGCTGGGCGCTCGGGACGGCCCAGCACGAGCGCTCATGAAACCCTCGTTGCATTCCTGCTGGGCGCTGCGGCCGGTGCTGTTGCGGTCGCCGATGATGAGCTGCGGCATACCTTCATCACCTGGTTGCGCGTCAATGTGAAATACCGATTTTCACTCTGTTGGGGCCTCGACGCTTTTTCGCTGGCCGGAGCGCTGACTAGAAGGAGAGGTGAACGGCGGCCTTGCGCCTAATATCGGTCGTCAAAGCCCAACTCGACGTTCGTCAGAAGCGGACCTTGAGAGCGCCTGCAGAAGGCACCGGGGGGCAGTACTATCACACCCTC
>NZ_RZTT01000201.1 GCF_003996995.1 Mesorhizobium sp. M7A.T.Ca.US.000.02.2.1 | reverse complement strand
CCTCTATTCCGGTCGCCTGCCCGGCGAACGCCAGATTCGCGCCAACCTCACCGCCAATGCGGCTCTGGGCCTCGACTGGCGTGATTACATCGGCATCGATGGCCATGACAGGGTGTTGAGCGCCGAGGCCGGGCTGACCTGGTGGCTGAACCGCTACGCCGGCCTCACCACAAGGGTGAGGACCGAGAAGCTGACCAGCAATCTGCCGGGCCGGGACTACACCGCCAACAGCATCTTCCTCGGCGTGAAAGTGCAGCGCTGAGGACTTGCGTGCCAAACGTGCGTTGAGATCAGACCGGCCCTTCCGCGGACCAGCTGAACATCGACATCGACTTAAGATGCGGCGCCGCGGCGCTCGGATGGCTTCATCTCATCGAGAAGCGTGCGGATCACACCGGCCATGTTCTCGTTCATGTCGCTGCGCCATAGCGCGAAGGCGACATTGGCCTCGACAAAACCTTCCGGCGATCCGCAGTCGAACGTGCGGCCTCGATAGTGGTAGCCGTAGAAAGGCTGCTGCTTTTCCAGCTTCAGCATGGCGTCGGTGAGCTGGATCTCGTTGCCGGCGCCTTTTTCCTGGCCTTCGAGGATCTTGAAGATCTCCGGCTGCAGGATGTAGCGGCCGTTGATGTAAAGGTTGGACGGCGCGGTGCCGGCCTTCGGCTTTTCCACCATCTCGGTGATGCGGAAACCGTGATGCGTGTCCTCGCCGCGGCCGACGATGCCGTATTTGTGGGTTTCGGCGGGAGCGCATTCCTGCACCGCGATGATGTTGTTGCCGGTCTCCTCGTAGAGCTCGACCATTGCCTTCGTGCAGCTCTTCTCCGACTGCATGATCATGTCGGGCAGCAACAGCGCGAAGGGCTCGTCGCCGACGAGCTCGCGGGCGCACCAGACGGCATGGCCAAGTCCCATCGGTACCTGCTGGCGTGTGAAACTGGTCTGCCCCGGTGCCGGCTGCAGCCGTTGCAGGCGGGCGAGCTGGTCGTCCTTGCCGCGCTGGGCCAGCGTGTCATAGAGTTCGAACTGGATGTCGAAATGGTCCTCGATGACGGCCTTGTTGCGGCCGGTGACGAAGATGAAATGCTCGATGCCGGCCTCGCGTGCCTCATCCACCACATACTGGATCACCGGCCGGTCGACGACGGTCAGCATTTCCTTGGGGACAGCCTTGGTGGCCGGGAGAAACCGTGTGCCGAGACCGGCGACCGGGAAGACTGCCTTGCGAACTCTCTTCATGCTTTCAATTATCCGTTTGAGGGCCAGCTCCGCAATCCCCGTTCCAAGACATTTTCACGCCGGAATTCGGGACTACTGGGCAACTGAGAGGAATGTCCACCGGTAAAGCTTCGAAGCGTCTTTTCGTTCCCGGTGGCGCCTATGGTAAACTAATTCCTAACCTGGTTCGGCGATGAATGGTCTTTCCTGAGACAGAGAAGGAGGAAAAGATGTCCGTTCGCAATGCCGCAAAAATTTTTACCAGCGTCATGGCGGCAGCCAGCCTATCGCTCGCTCTGCTGATGCCTGGCCCCGCTTTCGCCGATGCCGGTTTCCGGCAGTGGGTCGCCGGCTTCCGCGCCACCGCCGTGCAGAGCGGCGTTTCCGGCGCCCTCTACGACCAGGCCTTCAGGAACATCAGGGATATCGATCCGGTGGTGCTGGAAAAGGCGCGTACGCAGCCTGAATTCACGGCCCCTGCCTGGGACTATTTCGACAACCGCGTCCATGATCAGTCGGTCGCCGTCGGCCAGCAGATGGCCAGGAAATGGAAGCCGTGGCTGGACCGGATCGAGGCCAGGTTCGGTGTCAACCGCTACATCCTGCTGGCCATCTGGTCGATGGAATCGAATTATGGCGAGATCCTCAAGCGCGACGACGTCATGCGCAATGTCGTGCGCTCGCTGGCGACCTTGGCCTATGCCGATCCGAAGCGGGCGAAATTCGCCCGCACCCAGCTGATCGCCGCGCTGAAGATCCTGCAGACCGGCGATATCGACGAAAGCCATCTGAGCGGATCCTGGGCCGGCGCCATGGGCCATACCCAGTTCATCCCGACCAGCTATCTGCACTATGCCGTCGACATGGACGGCAATGGCAAACGCGACATCTGGAATTCGATCCCCGATGCGCTGGCGACATCAGCCAATTTGTTGAAGAAGAATGGCTGGCAGGCCGGCAAGACCTGGGGCTATGAGGTTGCTTTGCCCGCTGGAAAGCTTCCCGGCGGCTCGAAAACACTGTCGCAATGGCAGGCGCTCGGCGTGGTCAGGGCCAACGGCAAGCCGTTCAAGAACGGCTCCGACAAGGCGACGCTGAAGGTGCCGGACGGCCGCAACGGGCCGGCCTTCCTGATGATCAAGAATTTCACGGTCATCAAAGCCTACAATAACGCCGACAAATATGCGCTGGCCGTCGGCCTTCTTGCCGACGAAATCGCCGGCTCCAGCGGTCTCGTGCAGGACTGGAAGCGGCCTTTCACCAAGCTCACTTTCGAGGAAAGGCAGGAGCTGCAGCAGCGGCTTTCCCAACATGGCCTTTATGACGGCAAGTTCGACGGCAAGATCGGCGACGGCTCGAAATCAGCCATCTTGGCCTTCCAGGCCAAGGCCGGCTTGACCCAGGACGGTTACCCGAGCATGGAAGTGCTGAAGTGGCTTCGGCAGAAATAGAGCCGCCTGCGGTGCCGCGCGGCCTTTCGGGCGCGCAAAGGACACTGTAGCAATCTGGTTGGCGCGGCATTTGCTGCGCCAAGGGATGGAGGAAACGATTGGCTTCGGCTGCGCGCATCGCAGGGCTTGTTCGTCGCATGCCGGTGCTCATCCTGGCCGTGATCGTGCTCACCGTCGGTGTGGCTGGCGCCTTCCATGCGCCGGCCATGGCGCAGGAGCAGCAAAACCGCGGCTGGTCGCTGCGAGACCTTCTGTTCCCGCGCCGCAGCGAGCGCATCGAGCCGCCGCAGGACATCCAGAAGCCGAGGCCCAGGCCCAAGGCGAAAAAACCCCGCGCCCCGCGCCCGCCGGCGGAACCGGAAATCCCGGTGGTCGACAAGGCACCGGACGCTCGCACCGTGCTGGTGGTCGGAGACTTCATGGCGGCCGGCCTCGCCGAAGGCCTCGACACCGCCTTTGCCGAGAATGCCGGCGTCAGGATCGTCGTTCGCAGCAATGGCTCGTCCGGCTTCGTACGCGATGATTTCTACAACTGGCCCGAACAGATCAAATTGCTGATCGAGACCGAAAAGCCTGCCGCCGTGATCGTCATGCTGGGTTCCAACGACCGCCAGCAGATGAAGGTGGGTGACGTGCGCGAGCAGCCCCGCTCTGAAACCTGGACCAAGGAATATGAGCGCCGGACCGAGGCGTTCGGCAAAGCTATCGCGGAGGCAAAGGTACCCTTCCTCTGGGTCGGCATGCCGGCGTTCCGGGTGTCGAAGATGACCTCCGATATGCTGGCCTTCAACGACATCTATCATCAGGCCGCTGAAAGCCATGGCGGTGAATTCGTCGACGTCTGGGACGGCTTCGTCGATGAGAACGGTGCTTTCGTCACCAGCGGCCCCGACATCAACGGCCAGCCGGTTCGGCTGCGCGCCGATGACGGCATCAACGTCTCGAGGGCGGGCAAGCGCAAACTCGCCTTCTACACCGAAAAACCGCTGCTGAAGATCCTCGGCCTGACCGCGCCTGGAAGCGTGATTACACCGTCCGCTCCGGCGGGCGCACCTGTCGAGGCACCGGCGCTGGCCGCGGCCCCCATCGTTATCGACCGAACCGCGCCGATGCTGCTCAGCGATCCGGCACTCGACGGTGGCTCCGAATTGCTGGGCGCGGCACCGCCGGCGAAGGCCAATCCGGACTTGCCCGGTGAAAAGCTTGTGGTCGAGGGCAAGGCACCGATTGCATCGCCCGGCCGCGCCGACGATTTCTCATGGCCGCCAAAGGCCGCGACCGATACCACGACCGCGATCAATCGTTAGTATCGCTGCACGCTCCTGGGTTCAGCGCGGGAGAACGCTCGACCCCATCAACGCCTCGTCGATCGAGCGTGCCGCCTGGCGGCCCTCGCGGATCGCCCAGACGACCAGCGACTGGCCACGACGCACGTCGCCGGCCGCATAGAGCCTGTCCACGCTGGTCTTGTAGTCGCGGTCATTGGCCTCGACATTCCTGGAGCGGCGGCTGTCGGTGGCGATCTTCATCTCACCGTCCAATTCCTTCGCCACCCCGGCCGCAGCCGGCCCGGCAAAGCCGATGGCGATGAAGGCGAGATCGGCACGAATGACGAATTCGGTGCCGGCGATCGGCTTGCGCTTGTCGTCGACCTCGCAGCACTTGACGCCGGTCAGCTGGCCTTCCTCGCCGATGAATTCGAGTGTCGCCACCTGGAATTCGCGCTCCGCGCCTTCGGCCTGCGAGGACGAGGTGCGCATCTTGGTCGCCCAATAGGGCCAGACCGAAAGCTTGTCTTCCTTCTCCGGCGGCTGCGGACGGATGTCGAGCTGGGTGACGCGCACCGCACCCTGGCGAAAAGCAGTGCCGACACAGTCGGAGGCGGTATCGCCGCCGCCGACGACGACGACATGCTGGCCGCCGGCGATGATCGGATGCGACGGCCATGCCACCGACTGAATCGGTTCGCCGCCGACACGCCGGTTCTGCTGCACCAGATAGGGCATCGCGTCATGCACGCCGCCGAGATCGTCGCCGGGAATGCCGGCCGCGCGCGGCGTTTCCGAGCCGCCGCAATAGAGCACGGCATCATGTTCGGCGAGCAGCTCGGCAACCGGCTTGTCGACGCCGACATTGACGCCGCAATGGAAGGTCACGCCCTCACCCTGCATCTGCTCGATGCGCCGGTCGATATAGTGCTTCTCGATTTTGAAGTCGGGAATGCCGTAGCGCATCAGCCCGCCGGGCCGGCTTTCGCGCTCGTAGACATGGACATCGTGGCCGGCGCGGCCAAGCTGCTGGGCTGCCGCCATGCCGGCGGGGCCGGAGCCGATGACGGCAACGCGCTTGCCGGTCTTCTTCTCCGGCGGATAGGGCCTGATATGGCCGGTTTCATAGGCCTTGTCGGCGATCGCCTGCTCGACCGTCTTGATGGCGACGGGAATGTCCTCGAGGTTCAGCGTGCAGGCTTCCTCGCAGGGCGCGGGGCAGATGCGGCCGGTGAACTCCGGGAAATTGTTGGTCGAATGCAGGTTGCGGATCGCGTTGTCCCAGTCGCCATTGTAGACGAGGTCATTCCAGTCCGGAATCTGGTTGTGGATCGGGCAACCGGTCGGCCCATGGCAGAACGGAATGCCGCAATCCATGCAGCGCGCGGCCTGTTTCTCGACCTCCTTGTCGGACATCGGCAGCGTGAATTCACGGAAATGCCGGATGCGATCGGAGGCCGGCTGGTACTTGTGCACCTGCCGGTCGATTTCGAGAAAGCCTGTTACCTTGCCCATAGTCCAGTTCCTGCTGTCCAGATGGTGCGGTTTTCGCCGCACCCGTTAACCCCTTGAGGCAGCCATGGCAACCTTGCGCCGGAGGTCAAACTGTCGATGAAGATGGGCCGGGAAGCTTGGGCTCCCCGGCAATTGCAAAGCCTATTCCGCCGCGACGCCCATGCGCATGCGCTCCATCTCGATCAGGGCGCGGCGGTATTCGACCGGCATGATCTTGCGGAACTTCGGCCGGAAAATCGTCCAGTCGTCGAGAATCTCGCGACCACGTACCGACCCGGTGTAATGCACATGGTTGGAAATCAACTGGTAAAGCCGCTCCTCGTCATGGCTGGTCATGTCGCCGGAGACGTCGACGCGACCCTTGTGGTCAAGGTCGCCGCCATGGTGCAGCAGCCTTTCCATCAGATCGTCTTCTTCCGGAACCGGCTCCAGCTCGACCATCGCCATGTTGCAGCGCTCGGCGAAATCGCCCGCCTCGTCCAGCACATAGGCGACGCCGCCCGACATGCCGGCGGCGAAGTTGCGGCCGGTCTTGCCGATGACGACGACGATGCCGCCCGTCATGTACTCGCAGCCATGGTCGCCGACGCCTTCGACGACGGCGGCGACGCCCGAATTGCGCACGGCGAAACGCTCGCCGGCGACGCCGGCGAAGTAGGCCTCGCCCTCGGTGGCGCCATAGAGCACCGTATTGCCGACGATGATGGACTCGGCGGCGACGATCTTGGCCTCTTCCGGCGGCCGGATGACGATGCGTCCGCCCGACAGGCCCTTGCCGACATAGTCATTGCCGGCGCCGACAAGCTCGAACGAGATGCCGCGCGCCAGGAAGGCGCCGAAGGACTGGCCGGCAGTGCCGGTCAGCTTCACCTGGATGGTGTCCTCGCGCAGGCCCTTGTGCTTGAAGCGCTTGGCCACTTCACCCGACAGCATGGCGCCCGTCGAGCGGTCGACATTGCGGATATCGACCTCGATCTTGACCGGCAGCTTGCTTTCGAGCGCAGGCTTTGCCAGCTCGATCAGCTTGCGGTCGAGCACGTCGTCGATCGGGTGCTTCTGGCGCTCGGTCCAGTGCACCGCCTCATGCGGCGCATCCGGCTTGAAGAACATCTTCGAGAAATCGAGCCCGCGCGCCTTCCAGTGCACGATCAGGTCGCGCTTCTCCAGAAGATCACTGTCGCCGATGATCTGGTCGATATGGGTGTAACCCATCTCGGCGAGCAGCTCCCTCACCTCTTCCGCCACGTAGAAGAAGAAGTTGATGACATGCTCGGGCGTGCCCTTGAAGCGCTTGCGCAGCACCGGATCCTGCGTCGCGACGCCGACCGGGCAGGTGTTGAGATGGCATTTGCGCATCATGATGCAGCCGGCCGCGATCAGCGGTGCCGTCGAGAAGCCGAACTCGTCGGCGCCAAGCAGCGCGCCGATGATAACGTCTCGCCCCGTGCGCAAGCCGCCATCGACCTGCAGCGCGACGCGCGACCGCAAGCCGTTCAGCACCAGCGTCTGGTGCGTCTCGGCAAGGCCCATTTCCCATGGGCTGCCGGCATGCTTGAGCGAGGTCAGCGGCGAGGCGCCAGTGCCGCCATCATAGCCCGAAATGGTGATGTGGTCGGCGCGCGCCTTGGCGACGCCGGCCGCAACCGTGCCGACACCGACCTCCGACACCAGCTTGACCGACACGTCGGCCGCCGGATTGACGTTTTTCAGATCGTAGATCAGCTGTGCGAGATCCTCGATCGAATAAATGTCGTGATGCGGCGGCGGCGAAATCAGGCCGACGCCCGGCGTCGAATGCCGGACCTTGGCGATGGTCGCGTCGACCTTGTGGCCGGGCAGCTGGCCGCCCTCGCCGGGCTTGGCACCCTGCGCCACCTTGATCTGCATCATGTCGGAATTGACGAGGTATTCGGCCGTGACGCCGAAACGGCCCGAGGCGATCTGCTTGATCGCCGAGCGTTCGGGGTTCTTGCCGCCGCCAGGCAGCGGCAGATAGCGGTCGGCCTCTTCGCCGCCCTCGCCGGTGTTCGACTTGCCGCCGATCTGGTTCATCGCGCGCGCCAGCGTGGTATGCGCTTCGCGCGAGATCGACCCGAACGACATCGCCCCGGTCGAGAACCGCTTGACGATGTCGGCCGCTGACATGACGTCGTCGAGCGCCACCTTCTTGCGGCCGGTCTCTCCGGACAGCTTGATCTTGAACAGGCCGCGAATGGTCTGGGCGCGGGCCGTCTCGCTGTCGATCTGGGCGGAATAGTCCTTGAACGTTTCCCACGACCCCTGGCGCACGGCGTGCTGCAAGGTGGCGACTGCGTCGGGCGACCAGATATGCGCCTCGCCCCGCATGCGGAACATGTATTCGCCGCCGACCTCGAGGCTGTTGCGCAGCACGGGGTCGTTGCCGAAACCGTCATTGTGGCGGCTGAGCGTCTCGGCCGCGATCTCGTCCAGGCCGACGCCTTCGATCAGCGTCGCGGTGCCGGTGAAGTATTGCTGCACGAAATCGGTCTTCAGGCCGATGGCGTCGAAAATCTGCGCGCCGCAATAAGACTGGTAGGTCGAGATGCCCATCTTGGACATCACCTTGAGGATGCCCTTGCCGATCGACTTGATGTAGCGCGAAACGACCTCGTAGGCGTCCACTTCCTTCGGCAGTTCGCCGCGCTTGTGCATGTCGAGCAGCGTGTCGAAGGCAAGGTACGGATTGATCGCCTCGGCGCCATAGCCGGCAAGGCAGCAGAAATGATGCACTTCGCGCGGCTCGCCGGATTCGACGACGAGGCCGACCGAGGTGCGCAGCCCCTTGCGGATCAGGTGATGATGGACCGCGGCCGTAGCCAGCAGCGCCGGGATGGCGATGCGGTCCGGCCCGACCTGGCGGTCGGACAGGATGATGATGTTGTAGCCGCCGGCGACCGCCGCCTCCGCCCGTTCGCACAACCGGTCGATGGCGCCCTGCATGCCCGCGGCCCCTTCGGCCGAGCCATAGGTGATGTCGATCGTCTTGGTGTCGAAGCGGTCCTCGGTGTGGCCGATGGAACGGATCTTTTCGAGATCGCCATTGGTCAGGATCGGCTGGCGCACCTCGAGCCGCTTGCGGCGCGAATTGCCGACCAGGTCGAAGATGTTGGGCCGCGGCCCGATGAAGGACACCAGGCTCATCACCAGCTCCTCGCGGATCGGATCGATCGGCGGGTTGGTGACCTGGGCGAAGTTCTGCTTGAAGTAGGTGTAGAGCAGCTTCGACTTGTCCGACATCGCCGAGATCGGCGTGTCGGTGCCCATCGAGCCCACCGCTTCCTGGCCTGTCGTCGCCATCGGCGACATCAACAGCTTGGTGTCTTCCTGGCTATAGCCGAATGCCTGCTGGCGATCGAGCAGGCTGACATCCTTGCGCAGCGCGCGCGGCTCGACCGGCTTCAAATCTTCGAGAATGAGCTGTGTGTTGGCGAGCCAGGTCTTGTAGGGATGCTTGGTCGCGATCTCCGACTTGAGCTCCTCGTCGGAGACGATACGCCCCTTCTCCAGGTCGATCAGCAGCATCCGGCCTGGCTGCAGCCGCCACTTCTTGACGATCTTCTCCTCGGGCACCGGCAGCACGCCGGCTTCCGAGGCCATGATGACGCGGTCGTCATCGGTGACGATGTAGCGTGCCGGGCGCAGGCCATTGCGGTCGAGCGTGGCGCCGATCTGGCGGCCATCGGTGAAAACCACCGCTGCCGGCCCGTCCCACGGCTCCATCAGTGCCGCATGGTATTCGTAGAAAGCCTTGCGATCGGCATGCATGAGCTTGTTGCCCGCCCAGGCTTCCGGGATCAGCATCATCATGGCATGGCTGAGCCTGTACCCGCCCTGGAACAGGAACTCGAGCGCATTGTCGAAGCAGGCGGTGTCGGACTGGCCGTCATAGGAAATCGGCCACAGCTTCGAGATGTTGTTGCCGAACAGTTCGGAATCGACCGACGCCTGGCGCGCAGCCATCCAGTTGTTGTTGCCGCGCACGGTGTTGATCTCGCCATTGTGGGCGACCATGCGGTAGGGATGCGCCAGCTTCCAAGACGGGAAGGTGTTGGTCGAGAAGCGCTGGTGGACGAGGATCAGCGCGGTCTCGAAGCGCGGATCGATCAGGTCCTTGTAATAGGCGCCGACCTGGTAGGCCAGGAACATGCCCTTGTAGACGATGGTGCGCGCCGACAGCGACACGCAATAGGCGCCGATGTCCTTGTTGTCGTTCTCGGCGTAGATGCGGCCCGATATGACCTTGCGCAGCAGATAGAGCCTGGCCTCGTATTCCTCGTCATCGGTAATGTCTGGCGTGCGGCCGATGAAGATCTGCCGATGGAACGGCTCGGATGCCACGATGTCAGGCGCCTTCGACAGCGACGAATTGTCGACGGGCACGTCACGGAAACCGATGAGCGGAAGCCCCTCGGATTGCGCCGATTCGGCAATGATGTCCTCGATATGGGCGCGAAGGGCCGCGTCCTGCGGCATGAACCAGTGTCCGACGCCGTACTGGCCGGCCGGCGGCAGCTCGATGCCCTGGGCCGCCATCTCCTCACGGAAGAAACGGTCGGGAAGCTGCACCAGCACGCCGGCGCCATCGCCGACCAGCGGATCGGCGCCAACGGCGCCGCGATGCGTCAGGTTTTCGAGCACAGCCAGCCCGTCCTTGACGATCTGATGCGACTTCACGCCCTTCATATTGACGATGAAGCCGACGCCGCAGGCGTCATGCTCGTTGCGCGGATCGTAGAGGCCCTGGGCGGAAAAGCCGTTGGCGGTTCGGCTAATATTGGATCGCAAGGTGGTTTTGACGGTTGCCGCTTTCGTCTGCGCGGCCTGGCCGCTCGTCGCAGAGTGCGTCATGTCCGTCATCTCCTGTCCTCCATTCCCAGCCATTCAGGCGCTGGTTTGCCTCGGCAAGCGCTTGGCTCACCCTGATCCTTGTGGCACGTCTTGCGAAATCCTTGCCGAACCAGGCGGCTTTCCGCATGGATCGCATCTGGTAATCGTACAGGCCAGAGTCTGGCTGTCCACCTGTCGCTCGCGGCAACAGCCGGAGAGGCCCAATGATACGCCAATCCGGCTCGTTTTGTGCGACAAAATAAGACAGCACTACTGTCCTAAATTTTTATGGCAGAAATCTGGGACGCACACAAGACCGATTCACAAAAAACTTGGGCTTTTCGCGACAGAAAATGTCGTCAAGTCCGGGAAAAACGTAAGCTTCAGTCGTCGACCTGGGCTTTGTCGGTTGGCTGGCTTTACTGTTTTTCCGGCGCCTGGCCCCTTGCGGTCCGCTCGCGAAACCGGTCAACTTCACACTGATTTCCCCAAAACCCGATCTCCCCAACCC
>NZ_RZTT01000200.1 GCF_003996995.1 Mesorhizobium sp. M7A.T.Ca.US.000.02.2.1 | reverse complement strand
ACCCTCGTCCGCCATTCGTCAATTTTCTCCGGCGCGGTCGAACAATGTTGGCGCACGACAGCCGCGCCGGGATGGTCTCCGGCTGTTATTTGAGCATGATTCCGAAAGTCAGTTCCAGCCCGGAAAAACGCCCTAGCGGACGACCAGCACCGGGATTTCCGTGTAGGACAGCACTTCCGCCGTCTGGCTGCCGAGAAGCAGCTTGCCCAGTCCGCGGCGGCCGTGCGAAGCCATGACGATCAGGTCGCAGCCCAGGGCCTGCGACAGTTCCAGGATGGCTTCGGCGGGCCGCTTGTCCTCGACATGCACGACCTCCGCGGAGACGCCGACGGCGTTCGCCGACGCCTTGCACTTGTCGAGCACTTCCTTAGCGTGTCGTCCCGCCTCTTCCTTGTAGGCAGCCAGTTCGTTGCCGGCGGCATAGCCGGCCATGGCACCGCCCAAGGCGAAGATCGGGAATGGTTCCGAGACGGTGACGAAGGTGACAGCAGCGCCGAGGCCCTTGGCCAACGTTAGGCCGTGAGTAACGCCCTTGTCGGCCAGTTCCGATCCGTCCGTGGCGATGAGCAGATGTTTGTACATGACGATCTCGACTTGTTGTGCAAGGGCCCGTGCCCTTGTGGTGGCGGGAGCCTTGTGGAGGCTGGCCTTGATATAGTTGCGGCCTCGGGCCGATCACAGGGCCGGCCCGCCGCGGATCAAGGCCAGGCGACCACGCAGTTTTGTACCAAGCGGTTTCCCCTTTGCCGCATCGTCGCTTAAGGTGCTGGCGACACTGAAAGGCATTCCATGAGCAACGCGTATCCCCAAATCCATCTGGTCCGGCATGGTGAGACGGCATGGAGCCTTTCGGGGCAGCATACCGGCCGCACCGACATGCCGTTGACCCCGGTTGGCGAGGCCGCCGCGCGGGGTGTCGCCGATAGGCTCAAGGGGCTGTCTTTTTCGGCCGTATGGTCGAGCCCGTCGCAGCGCGCCTACAACACCAGCGTACTGGCCGGCTTCGACGCGCAGAGCGCCAAGAAGGACGATCTGCAGGAATGGGACTACGGCGCCTATGAGGGGCTGACGACAAAACAGATCCTGGCCGAGCGCCCCGGCTGGAATGTGTTTCGCGATGGTTGTCCAAAGGGCGAGATGGCGGCCGATGTCGGCGCGCGGGCCGACAGGATTATCGCCGGGCTGCGCGAGGCCAATGCCGGCATATTGGTGTTTTCCAGCGCGCATTTCTTGCGCGTGCTGGCGGCGCGCTGGATTGGCCTGCCGCCCGAAGGCGGCGCGCTGCTTGTGCTCGAAACAGCCAGCATCAGCGTGCTCGGCTACGAGCATGATTTGAGCGAGCCGGTCATCCGGAAATGGAACCAGAAGTAGGGCGGCTTTGGCCAGCGGCGCCGCTTCCGCCCTACCTGTCGAATTTCTTGATCGCTTCGGCGGTCACCGGCGTGAAGAAATTCACCAGATTGCCATCGGGGTCGCGAAACAGCAGCGAGCGATTGCCCCAGGGCATTGTGGTTGGCTTCTGCACAGTAACATTCCTGACGAGGTCCGAGAGCCTGGCGAATTCAGCATCGACGTCGCCGACGCGGAACTCGAGGATGACGGTGTGGTTGTCGGCGGGGCGGGCGATGTCGCCGCCGAACAGCATCAAGGTGCGCGTGCTGCCAATCGCCAGCGTGCAGGCCGGTGTCGCCAGTTCCGCGAAGTCTTCCGTGTAGACCGTCACGGGCAGGCCCGTGATCTCGCCGTAGAAGTGCACGAGGCGCTGAACGTCCGAAGTGATGATGCGGACAGAGACGAAATTCATTGCTTTGGCTCCTGATCGTTGAAGCCGTGGCCGGCTCCCATCCGACCTATAGGCCAGGCCTCCTGACAGCTTTCCGTCAGGAAGGATTGCTGTGAGCCTGCACCAGCGCACGCGCTGCTCACCCCGCCAGCAGCGCCAGTTCCTCCGGTGTCAAATGCCGTGCCGTGCCCTTGGCGAGGTCGCCGAGCGGCAGGCGGCCGATGGCGATGCGGATGAGGCGCAGGACCTCGACGCCGTGCGCGGCGAGCAGGCGGCGGATGTGGCGGTTGCGGCCTTCGTCGAGCACGATCTCCAGCCAGGCGGTGCGGCCACCGATGCGCAGCAATTCGATCGAGCTGGCGCTCAGGATCTCGCCGTCGACGCTCACGCCCGCGCGCAACGTCTTCAACATCGCCGCGTCCGGCACCGTGCCGACCTGCACGTGATAGGTTTTCGGCAAATGCGAAGCCGGGTCCATCAGCCGGTTGGCAAATCGGGTGTCGTTGGTCATCAGCAGCAGGCCTTCGCTGGCCTTGTCGAGGCGGCCGACCGGCGAGACGAAGGGCAGGTCGAGCCCTTCGAGGCAGGCATAGACGGTGTCGCGCTGTTGCGGGTCGTCGCGGGTGGTGACCAGCCCGCGCGGCTTGTTGAGCATGAGATAGACCTTGCGCTCGGCAACCACCGGCCTGTCGTCGACGACGATGCGGTCGCGGTCGAGGTCGACCCGCAGGGCTGCATTGCGCACCACCTTGCCGCCGACGCGCACACGGCCTTCGGCGATCAGCACATCCGCCTGCGTGCGCGAGCACAGGCCGAGCTTCGACAGCGCCCGGTTGAGACTGACGCCGGGCGCCGCCTGCCTGCCGCTCTGCCGTGTCTGCCGTGGTGTCATGCTGCCCGTCTGTGCTGGTGGAGCCGACAGATGCCACGGGCCGCGATCGCTTCGCAAGCGTGACGCTGCTGCCTTCGCATGCGCCGCACCGCCCGAACGACGATATTGTCGTCGCCGCATCCGCGATAAATTGCAGCGCATGAGTGAGTCTGCCGCACCGATCATCAAGACCGTCGTCATCGCTGCAACGCCTGCCAAGATTTGGCAGGTGCTGACGACGCCCGCGATGATCCCGCAATGGATGTCCGACGAGGAGTTGACCGTCAGCCTACAAGGGCATGCCGGCGGCGCGATCGTGATGCTTGGACTGCTACACGGAATGCCGTTCGAGAACCATGGCATCATCCGCGCTTTTGAGCCGGGAAGGAGCTTCGCCTACGGTTACTGGAGCACGCTGTCGGCCCCGCGTCTGGCGGACGTGCCCGAAAACCACACGGTGCTCAGCTTCGATCTGGCGCCGGCGGATGAGGGAACGCTGCTGACGCTGACGCTCAGCGATTTTGCCGAACCGGCGATCCGCCCGCATGCCAATCTCTACTGGGGGCCGACCTTGCAGATTCTGAAAGCGGTCTGCGAGCGCGCTTGAGGGCGGGCGTCTCCCCGCGGACGGATCGTCTGGCCCTTACTCTTTGGGGTGTCGGGCGAGAGCCAGCGCGCGAATGCGGTCGGCGACGGCGCTGTCGACCGGGTTGTAGACGGTCAGGCTCAAATCCGGCCGGCCGTCGACCGCGAAGCCCGAATATTCCAGCTCGATATCGCCGAGTTCCGGATGCTTCAGGCGCTTTGTCCCGTCGCCGTGGCTGAGCACGTCGTTTGCCCGCCACAGGGCGGCAAACTCGGGGCTGGCGCTGCAAAGCTCGTCGACGAGTTCGCGCACCTCGGAGACAGCGCCGGCGCGTGCCGCATCGGCACGGAACGAGCCCACCACGAAACGAGCGAGGTTTTGCCAGTCGTGCTGCCTGGCGCGGATATGGGGAGTGAGGAACATGAAGCGCAGGATGTTGCGCTCGCCCTCGGGCAGGGCGCTGTAGTCGGTCAGCACGACCCGCGCGGCGCGGTTCCAGGCAACGACATCCCAGGTGGCGGTCCTGACTATGGCGGGGCTGGCATCGAGCGTGTCGATGAGGCGCTGCAGCCGCGGGCTGACGCCCTCGGCACCGGTGTAGCGGACCTCGGGCGGGCGCCCCAACCCGAGCATGAAAAGATGTTCACGCTCCGCCTCGGTCAGCAGCAGCCCCTTGGCGATGCGATTGAGGACATCGGCCGAGGGCGCGCCGCCGCGGCCCTGTTCCAGCCACGTGTACCAGGTCGGGCTTATGTTGGCGCGCTGGGCGACCTCTTCCCGGCGCAACCCCGGCGTGCGTCGGCGGCCCGAAAAGCCGAAGGAAGCCGGATCGAGCCGCGTGCGCCGGTCTTTGAGGAACGCTGCCAGCGAGCCGGCGGAATTGGAGGGCATCCTGTTAGCCATTATACCATGATAAGATCACTACTTTAATAGAATAATAGACCAGCAATATTACGCAGGCAACTAGTGCAGGAGATTTTGCATGCGTATCTTTCTCACCGGCGCGACCGGTTTCATCGGTTCGGCGCTGGTTCCCGAACTCATCCAGGCGGGCCACCAGGTGGTCGGCGTGACCCGCTCCGACGCCGGCGCCGAGGCGCTGGTCGCGGCAGGCGCCGAGGTGCATCGGGGCACCCTCGAGGAGCCCGAGGGGCTGCGCGACGGCGCGGCGAAGGCGGAGGCTGTGATCCATACGGCGTTCGACCATGATTTCTCGCGGTTTGCCGAGAATTGCGAAAAGGACAAGCGCGTCATCGCCGCTCTCGGCGCCGCCCTGGGCGGCTCCGACCGGCCGCTGGTGATCACCTCCGGCGTCGGCATGGGCAGCCCTGGGCATGGCGAACTGGCGATTGAGGACGTCTTCAATGCCAGCCACCCCAATCCGCGCATAGCCTCCGAGCTGGCCGGCAATGCGCTTCTGGAAAACGGCATCAATCTGTCGGTGGTGCGGCTGCCGCAGGTCCACAATCCGGTCAAGCAAGGGCTTATCTCGCCGCTCATCGAGATCGCGCGTGAAAGGGGCGTCTCGGCCTATGTCGGCGAAGGCCGCAACCGCTTCTCCGCGGGCCATCTCCTCGATGCGGCGCGGCTTTACCGGCTGGCCGTGGAAAAGCGGCAACCGGGAGCACGCTATCACGCGGTCGGCGAGGAAGGCGTCGAGGTGCGGGCCATCGCCGAGGCGCTTGGCCGGGGCCTGAAATTGCCGGTCGTCTCCATCGCGCCGGAAAGAGCGGCGGAGCATTTCGGCTGGATGGCAATGTTCGCGCCGATGGATCTGCCGGCCTCCAGCGCGCTGACACAGGCACGATTGGGCTGGCATCCGACCGGCCCGACGCTGATCGCCGATCTCGACGCCATGCAATACGCCGTTTGACCGGCTGAAGCGTCGGCGCAGAAGCGGGCCGCCAATCCGGGATAGCCGGGTTGGCGGTCATTTCCGTTCAGCGAGCAACGTCAAGCAGGGGTGACCGCGTAGCGCAGATGGACGAGCCCATGCGCCAAGGCCTCGCAGCTTTTCAGGGACAACTGCATCTTGCCCGCCAGGCCGCTCTCGCCGAACTCGACGAAGGCCTGGTTGGCGGCGCGTCCATCGATCGCGGGCGCGACGAGAAGGCTCAGCTCATCGACGAGTCCGCCTGCGAGGAAGGAGCCGTTGATGCCGGCACCGCCCTCCAACAGCAACCGGCGGATGCCGAGTTCGCTTCCGAGCACCTCAAGCATCGCCGCGAGATCGATGTCCGCCGCTTCCGACACGATATAGGACACGCCGTCGGCGGCAAGCTCGGCCAAATGGCTGTCGGTAACGTCACGCCCAAGCAGCACCACGACGTGGTCGCCGCCGATGTCGGGTTTGGAAAAATGGAACTTGCCCGAGGCATCGAGCGCCACGGCATAACTGCCCGCATCCATTTGCGCGAAATGATAGGGCCGGTCGACCTTGCCGACATTGGCTGGTGGGTGCGCGGCGGCCTTGCTCATCTCGGCCATGGTGACGCGGCCGACGATCCAGGCGTCAGCCGCGAGATCACTGTGGATATGTTCGTAGAGGCTCGACCACTCCGCCCGGGTCCCGTCCGGACTTGTCGTGTAGCGGCTTGGATGAAGGCTGCCGTCGAGTGATGCGAGCATATGGCAGATGATTTGCGGCTTCATACGGGTCACGCCGCTTCAAGCGCCATCACTTTTTCAGCGGCCTTTGCGAGAAACCCGGATCGGGTATAGCCATGAGCTTCGGCAAAGGCATCGATCCTTTGGAGAATGTCGTCGGAAAGCGTCACGTTGATACGCACTGTTTTCCTGGTCTGGGTCTGGGCCGAGACCAGGATTGCAACACCGTCGCGATTATCGGCGTCCGCCATCACAGCCTCCAAACTGGAGGGTTCAGGAACAGCCCCGCCATCCTCGACCAACCCTTCGATGTGGAGGGCGAGGGCCTCTTCAGCCATGGACCGGGCGTCATCCAGATCCTTGCCGGCGGTAATCACGCCTGGGAAATCAGGGAAAGACACACCGAAGTCGCTGTCGGCATCCTTATGGATAAGTCCGATATACTGCTTCATGGCCGTCACCTCAGTTTCAGTCCAGATTGTTTTTCGATGCTGCGCAGGGTGCCTATTGGAATAGCGCGCTTGGGATGAGGGACGGTGACCCGCCCTAGCCTGTCGCGGTGTTTGAATTGCGCATGACTGCCCCTTCGGGCAACTTCAACCCACCCATCAGCTTCCAACAGGCGGATAATGTCGGCGCTTTTCATGTGTATTTATACACATTTAATGGTGGCCTTTCAATAAGGAATATGGAGTCAGTCAACGCCAAATAGGCCGCAGGAGGCGAAGCGCCGTGTCTATTGTGCTGGGAAGCATGCCCACGATCCAAAAATCCGACAATTCCGATAATTTGCCGAACAGCGCTGTTATATCGAGGTTGCACAAATGGTTGACCCTGGGTTAGCATCCCCAGGCAGGCGTCGGTGGGAGGCTCTTTTTACAGCGGCGGCCAGCTGGAGCGGCATGCGTTTTCGGGCGCAGGGAGGATGCTCCAACACTTTGAACCGATGCATGATCCTTCCTGAAACCGATCCCGGTTTTCGGGGTCGTGCGTTTTTGTGGAGGAGGATCCCATGAACAGACGTGAATTCCTGCTGTCGTCCGCGGCTTTCGGCGCCATGATGGTCGCCGCGCCCTCGGTGTTTGCGCAGGACAAGCTCACCATCCTTGGCTCGGTGCCCAGTCTCGGCTTTCCGTTCTTCGTGCACATGCTGAACGAGATCAAGGCGGAAGCTGCCGCGCAAGGCGTCAATTTGACCGAGAGCGACGGCCAGAACTCGGCCACGAAGCAGACCGCCGACATCGAGGCGGCCTTGGTGCAGAAGGTCAACGCCATCGTCATCTCGCCGCTCGACGTCAACGCGCTGGCGCCGGCCATCGAGGAAGCGGTCAAGGCCGGCGTTCCCGTGGTGACGATCGACCGCCGTGTCGACGGCGTCGAGGGCATCCTCGCCCATGTCGGCGCCGATAACGTCAAGGGCGGCGAGGCGGAAGCCAACGCCGTGGTGGCGGCGTTCCCCAACGGCGCCAAGCTGTTCCATCTGCAGGGCCAGCCCGGCGCCGGCCCGGCGATCGACCGCAACAAGGGCGTGCACAATGTGCTCGATCCCTTAAAGGACAAGTATCAGATCGTCTTCGAGCAGACCGCCAACTTCGCCCGCGCCGAGGCGCTGTCGGTGACCGAGGCCGGCCTTGCCGCCAACGGCAAGCCGGACGCCATCGTCTGCGCCAATGACGACATGGCGCTGGGCGCCATGGAGGCTTGTGCCGCGCGCAACTTCACCGACGTCAAGATCTACGGCTTCGACGCGCTGCCGGAAGCGTTGGTCGCCGTGCGCGACGGCAAGCTTGCCGGCACCGTCGAGCAGTTCCCCGGCGAGCAGTCGCGCACCGCGGTGCGCATCGCGGTGGCCTTTGCCAAGGACAAGACCGAGCCGAAGGAGAAGCTGGTGCTTTTGACGCCGATCGTCATCGGCAAGGACAATCTCGACAAGGCCGAGAGGATTGGCGAGACGAAGTAAGGGTTTGGCGGGGATCGGCCGATTGGCAAAGCCGCGGGACAGCGCCCCCCTCTGTCCGGCAGGACAGAGGGGGGCGTTCAAGCGCTGACAGGCGACATCAACTGCATGGAAGGAGCCACCCTTGCCGCCAGCCGCTGAAGCCGCATCGCCCGAACCCGTCCTGCTCGCCGTCGAAGGCATCACCAAGCATTTCGCCGGCGTGACCGCGCTCAGCGACGTCTCGCTCGACATCCGCCCCGGCGAGATCCTCGGCCTGCTCGGCGAAAACGGCGCCGGCAAGTCGACGCTCTTGAAAATCCTCTCGGGCGTCGTGCCGCCGTCGGGCGGCCGCATCACTTTCGACGGTGCCGATTATCATCCATCCAGCCCGCAGGATGCCAAGCGGCTCGGCATTGTCACCATCTACCAGGAACTGAGCCTGATCCCGACGCTGACCGTGGCCGAGAATATCTTTATCGGCCGCGCGCCGATCGGCCAGTTCGGGCTGGTGAGCTGGAGGCGCATGGAGCAAGAGTCGCGCACGATCATCGCTCGCGTCGGCCTCTCCATCGATCCGATGACGCCGGTGTCGGCGCTGTCGGTGGCCGAACAGCAACTGGTCGAGATCGCCCGCGCCCTGTCGCTGAAAAGCCGGTTGATCATCATGGACGAGCCGACCTCGGCGCTGACCGAGACCGAGGTGCAGCGGTTGCTGTCGATCATGGACCGGCTGCGCAAGGACAAGGTCGCCATCATGTTCGTCACCCACCGGCTGGAGGAAGCGTCCGCCATATGCGATCGCATGACGGTGCTGCGCGACGGCCGGCTAGCCGGACATCTCGACCGTGAGGGTGGACCGATCGCCCTGCCCAAAATCATCGAGAAAATGGTTGGCCGCGCGGCGTCCGAGCTCTACGCCCGGCCGGCGCAACGCGCGGTGGCCGGCGATGTCGTGCTGTCGGTGCGCGGCCTGCGCACCGTGCGCGACCCCGAAGCGCCGCACGCCATCGTGCTCGACGGCGTCGACATCGACCTCAAGGCCGGTGAAATCCTCGGCGTTGCCGGGCTTGTCGGCTCGGGCCGCACCGAGCTGGCGCGCGCCATTTTCGGCGCCGACCGCATCGCGGCCGGCACCATCACGCTCGACGGCAAGCCGATCGCCCCGGCATCACCCGCGGACGCCATTGCGCTCGGCATCGGCCTGCTGCCGGAGGACCGTAAGCACCAGGCGATCTTTGCCGCGCTGGGCATCCTGCCGAATTTCTCCATCGCTTCGCTGGGCAGCTTCAGCAACGGTTTCGGCTTCATGGCCGAGCGGCGCGAGCACGATGCGCTGTCCGGGTTTCGCAAAATGCTGTCGATCCGCATGGCTTCGGCCGAGCAGGCGATCGAAGGCCTGTCGGGCGGCAACCAGCAGAAGGTGATCCTGGCGCGCTGGCTGGCGCGCGATCCGAAAGTGCTGATCGTCGACGAGCCGACGCGCGGCGTCGATGTCGGCGCCAAGACCGAGGTGCACCAGATCCTGGTGCAGCTTGCGGCGCGCGGCATTGCGGTGATGATGATTTCGTCCGAGCTGCCCGAGGTGCTTGCAGTGTCGGACCGCATCGTCACCATGCGCCGGGGCCGCATCACCGGCCAGATGCCGGGCGTCGAGGCAAACGAGGAAAGACTGATGGAACTGATGGCACTCGACCGCAAGGAGACACTATGAGCGTGGCGGGGGAACAGGATCAGCGCGGCGGCATCAACTTCGCGCGGCTTTTGATGAGCTTCGGGCCGCTGCTGTTCCTGGTGGCGCTGATCATCGTCTTCACCGTGCTGAAGCCGAGCTTCATGGACCCGATCAACCTGTTCAACATCACAAGGCAGATCTCGATCACCGGGCTGATCGCGCTCGGCATGACCTTCGTCATCCTCACCGCCGGCATCGACCTGTCGGTCGGTTCGCTGCTCGCCTTCTGCGGTATGGTCGCCGCCGTGGTCGCCAAGGGTGGCTCCGCCAACACGCTGTCGCTGTCGACGAGCGGCACGCAAGGGTTCGGCTGGTTCGCAGCACTCTTGGCCGCCGTCGTTGTGGGCGCTGCCGCCGGCGGGGTGCAGGGGCTTGTCATCACCCGGCTGAAAGTGCCGCCCTTCGTCGTCACGCTGGGCGGGCTGACGGTGTTTCGCGGGCTGACGCTGACCATCTCAAACGGCGGCCCGATCTCGGGCTTCGACGCCTCGATGCGCTGGTTCGGAACCGGGCTGATCGGCCCCGTGCCGGTGCCGGCGCTGATCTTCGCCGCGGCCGCCATCCTGTGCCATATCGTGCTGCGCTACACGCGCTACGGGCGCGCTGTCTACGCCGTCGGCGGCAATGCCGAGGCGGCAAGGCTGTCGGGCCTGCGCGTCGACCGTATTCTGGTCTCGGTTTATGTCATCGTCGGCTTCTTCGCCGGCCTCGCGGCCTTCGTGCTGTCGGCGCGGCTGAATTCCTCGGAAGCGGTCGCCGGTATCGGCTACGAGCTGACGGTCATTTCGGCCGTCGTCATCGGCGGCACCTCGCTGTTCGGCGGCATCGGCTCGGTCGGCGGTACGGTGGTCGGCGCGGCGCTCATCGGCGTGCTGCAGAACGGGCTGCAGTTCAACAACGTCTCGTCCTATACGCAAAGCATCGTCATCGGGCTCATCCTGATCCTGGCGGTGGCGTTCGACCGGTGGCTGAAATCGCGGGTGAGAAGGTGAGGGGGACGGTTCTCCCTTCTCCCACAAGGGGAGAAGGTGGCCTCGCGAAGCGAGGTCGGATGAGGGATGTTCCAGGGAACGCCAACGCCCCATTCCGTCACGCACCCCTCATCCGTCTCGGCGCTATCGCGCCGATCCACCTTCTCCCACAAGGGGAGAAGGGGAGCCCCCTTTCTTGCAAAACAGCCGTCCTTTGCTAGAAAGGTTTTGGCGGGTGGCATCGTGAGAGAACCTCATGTTTGCCGATATCATCAGACCGATCACCTTAGGTTTTTCGCTGCTGCGGCGGTTCTGGCCGCAACTCATGGCACTCGTGCTGGTCGGCGATCTCCTCATGCAGCTGGCGGCGAAGGTGGCGCTGGCCAATCACTTCGCCGGGCGCGGCTGACATAGGCGCGCAT
>NZ_RZTT01000001.1 GCF_003996995.1 Mesorhizobium sp. M7A.T.Ca.US.000.02.2.1 | reverse complement strand
GCTGGAGCTCAACCACGCCACCGTCTCACGCCGCATCGCCGCACTCGAGGAAGCGCTGCGGACAAAGCTGTTTCGCCGCTTGACCACCGGCAGCGAGCTGACGCCCGCCGGCGAGCGTTTTCTCGACATTGCCGAGCGCATGGAGGGCGACATGATCGCCGCGCGCTCGACCATTTCAGGCGAAGGCGACGACGTTTCCGGCACGGTGCGCATCGGCGCGCCCGACGGTTTTGGTGTCGCCTTCCTGGCCAAGCGCCTCGGCGAACTGACCGCCCTGCACCGCGAGCTGACGATCCAGCTTGTGCCGGTGCCGCGCTCCTTCTCGCTGTCGCGCCGCGAGGCCGACATCGCCATCACCGTCGAGCGGCCGACCGAAGGCCGGCTGGTGGCGGGAAAGCTGGTCGACTACTCGCTCGGCCTGTTTGCCTCGCGCGCCTACGCCGATGCCAATGGCTTGCCCAACACCGCCGCCGAGCTCGGCCAGCACACGCTGATCGGCTACGTGCCGGACCTCATCGTCAGTCCCTCGCTCGACTATGCCGCCGAATTCAGCACGGACTGGCGCACCAGCTTCGCCATCTCCTCGGCGCTCGGCCAGGCCGAGGCGGTGCGCTCGGGCGCCGGCATCGGCATCCTGCACACCTTCGTCGCCCGCTCGATGCCGGAATTGGTATCCGTCGATGTGGTCGCGCCGATCCGCCGTGCCTACTGGCTGGTCTATCACGAATCGGTCAGGCCGCTGCGCCGCGTCCAGATCGTCGCCAGCTTCATCACCAAGATGGTGGAGCGGGAGCGGAGCCTATTTGTTTAGCCGTGCCGCCTTTTCCTTGCCACAAAACCGGCCAGAGTGGCATCAGACGTGCAGCCGCCGCGTAGAGACGATCCCTTAGAAAGCTGGCGCGGATAGACATGCGAGCCGTTCTTGCCATCCTGCCGCTGCTTTTCGTTTCCGCTTGCGCCAATCCGTGGACGAAGGTCCCGGAGGCCGAACTGCCCAAGCCGATCCGCTACGCAATGGCGCGGCCTTCACCTTTCGTCTTCGGCAATTATTGCGGCCCTGGCACCCGCACCGGCGATCTATCGGCCCGGCCGGCCGACCGCCTCGATGCGGCCTGCCAGGCGCATGATGCCTGCTACATCGCCCGCCACAACCATTGCGACTGCGACGGCACCCTGGTCGCCTCGGCGAAAGCGATCCGTGACGACAAGACAGCGCCACGCAAAATGCGCGGCGAGGCCGAACTGTTGATCGCCACCTTTGCCATCCCCGTCTGCAAGGTCTTCCCGCAGGGTTTCATGCCGCCGCGCGATCCGGCGCAATTGAGCGCCCTGAAGACCGGAGCCGCCGGGTGAAGGGTCGCGCATCCATCGCCATCGTTCTGTTCGGGCTGGCTGTCCTTGCCGGCTGTGCCGGCGCTGGCCGCAATGCCTGCGATCTCCTGCAAGGCCAGAGCGCTTGCGCGCGACCCGCGCTCTCCGCCGAGACAGCTGGGCCGCGGATCGCCGCCGCGCAGTTTTTCGGTGACGCCGGCACGAGCGACTATGAAAAACGCTTCCTGGCGCTGCTCGCCCACCACCAGCTTGGCGCCATGGACCGCGCCAACGGCACCGGCCCTTTCGGCCATGACCGCCATGAGATCGCCAACAGCGATTTCCAGGCGACCTACCGGACACTGCAGCAACTGGCCGGGCCGGTTGCCGAAACGCACCTGCCGCCGGCCGGCGCCAACAGCGGCGAGGGCCATTTCGATGGACGCTGGCGGGTGTCGCGGCAGACGCTCTACATCGATGCGGCGGCGCGACCTTCGGCACCCAGGGTCTTCGATTTCTCGGGCCTGCAGGCACGCAGCGTCGAGATCGTGCTGCGCCAGGCCGGCAAGCAACCGGCCGACATCGAGGGCACCTGCGACGGCACGCTGGCGATCCGTGCCGGCGCCGGTTCACGCACCATCGCCACGGGCACGGCATTCCGCTTTCACCTGGCCGGCGAGGACGACACGGTCAGCCTGTTTCCAAGTGACAGCCTGAACCGCTGCACGGCAAGGATCCGCTCCAGCCTTGCCCTGGGAGGCGCGCCGCTCACCATCCAGCGCGAAGAGAGCGCCGATCCGGCTCTCGCCGCCTTCGACAGTCGCTACGAGCGTTGCCCGACGCCAGACCCAACCGGCCTCGATCCTCTCAGCCGCGCCTTCTATGCCAGCCGCTGGCTGTCGCAGACCTGTGCCTTGCCGATCGGAAAGCCGCGCCTGCTGCGCAAGTCGCGCGACGGGTTCAACGCCAAGGTCGAGGCTCTGATGGGAGCGCCGCTGTCCGACAGCGCCATCGACAAGGGCGACCCGGAGCTGCCGCTCGATTTCTCCAGGGCACCAAGGCTGAAGCTGATCTACCTGTCGTCGCTGGAGTTCAAGGCCGACTTCTCCGGCCGCATCATCGAACGGCTGATCCGCCACCATGCAGCCCTCGGCACCAAGGTGCGCATCATGGTCACCGACATGCTGGAGCGCGACAAGGACGACGCCCTGCTGCATCGGCTGGCGGCCGAATTCCCCAATGTCGAATTGCAGGAATATCGCTGGCGGGCGGACCATGGTGCGCCGATCGACGAGCAGATTTCACAACTGCACAAGGTCCATCACGTCAAGATGCTGGCGACGCTTGCCGACGATCCACGGCGGTCGCGTGCCATCATCGGCGGCCGCAACATCCATGACGGCTTCCTGTTCCACCAGCCGATCGATCTGTCGCGCTATCCCGATCTTGAGCAATACGGCAAGACCAACGGGCTCTCGCTGAACTACTATTCGAACTGGAGCGACTTCGACATCGAGTTCGCCGATCCGGCCACGGTCGAAATGCTGGCTGCGCATCTTTCGACAGTGTGGCTGCGCGACGCCGACACCAATCTGGCGCGCCCCTTCTCCATTCCGGTCCGGTCCGACGGCGCCCGCCCGTCAGGCACGGCACGACACTTCATTTCGGTGCCCTACGAGGACGGCCATGCGCTGGAGGACTATTTCGTCGAACTGGTCGACGCTGCCCAGCACCATATCCAGATCGTCAATCCCTACCTCAACCTGACGCCCAAGCTTGCCCAGGCTGTTGACCGGGCGCTCGCCCGCGGCGTCAGGATCGACATTGTCGGCCGCATCGATCTCAAGGGCGATATCGGCGGCAAGTTTCTCACCGCGCTCAACAAGCTGTTCGTCGAGAAATATGGCGACCGCATCAACATCCGCGAATTCAAGGCGCCTGACGTGGTGCTGCATTCCAAGATCATGATGATCGACGAAAGGCTGGTCGCCATCTCGTCGGTCAACCTCAACAACCGCAGCTTCTTTCACGACAGTGAGAACGGCATGATGGTGCTCGATCCGGCCTTCTACACCAGGATGAAGCCGGTCTATGACGGCTATGTCGCGCACTCCAATCCGGTCGCCACCAATGTGACGATCCCGTGGGCCTACCGGCTGCTGTTCGACGAGGACTGGGTCCGGCAGGCATTCTGACGGCGATTGTATCTGACCAACCCAAAGTGAAAGCAGGGAATATGGTCCTAGCCGGCCGGCGTCTAGCTCGTTCGACGCAGCGAGCGGATAAAGAGCATGAGGGATACGAGAGTGAACGCTGGGTTGCGATTGAAGCCCCACCATCCTCCTGATCGTTCTAGGAGTTCCGCCTCTAGTGGGTCTGTCGGACCGAGCGGGCCGCCTGCGATATGCTCTCCCTCAGGATGAGGCCGCCTTGCGGCCTTAAGTTCTGCAACGCGCGCGCCCAGTTGGTTTAGCCGCGCTCGCAACTCTCTATCAGTGAAGTCTGAACCCATTCATATATCATCGCACTACGCAGGATCGGACGCTAGGCGCTACCCAGCCGTAGGGAAGTGGCTAGCAAGCGCCTCATAAGTAGAGGATAGCGCGCTCTCGCCATTCTGACCAACACATGCCCTACCGAAAATAGCGCTCCTGCGCGAGGTCGCGGACGTCGATGTCAGGCACCCGGCTGGAGATGATGTCGGCCAGAACCTTGCCCGAGCCGCAAGCCATGGTCCAGCCGAGCGTGCCGTGGCCGGTGTTGAGATAGAGATTGGAGAGCTCGGTGCGGCCGATCAGCGGCGGACCATCCGGCGTCATCGGCCGCAGCCCGCACCAGAACGTCGCATCCCGCATGGCGCCGGCGCCCGGAAAGAGATCGCCAACCGAGTGTTCCAGCGTGCGCCGCCGCGATTCGTGCAGCCTGAGGTCGAAGCCGGAAATCTCGGCCGTACCACCAACCCGGATGCGGTCGCCGAGCCGGGTGATCGCCACCTTGTAGGTCTCGTCCATCACCGTCGACACCGGTGCCGCGGCGGCGTCCTTGATCGGCACGGTGATCGAATAGCCCTTGACCGGATAGACCGGGATCGGCCGCTTCACCCGGCGCATGAAACCTGCCGAATAACTGCCCAGCGCCATCACATAGGCGTCGGCGGTCTTCCAGCCCTTGCTGGTGCTGAGATTGGCGATGCGGTTGCGGCTGCGGATGACGCGCCAGATCGTCACGTCGTACTCGAACTTGACGCCGCGGGCCACACAGAGTTCGGCCAGCCTGTCGGTGAACATCTTGCAGTCGCCGGTCTCGTCGTGCGGCAGCCTGAGGCCGCCGACGAACTTTTCGCGCACCCCGGCAAGGCCAGGCTCAGCCGCGATGCAGCCGTCCTGGTCGAGGATCTCGTAAGGCACGCCATACTTCTTCAGCACCTCGACATCGCCGCCGGTGCCGTCGAGCTGCTTTTGCGTGCGAAACAGCTGCAGCGTGCCCTGGGTGCGCTCGTCATAGGCGATGCCGGTCGCTTCGCGCAGCGCCTTCAGCGTGTCGCGGCTGTATTCGGCGAGCGGCACCATGCGTGCCTTGTTGATCGCATAGCGCTCGGCCGTGCAGTTGCGCAGCATCTTGATCAGCCATGTCCACATATGCGGGTCGAAGGCCGGCCGCACCACCAGCGGGCCATGCTTCATCAGCAGCCATTTGATCGCCTTCAGCGGAATGCCGGGTCCGGCCCAGGGCGAGGCGTAGCCGGGCGAAATCTCGCCGGCATTGGCGAAGCTGGTTTCTAGCGCCGGGCCTTTCTGGCGGTCGAGAACCGTCACCTCGTGGCCGGCCTCGGCAAGAAAGTACGCCGTGGTCACTCCGATGACGCCGCCGCCCAGCACCATGATCTTCATCGTTCACTCCTTGCCGCCGCCCGTCCTTGAGGACGCCTGGGCGCGGCCGCATTTCCGATTTGCGCACGATCCCCTGCGAAAATCGATGCCGACTTTCGGGATCGTGCAGTGTTGCCTGTTCACGCCGCCGTGGGACCGGGGTCGTCATCCCCTGTCTGCCGCATTCCGGCCCTTTCGCCAAGGGGCCGCCAATCGGCTGCGGCGCTGTAGACGAGGGTGAGCCCATGCGGCCGTCGCGCCTCGGCCTGGGATTTCTTCCTGACGGCACGCCGCGCGGCCTCCGGCTGGTAGAGCACGGTTGCAATCAGGACCGACTCCCGCCTGCCGTCGGCGTGTTCGATCCATGCAGTCTGACCCTCGGCCATTCCGAGCATGCAAAGCCCCCGCCTTGTCATGATCGACAGGCTGGAGCCGACCGGACCGCGCACCTCGTTCTGCACCAAGGTCCGGGTCTGGGCAGGGCCGACATCGACACGAAACACCAGTCTGCTGTTCAGCGTCACGATATCGGATCCGACCGAATCGATCGCGACGACCTCGGCTTTGGAAAGCTTCTCTTCAAGCATTGGAACAATCGGATCCGCGAAAGCCCGCCAACGCTCCAACATGATCTCGAGGACGGCGAAGTCCTTCGTCGTCAGCCGGAAATTCGCGCCTGTCATCGCCGTCTCCATGATCAGGACCCTTCCCGCCCGCAGGCCGGCGCATCGACCGCTTCGATGGTCGCCGACAGTTCCCGGCCGCCACGGCTGCTCCAGCACACTGTCTGCCCGATCGACGCGCCGATAAGCGCCGTCCCCATCGGTGTCAGCACCGAGATCCTGTTTTCACTGATGTCTGCTTCGCCGGGATAGACCAGCGTGATGCGCTGGGTGTGGCCGCCATCGTTGCGGATTGTCACCGTCGAATCCATCCGCACCACGTTGGCCGGCATGGAAGCCGCCGCCGTGACGACGGCACGGTCCATCTCCGAAAGCAGTTCTTCGGCCGTCTCGGGCACGCGGTCGAGCGACGCCCGCGCCAGGCCCGTCAGCCTGTGGTGGTCGGCATCGCTGACCAGAAGCCGGCTCGGTGGACGCAATCCTGTTGCATGTTGCATGGCAAACCTCATGACTTGGCGCATCCAACAGACGCGCGCCTGCCCCCGCACAAACGGTGGCTTGATGAAAAGCCGGCAGCCGCGAAGCTGTCTGGCTCGGGAATGATGATGTCAGGTAGAAATGCCCCGGTTCGGACGAACGCCAAAAGGCGACCGCGCCGGGGCTACGATCCCGCGATCGGGCAGACCCTGAACAAGGTTCTGACATAAGCTGGGTTGCTCATGCAAGGAGCCTTGCCGACAGGCGTCCCGCTTGTCAAGCGCGGCCAAACCGCTCAACTGCCGACATAGCGCCGATGGAAGCGCGGGCCGAGGCTGGTCAGGATCTCGTAGCCGATGGTGCCGGCATGGCCGGCAGCGTCATCGACACTTTGCGAGGGACCGAGCAGTTCGACGAGATCACCCTCGCGCAACCTGCCGGCCGGCAGGGCGGAAATGTCGAGAATGATCGAATCCATCGACACCCGCCCGAGGAAAGGCAGGCGCGTGCCCTCGAACCACGCAGCCGACGCGGCCCGGCGCTGCCAGCCATCCGCGTAGCCGAACGAAATCGTCGCCAGCCTGAGCGGGCCTTGCGCTTGATAGGTGTGGCCATAGCCGACGCCGGCGCCTTTTTCGATGCTGCGCGTCTGTGCCACCTTTGCCTGCAACCGCACCACCGGCAGCATCGGATTGGGCTTTGCCGGCGTCGGATTGATGCCGTAGAGCGCGGCACCGGGGCGGGCGAGATCGTAGTGAAAGCGCTCCCCAAGAAAGATGCCGGAGGAATTGGTCAGCGAGGCCGGTGCCGCCGGCAGCATCTTGCGCAGCTGCTCGAATGCCAATCGCTGCCGCTCATTGGCCGGGTGCTCCGGCTCGTCGGCGCAGGCCAGATGACTCATCACGAACCGGATGTCGATGCCGTCGAAGGCCTGCGGATCGGCGGCAACGCGCTCCACATCCCGGGGCGCCATGCCGAGCCGCGACATGCCGCTGTCGACCTGGATTGCGACCGGCAGTTTTCGGCCGGCGCGGCGAGCCGACACACGCCAAGCCGCCAGTTGCTCGGGGCTGTTGATGACAGCGCAAACGTCCGCTGCCACGGCGTCCGTCTCGGCACCGGACGGAATGCCGTTCAACACGAAAATGGCAGGGCCCGCACCAAGCGAGCGGCGCAGGGCGACGCCTTCGCCCAGAAGCGCAACGAAGAAGACATCGCAGCCTTCGCGCAGCAGCGCCGCCCCGACCTGGCCGGCGCCAACGCCGTAGCCGTCCGCCTTGAGCACACCAGCGCAGGCAACATCGCCCAACCGCGCCTTCAGCCGCCGGTAGTTTTCACGGATTGCACCGAGATCGATGGTGAGGATGGCCCCAGCCGCCACTTCGCTTGTGGCGGTGACCTCTTCTGGCGGCGACTTTTGGGGGGCGTCGTTCATGGCGACCCTTCGCGTGCTAGTGGATACATCAATAGGACCGCCGGGCCGGCGCGGCAACCGCGGTTGTTGTATAGCGGCTATTGCACCAGATGCCGGAATGCCGTCACCACATCCTCATAGACATGGCGCTTGAACGGCACGATCAGGTCGGGAAGGTCCTGCATAGGCCGCCATGCCCATTTGTCGAACTCTGCGGTGTGGCCACCCGGCGGCGGGTTGATCTGGATCTCGCTGACATCGCCGTGGAAGCGAAAGGCGAACCATTTCTGCGTCTGGCCGCGATACCGGCCCTTGAAGGCCATGCCGACGAGATGGTCCGGCAAATCATAGTTGATCCAGTCCGGCGCCTCGGCCAGCAGCGAGACGCCTCGCATGCCGGTCTCCTCATAGAGCTCGCGCTCGGCCGCCTGCAATGGCTCCTCGCCCTCGTCGATGCCGCCCTGCGGCATCTGCCAGAGCTGCGTCGTGCCGGCAAATTCGCTGTCCGGTTCGGCAATCCGGTGCCCGACCCAGACAAGGCCCTCGGCATTGAGGATCATCAGCCCGACACAGGGACGGTAAGGCAATTTTTCGCGGTCGATTTTTTTTGCCATGAGTGATGGGGTCCAGCCGTTTTGAGAATTCGCTCCGGTGAGGCGGGTGGCGAGCGGTTTCGAGAACCGGAGCGGAGCGTACTTAAAGTACGTGAGCACCGGAAGCGCAGAAAACGTCGCCAGATGCCCGCCGGAGTAGAATTATCAATACGGCTGTTAGCCTTTTTGCGGATCTATAGCCACCGCTGAAATCGGCACGATCTCGATGCCGCGCTTCTTGGCCTCGACCACCCAGGACGACACGGTATCGACCGTCAGGTCGAAGGCCGAACCGATGCCGACGGCAGTGCCTTTGGCCCGCGCGGTCGCCTCCAGGCTGTCGAGCTTCTTCAGGATTTCGCCGCGATCCTGCACGGCATCGATCGCCATGTCGCCGGCGACGAACGGCACGCCGTCCTTCAGCGCCAGGTCCGGCGCCAGGCTGCGCGCCGACGAGCCGTCATCGATATAGGCAAGGCCGCGTTTGCCGAGCTCGGCCATGAACGGCTCCATCGCCGCCGCGTCGGCGGAAAAGCGGGCGCCCATATAGTTCATGACGCCGGTATAGTTGGTCGTCCGCGACAGCGCCCAGTGCAGGCTCTTCAGATTCTCATCCGCGCTCGCCGCCACCGTCAGCGTGTTGCGGCCCGGATTTACCTTCGGATAATCGAACGGTTCGAGCGGCACCTGCATGACGATCTCGTGGCCGCTCTGCCTGGCTGCCTGCATCCACCGGCCGATGCTGTTGCCTTGCGGTGCGAAAGCCAGCGTCACTTCCGCCGGCAGCTTGGCGATGGCCGCCTGGGTGCCGGTCTGCGAAACCGAAGGCCCGCCGATGACGATCGCCACCCGTGCGCCGCGCCCGCCCGACCAGGGCCGCGCATAGACGTCGAACGGCCGCCTGCCATCCGTGGCGCGCACCGGCAACGGCCCGGTCTCGCTGGTCTCGATCAGCGCCTTGTCTGGAATATGCGCGATCTTCAGGTTCTGGCCGATGGTCGACGGATCGCGAATGACAATCGCTGCCTTGGGCGGCCCATCGCCCTCCTCCGTCTGCACATGGATGATCTGCGGCCCGCCTGATTTAACCGGCGCCTCCGGCTTCGGGGGCGATGCGGGCGGCGCAGGGGCAGGCTCGGCCGCCGCGGTCACTTTCGGCGTTGAAACGGCAACCTCTTGCGGCTTTCTAAACGGCTTTTCCCTGAGCGCGATCGCGCCGGAGACGCCGGCCACCGCCAGCACGGCCACTGTCGCCATGATCGCACCGCCGCTGATCTTGCCGGCGGCGCGCGGCGGCCGGACTGCCTGTCCGAGCGGGCGTTCGATGTCCTTGTCGATATCAGCCAAGCCTAATCCCCGGGCACATGGCTCCGAAGACGAAGCCGCTTCGAAAGACATGCGCGAATTCATCAATCCCGGCGCACCCCGCGCCATATCTCGGGAGCTTTGCCTCGCCCCCCGAATCAAACTGCCGGAACCTCTCGGTCCCGGCAGCATCGCATTGCTTCCATCTGGCTCAAACAGAAAGATGGGGCGGCGCGTGCGCCGCTCCAGATCCTTACTGGTTGAGAACCGCCTTTTGCGGATTGGGCGGGAAGGACGGATCGGTCTTCTGGCCACGCAGCAGCTGCTCGGCATAGATGAGCTGCAGATCGTCTTTCGGATCCGGCGGCACATAGGCCGCCGAGCCCGAACCCGTCGTGCTCTCGTCGGCGCCCTTGATATGGCCCTTGAGATCGGATTCGCCACGTGTCAGATCCCTGCCCTGCAGTTCCGGCGGCAGTGGCTGTTCGACCTTGATGTCCGGCGTGATGCCCTTGCCCTGGATCGACTTGCCGGACGGCGTATAATAGAGCGCCGTCGTCAGCCGCAGCGCACCATTCTCGCCGAGCGGAATGATGGTCTGCACCGAACCCTTGCCGAAGGACTGCGTGCCGACCACCGTGACACGGCGCAGGTCCTGCAGCGCGCCGGCGACGATTTCCGACGCACTGGCCGAACCGCCATTGACCAGGACGATCATCGGCTTGCCGTTGATGTCGTCGACCTGCTTGGGCTTGGCGTCGAAGCGGGTGACGTCTTTGGGGTCGCGGCCGCGCGTCGAGACGATCTCGCCGCGGTTGAGGAAGGCATCGGACACGCTCACCGCCTGGTCGAGCAGGCCACCCGGATTGAGGCGGAGATCCAGAACGTAGCCCTTCAGCTTGTCGTCGGGAATCTGCTTCTTGATGGTGTCGATGGCGTTCTCGAGGTCGTCATAGGTCTTTTCGGTGAAGGAGGTGATCTTCATGTAGCCGATGTCGTTCTCCACCCGGAACTTGACCGCCTTGACCTTGATGATGTCGCGCACGACCGTCAGTTCGATCGGCTTGTCGGCGCCCTGGCGCAGGATGGTCAGCTTGATCGGCGTGTTGACCAGGCCGCGCATCTTGTCGACCGCATCGTTGAGGGTCAGACCGCGAACCTCTTCGCCGTCGATCTTGGCGATGTAGTCGCCGGCCAGCACGCCTGCCTTGGCGGCCGGCGTGTCGTCGATCGGCGTGATCACCTTGACCAGATCGTTCTCCATGGTGACCTCGATGCCGAGGCCGCCGAACTCGCCCTTGGTCTGGACGCGCATATCCTGCGCCTGCTCGGCATTCATGTAGGAGGAGTGCGGGTCAAGCGAGGCCAGCATGCCGTTGATGGCATTCTCGACCAGCGACTTGTCGTCGGGCGGTGTCACATACTGTGCCCGCACCCGCTCGAAGATATCGCCGAAGATCGCCAGTTGCTTGTAGGTCTCCGACCCTGCAGCGTTCGCCGCCGAGCCGGGCGCGCCATAGACCAGGCTCATGGCGGACGCGCCCATCAGCGCACCGGCAAACAGAAGCGACAGTTTCCGCATTATTCACGTCCTTCCAGAAAAACGGTCCGCCCACCATGGGGCCGGATCGACGGGTTTTCCATCCTTGCGGAACTCGACATAGAGTTCCGGCGTGGCATTTCCATTCTTCGAAACCGAGGTGCTCGCCACCCGGGCCTCTCCCATCGCACCGATCGGCTCTCCTGCAAGCACTGATTGACCGGTCGCGACGCTGATTCTGCTCATCCCCGCCAAAACGACATGATAGCCGTCGCCTGCGTTCAGGATCAAGAGTTGACCATAAGAGCGAAACGGCCCCGCATAAAGCACATTTCCATCCGCCGGCGCGGTAACGATGGCTCCCGATTGTGTCGCAACCATGTCGCCAAGCATCACCGCGCCGTTACCGTCATCGGCGCCGAATCGCCGCTTGATACGGCCGGTCACCGGCAGCGCGATCTGTCCCTGAAGGGCCGAAAAGGGCACCGCGGCGGCAAGTTGGTTGCTTTCCGGAACGGGCAGCGACGCCAGTTCCGCCGGCGCCGATGTGTTGTCGCCATCCGGTGTCTTCGGCTCCGCGGCCTTGGCCGCATCGGCGGCCTTGCGGCTCTTGTCGGCCTGCGCTTCGAGCGATGCGATCAACTCCTTCAGGCTGCCGGCCTTGGCCGCCAGCGCTTCGGATCGCTGCTTTTCGGCGGCCATTTGCGTCTGCGTGTCGGCTTCGAGCTTCTGCTTGGCCTCCAGCAGCATGCCGAGCCGCTTCTTTTCCGCCGTCTGGTCGCCGACCGCCGCCGTCAGCCGCGCCCGTTCGGCCTCGATCGACGCCGTGAGCCTGGTCTGTTCCTTGAGATCGGCAAGCAGGCTATCGGTCTGCTGGCGCAGTTCCGGCACCACCGCGCCGAGCAGGATGGCGCTGCGCACCGACGACAGCGCGTCCTCGGGCTTGACCAGGATCGCCGGCGGCGGGTTGAGGCCCATGCGCTGCAACGCGCCCAGCACTTCGGCCAGAACGTCGCGCCGCGCCATCAGCGAGGCGCGGATCTTCTGTTCCTGGCCCTTCAGTCCTTCCAGCCGGGCGCCGATGTCCTCGATGTCCTGGCCGAGCTTCTGCTCGGTCATCGCCGACTGGATCAATGCGGCGGTGATCGAGGCGTGATCCTTCTTGATCGTCGCGATATCGGCGGAGAGTTTGGCCAATCGTTCCGACGACAGCGTGATCTCCTTCGAGACCCGTTCATATTCGGCCCGGCTCTGATCCGGATCGGGAGCCATGTCGAGCGTGTTTTCCGCCCGCCCCGCATGCAGCGACAGCACAAGCACCGCCACCGCGATGCCGCAGCGTGCGCGCCATGAGCCCATTCTTGATTTTCTGTCTTCAGACATTGAAGCCCGACTCTATGCGTGGCTTCGTTAACGAACAATCAACCATGTTCGAAACCGCCCACTCGGTGCAATCTTGCCTCGGCATTGGGGCGGAAATCCGGGTGTACTGCACCAATTCACCGGTTCACGAGCGATGATAGGGATGTCCCGAAAGGATGGTGGCCACCCGATAAAGCTGCTCTCCCAGCATCACGCGCACCAGCTGATGCGGCCATGTCAGCAATCCGAACGACATCACCAGTTCGGCCTGGTCGCGCAGCGAGTGATCGTGACCGTCGGCGCCACCGATGGCGATGACCAGCGCCTTGCGGCCACCATCACGCAACAGGCCAAGGCGCCCGGCGAAATCTTCCGAGGAAAAGCTTTTGCCGCGTTCGTCAAGCAGGACCAGCGCGGTGCCAGGATGCAACTGCGTCTGCAGCTTCTGGCCTTCCTCGCGCCGCCGCTCGTTGGCGGTCTGGCTGCGCCCCTCGGCAATCTCGGCAATGCCGCCAAATTCAAGCCCCACGGCCGGGCCGCTCTTGGCGAAGCGCTCGAAATAGCGGTCGGCAAGCAGCTTTTCGGGGCCGGCTTTCATCCGGCCCACGGCATGAACTGATATCTTCATCCTCGCCTTGTAAGCCGCGCGAACGACTTAGTGGAGCGTTTCTTCCTCGAGGTCCGGCGCCTGCCACATCTTTTCGAGATTGTAGAATTCGCGGACTTCGGGGCGGAAGACATGGACGATGATGTCGCCAGAATCGATCAGGACCCAGTCGGCGCCGGACAGCCCCTCAACGCGCGCGGTGCCGAGACCGGCATCCTTGATCGCTTTGAGAAGATGATCGGCGACAGCCGCGACATGACGGTGCGATCGGCCCGAAGCGACGACCATGTAGTCGCCGAGGCTCGATTTCCCCTGGATGTCGATGGAGACAATGTTTTCGGCCTTGGAGTCTTCCAGACTGGCAAGGACTGTCTTGATGGCGCGGGACACGGCGTCGTCTACGCTGATCCTGGCCGGCGAAGGCATGATATCGGCCTTCTTCCGCAGTGCTGTTCTCAGTGTATTTCCTTTCGCAGCAAGAACAACCAAATCACCCCTTGAAGCAGGTGACACCACTTAGATAGGCAGAGTTCCCTGACAGTTTCAAGACGGGACCCTGCCTCGCACGAACGTATTGTCGCTCTTGTGGTTCCGCTGCACGCCGGAAAAGATCGGAACCCTCACCGCCCGCATGGGTTATCGGCTCACCGACCAACCGGATTCCCCCCATGCCGATCGACCCGCAAAACGCCTTTCTCAGCGTCCAGGCTGGCCTCGCCCAACTGAGCACGCTGATTGTTTCGTACTCCTTCTCGGCCATCGGTGCCGTCATTCTCTTGATTGTCGGCTATATCGTCGCCGGTCTTGCCGAACGTTCGATCTTCGCCGGTCTCGGCCATATCCATGGTTTCGACGCGACGTTGCGGCATTTCTTCTCCAAGATCGTCCGCTACGCCATCCTGATCCTCGTCACCATCATGGTGCTCGGCCAGTTCGGCGTGCAGACGGCCTCGATCATTGCCGCGATCGGTGCCATTGGCCTCGCCATCGGCCTGGCGTTGCAGGGCACGCTGCAGAACATCGCCGCCGGCATCATGCTTCTGGCGCTGCGGCCGTTCCGCATCGGCGAATCCGTCGAGGTTGGTTCGATCGCCGGCACGATCGAGGAAATCGGTCTGTTCGCGACCAAGCTCAGGACCGCCGACGGCGTCTACATCCTGGCGCCCAACTCGACGTTGTGGAACCAGCCGGTGCGCAACTTCTCGCGCAACGGCGTGCGCCGCAGCGATATCACGCTCAGCATCGGCTCCTGGAACGACATCGACAGGGCGCAGAAAACCTTGCTTGCAATTGCCGCGGCCGAACGGCGAGTGAAACGTGAGCCGGCGCCGATCGCTTTCGTCTCGACATTGGGTGACAGCACTGTTTCGATTGCCTTGCGCTATTGGACATCGTCGGCGGACTTCTTCGCCACCCAGACTGATCTCACCAAGCGCGCCAAACAGGAATTCGATAGCGAAGGCATATCGATCCCGCTGCCGCCGCCGGAAGCGCCCCAACCCGAAGCCCGCCGGCAATAGTCGGTTGGCTCAGTGCCGGCCCTCATCGTCCGGTGAGAAGGCAAGTTCGACCGGCAAAGGCGCCTGCGCCGTCATCGGTGCGAAACTGCCGGTTTCACCGACCGGGACCGCACCCGTCGTGAAGACGCGCAGAAGCACGAACAGGCAGAAGGCTGCGGCGATGAGAACAGCCACATAGATGAAAGCCTGCGTTCCAAAGACGGCCGAAAGCGCCGTCACGATGCCGGGCACGACGAAACCCGACAGCGACCAGGCAAATAGAAGCGAACTGGACAGCGCCACCATGTCATCCTTGCCGGCGCGGTCGGCGGCATGTGCGCTGGCCAGCGAATAGATCGATTCCGAGGCGCCGTCCCACACGATATAGATCACAACCAACGCGGCCAACGCGCCGCCATCGTACCCGAGCGCAAATACGCCGGCGACCATGGCAAGCGCGGATGCGGCGATCAGCACATAGCGGCGGTCGGTTCGGTCGGAAATCCAGCCAAGCGGGATCTGCAGGATCAGCGTGCCGAGAGGCATCGCCGAAAGCAGCAGCGCCACATCGGCCTGGCTGTAGCCCTCGGCCGTGGCGTGGATCGGCGCGAAGCCCGCAATCGACATTGACAGGCCGCCGACCGCAAGCATGCCGGCGACGCCGACCGGTGAAACCCGCCAGGCGCGGCGCAGCGCCACCGAGGCCGCCTGCGGTGCCGGCGGCTGGGCAAGTCGGGTCATCCCGACGGGAAGGATCGATAGCGCCGTGAAGACGATGCCGATCAGCGGCGCATCCGCTGTCCTGATATCGACCAGCGCCAGCGTCGCGTAGCCGACCCCGAGCCCGGCGACATAGGCAACGTAGAAGAAAGCCATCACCCGGCCGCGGATGGCGTTGGCAACGGCGTCGTTGAGCCAGCTCTGCGCGACGATGAACAGGCCGCAGATGGCAAAGCCGTAGAGCGCGCGGGCGGCTATCCACAGCAGCGGATGGACCCCGGCGCCGACAGCGGCGTTGGCCAGTGCGATCAGCGCCGACAACACCATGAAGGCACGGGCATGGCCGACCCTTCGCACCAGCGGTCCGGTCAGGATGCATCCGGCGAGCCCGCCGGCCGAAAGTCCGGTGATGATCAGCCCGGCCCAGGTCGGATCGAAACCCTCGGCGCCGAGCCGGACCGGGATATAGGCAAACATCAGCCCGTTGCCGACGGCTATCAGTGCCATCGACACGATGACGCTGGCAATCGCGATCAGCGGTGTGGGCTCGGCGCCCTGCTCGGCTTCGCTGCGGGTTTTCCTGGGAATCGACATGCCTGCTCAGGATTGCCCATGAAACGGGCAAAGGGAGCGATAAAAGCGACATGGGCGGGCGGTCGGGCTCACCCCTTCGCCAGCTTGCGGATCGCGCTCGATGACAGCGACGAGCGCGGGCCGTGGATGAAAGTCCAGGCCGGTGCCTTCATGCGGGCAAGCCGCGGCGCATCGCCCTCGTCGATGCGGGCATAGTCGAAGGTCTTGGCGACGACGGAGGACAGGAACGACAGCGTCGCGCCCGGACGGTCGATGACGGCGATCGGGAAGGTCATGACGATCTCGCGCCAGCGCTGCCAGCGGTGGAAATCGCGCAAACTATCCGCCCCCATGATCCAGACGTAGTCGATGCCGGGATTGCGCTCCTTGACCAGCGCCAGCGTGTCGGCGGTGTAGCGGACGTGATGGGCGGCTTCGAAGGCGGTGACCTTGATCTTCGGGTTCTTGGCAATCTGCTCCGACAGCTGCAGCCGTTCGCCGAGCGGCGCCAGTTCCCTGGTGTTCTTCAGCGGATTGCCCGGCGTGACCATCCACCACAGCTGGTCGAGCGCCAGGCGCCTGAGCGCGATCTCGGCGACCAGCGCATGGCCGGCATGCGGCGGATTGAACGAGCCGCCGAACAGGCCGACGGCGAGGCCTTTCTCGGCATGCGGCATCTTCAGGTAACGGGAGGGTACCGCCGGTTCGGAAGATGCCAGCATTGCCTCAGGCTCTGACAACGAAAAGATTCAAGGCCTCACCTGTCCCGACCCGCGCACGCGGTATTTGAACGAGGTCAGTTGCTCGACGCCGACCGGTCCGCGCGCATGCATCTTGCCGGTGGCTATGCCGATCTCGGCGCCCATGCCGAACTCACCGCCATCGGCGAACTGCGTCGATGCGTTGTGCAGCAGGATCGCCGAATCGATCTCGTTGAAGAATCTTTCGACGGCTTGCGCGTCCTCGGCGACGATCGCCTCGGTGTGATGCGAGGAAAACGTCTCGATATGCTCGATGGCACCGGCAACGCCGTCGACCAGCTTCACCGCGATGATGGCGTCGAGATATTCGGTCACCCAGTCGGCATCGATCGCCGGCTTGGCATCGAAAAATACTTTCAGCACGTCGGCATCGGCATGGATTTCGCAGCCGGCCGCTCGAAGCGCGTCGAGGATCGGCACCAGATGCGTGGAGGCAACCGCCCGGTCGACCAGCAGCGTCTCGGCGGCACCGCAGACGCCGGTGCGCCGCATCTTGGCGTTGACCGCAATCCGCACCGCCATGTCGAGATCGGCCGAGCGGTCGATGTAGAGATGGCAGATGCCTTCGAGATGCGCGAAGACCGGCACCCGCGCCTCGTTCTGCACCCGGCCGACGAGGCTTTTGCCGCCGCGCGGGATGATGACATCCAGCGTGCCGCCGAGGCCCTTCAGCATCTCGCCAACGGCGGCGCGATCGGTGGTCGGCACCAGCTGGATGGCGTCTTCCGGCAGGCCGGCTTGCTTCAGCCCTTCGACCAGGCAGGCATGGATGGCGGCTGATGAATTGAGCGAATCCGAGCCGCCACGCAGGATCACCGGATTGCCTGCCTTGAGGCACAGCGCGCCGGCATCGGCGGTGACGTTCGGGCGGCTCTCATAGATGACGCCGACGACGCCGAGCGGCGTGCGCACACGCTCGATATGCAGGTCGTTCGGCCTGTCCCATTGCGCCATCACATCGCCGACCGGATCGCGCAGCGCGGCGATTTCCCTGATGCCGTCGGCCATGGCGCGAATGCGCGCCGGATCGAGCTTCAGCCGATCCATGAAGGAGGCGGAAAGCCCGGATTCCTGGCCGTTCGAGACATCGATGGCGTTGGCGTCGAGAATGTCCTGCTCCCGAGCGACGATCGCCTCGGCCATGGCGAGAAGTGCAGCATTCTTGGCGGCGGTCGTGGCAATGGCCAGCGGTCGGGCGGCAGCGCGGGCACGACGGCCGATATCGGCCATCGTTGCTACGGTGTCATCCCCGGATTTTTCATGCAGTTTCAGCATGGCTCATCCTCCGCTTACATCGCCACCGACCGTGACTTGGTCACCGGCCCCTGTTTGGTCGCCGGCCCGTACTTGGTCACCCGAATGGCTCACCACAAGGTCGTCGCGGTGGATCATCGCCGAACGCGCCTCGTAGCCGAGCACGGTTTCGATCTCGGTCGTCTTCAGGCCCGCGATCCTTACGGCATCGGCCGCATCGTAGGCAACCAGCCCGCGCGCGATCTCGCGGCCCTCGGGCGACAGGATCGCCACCGTGTCGCCGCGCGAGAAATTGCCGCTGACCAGCTTGACGCCGGCCGGCAGCAACGACTTGCCCGACAGCAGCGCACCGATGGCGCCGGCATCGACCGTAAGCCGGCCGGCCGGTTCGAGCTGGCCGGCGATCCAGGTCTTGTAGCCCTTGACCGGGTTGCTGCTCGGCCGAAAGAAAGTAGCGCGCTCGCCGCGTTCGATCGCCATCAGCGGCGACAACCGCGTGCCTGAGGTGATGATCATCGCGGTGCCGGCGGCGGTGGCGATCTTGCCGGCATCGAGCTTCGTGCGCATGCCGCCGCGCGACAGCTCGGAAGCGGCCGCACCCGCCATCGCCTCGATATCGGGCGTGATGCGGTCGACCACCGGAATGAATTTGGCCTGAGGGTCACGCGCCGGCGGCGCCGTATAGAGGCCATCGATGTCGGAGAGCAGCACCAAAAGATCAGCACCCATCATGGTGGCGACACGGGCCGCCAGCCGGTCATTGTCGCCATAGCGGATTTCGGACGTCGCCACCGTGTCGTTTTCGTTGATGACCGGCACCGCCTTCATCTTGAGCAGCGTCGAGATCGTTGCCCGTGCATTGAGATAGCGGCGGCGCTCCTCGGTGTCGCCGAGCGTCAGCAGGATCTGGCCCGATTTCAGGCTGCCCTTGCCGAGCGCATCCGACCACGCGCCGGCCAATGCGATCTGCCCGACGGCTGCCGCGGCCTGGCTCTCTTCGAGCTTCAAGGCGCGCTTGCCGAGACCAAGGATCGTGCGGCCTAGCGCGATGGCGCCGGACGAGACGACGAGGATTTCAGCGCCGCCCTTGGCCAGCGCCGCAATGTCGTCGGCGAGCGAGGCCAGCCAGTCGCGCTTCAGGCCTGTCGCGCGGTCGACGAGCAGCGCCGAGCCGATCTTGACGGTGATGCGCCGATATTTTCCCAGCGACTGCATCGTCCTACTTTTCCCAGCGCGTCTCGACTGGCGCAGCGATCTGCGCACGCGCCTCGGCCACCACCGACATCAGCGCCCGCAGCACCGCCTCGACACCCTCGCCGGTGACGGCCGACAACAGCATCGGCGCGCGGCCGGCGGCACGCTTCAGCGAGGCGACTTTCTTCTTGCGCGCATCGGCGTCGAGCGTGTCGACCTGGGACAGTGCCACGATCTCGACCTTGTCGGTCAGGCCGTTGCCATAGGCCTCAAGCTCCGCGCGCACGGTCTTGTAGGCTTTGCCCGGATTTTCCTCCTGCGCCGAAACCAGATGCAACAGCACACGCGTGCGCTCGACATGGCCAAGGAAGCGGTCCCCGATGCCGACACCCTCATGCGCGCCTTCGATGAGGCCCGGAATATCGGCGATGACGAATTCGCGCGCGTCGATGCGGGCAACGCCGAGGCCGGGATGCAGGGTCGTGAACGGATAGTCGGCGATCTTCGGCTTGGCCGCGGTGACGGCGGCCAGGAATGTCGACTTGCCGGCATTCGGCAGCCCGACCAGTCCGGCATCGGCGATCAGCTTCAGCCGCAGCCAGATGTTGAGCTCCTGCCCCGGCAGGCCGGGGTTGGCGCGGCGCGGCGCCTGGTTGGTCGAGGTCTTGAAATGCTGGTTGCCGAAGCCACCATTGCCGCCCTTGGCGAGCAAAAAGCGCTGGCCGACCACGGTCAGGTCGCAGATCAGCGTCTCGTTGTCTTCTTCGAACACCTGCGTTCCCGCCGGCACCTTCAGCGTGACATCGGCGCCCTTGGCGCCGGTCATGTTGCGGCCCATGCCGTGGACGCCGGTCTTGGCCTTGAAATGCTGCTGGTAGCGGTAGTCTATCAGCGTGTTCAGTCCGTCGACCGCCTCCAGCCAGACATCGCCGCCACGGCCGCCATCACCGCCATCCGGCCCGCCGAACTCGATGAACTTTTCGCGCCGGAACGACACGGAACCGGCGCCACCGTCACCGGAGCGGATGTAGACCTTGGCTTGATCGAGAAATTTCATGGGATTGTACAGTTTCTACTAGTGGCCTTGCGGCATTGCTCTAAACCTTGGCCCTTGCTCTAAACCAAGGCGCGGCGAAGGGCGAGGCCGTTTTGTGACAATGGCCGCGCGGGATCGGCCGGAGAGATGCCGGAATGAAGCTTGTAACTTACAACATCCAGTACGGCATCGGCCTCGACGGGCAATACGATGTCGGGCGCATCGCTGATGCCGTGCGCGGCGCCGACGTGATCGCTTTGCAGGAGGTGACCCGCAACAATCCCCGGAATGGCGGCCGCGACATGGTCGCCGAGATCGGCGAGGCGCTGCCCGACTACTTCGCCGTCTATGGCAGCAATTTCGAGGCCAATATCGGTTCGCACATCGACAATGGCCGCGCCATCACGAAAACCTTCCAGCTCGGCAACATGGTGCTGTCTAAGACCCCCATTCATCTGTCGCGCAACCTGCTTTTGCCGCGCAGCCGCAGCTTTGAGATGATGAACTTCCAGCGTGGCGCGCTGGAAGCGCTGATCGAGACGCCGCTTGGTTTCATCCGCTTCTATTCCATCCATCTCGATCACCGCAGCCCCGTCGAACGCGCCAGCCAGATCGAGTTCCTGCGCCAACGCATGCTGAACTACGCGCTCGAAGGCGGCGCGCTGTCCGGCGTCGCCGAGATCGGCCTGCCGGAATTGCCGCATCCCGAAGCCTTTGTCGGTATGGGCGATTTCAACATGTTGGCCGGCTCACCCGAATATGTCGAACTCGCCGGCCGGCCGGATCATGAATTCGGCATGCCGCTGACCGCCGACTTCGCCGTTGATGCCGCCTTGCGCCTGAACGCCACCGGCGACGATCTCATCAGCTGGGTCGATCCCAAGCAACCCACCGATCCCAGCCGCCACAAGCGCATCGACTACATCTTCACCAGCGCGTCGCTCGCCAAATCCCTGCAGCGCCTGTGGGTTGACCGGAAAGCGGACGGTTCGGACCATCTGCCGGTCTGGGTCGAACTGGGCTGATCCAGGTTTGCCTCCCATTGGTTTCGCGCCGTACCCGATGTGAGTCGAGATTCAGGTCAGGCCGAGCCGAGAATAGTGGCTTCCGAGAACCGGAGCGGAGCGTACTTTTCGTACGCGAGCACCGGAAGCGCAGGAAACCGCCATTCGCAGGCCGGCCTCACCTGAATACGGCACACATCAAAAGTGGACCCAGTTCCGCAAGCTCGTCCAGGTCTTGCGATCGAGCCGGTAGCGCTCGACCGGAACCTGGCCGGCGACAATCGAATTCAGCATGCCCTGGCCGGCATATTGGAACCCGCATTTGTGGATGACGCGGCGCGAGGCCGGATTGATGACCCGGGTCGAGGCATGCAGAACCTGGATCGACGTCCTCTGGAAGGCGAGATCGACCAGCGCATGTGCCGCCTCGGTCGCATAGCCCTTCTTCCAGTGCGGGTCGCCGATCCAGTAACCGAGCTCCAGCCCGCGATCGGTGGTGTTGAGACCGGCGCAGCCGACGAAAGTGTCGGTGCTGGCCAGCGTCAGGGCATAAGCGATACCGGCCCGGCGCGACTTGGTCATGGCCAGGAAACAGCGCGCCTCGGGCTCGCCATAGGGGTGCGGCATGCGGGCCAGCATTTCGGCGACATGGCGGTTGTCGGCAAGTTCGACCAGTTGCGCGATATCGCCTTCGTGAGGCGCCCGCATCACCAGTCGCTCGGTGACCAGCACCGGACAATCTATCGCGTAACTTTCGTCTTCTGAGTCTTCCGCTTCGGCAACCATTTGAAAGTCCTCCAGGCACAAGAAAAAGGGGAGATGGAAACCCATCTCCCCTGATCCTTTTCCTGGCTTTGCCAGACACCGGTCCCGAGATGGGCGCCGGTGTTCTAGTGCGGAACCGGCTACTCCGCGGCTTTGGCAATCGGGTTGACCGATACGTAGGTTCGGCCGTTGGCTTTTTTGTTGAACGTCACGGCGCCGGTCTCGAGCGCAAAAAGCGTATGGTCCGTGCCCATGCCGACATTGACGCCGGGATGCCACGTGGTGCCGCGTTGACGAATGATGATGTTGCCCGGGATGACGGCTTCGCCGCCGAACTTCTTCACGCCCAGACGCTTGGAATGCGAGTCGCGACCGTTGCGCGACGAGCCGCCAGCTTTCTTGTGTGCCATCTAACTAACTCCGTTGCGCCGCAAGGCGCCTAAAAGGCCTTATGAACGCGTTCGCGTTCCGTTTCAAGTCCGATCCGGCGACCAGGTCGCCAGAAAATTACTTCGCAGCCAATTCCTTGGCCTGCTCGCGCCAGTCCTTGATCTGGTCGGCGCTGAAGGACATGTGCTCGTCGATCTTGGCGACATCTTTGTCGGTCAGCTTGGCGAGCTGCGCGAAGGTGATGATGCCCTGCTCGTTGAGATCCTTGGCTGCGACCGGGCCGATGCCCTTGATCACGGTCAGATCGTCCGGCTCACCCTTCGGCGCCTTGAACAGCGGCGCTGCCGCGGTCTCGGCTGCCTTTGTCTCGGCTGCCTTGGCCTTGGGCTCCTTCTTCGGCGCAGCTTCCGCCTGCACCTCGGTGGCGGCCTCGGCCTTCACCTTCTTCGGCGCCTTGACCGATGCCGTCTTCGTCGGCTTGGCGCCACCCAGCAGGATCTCGGAGATCCGCACGGTGGTCAAAAGCTGGCGATGGCCGATCTTGCGGCGCGAATTCTGCCGGCGGCGCTTCTTGAAGGCGATGACGGTGCGGTTCTTGCCCTGTTCGACGACTTCGGCGGTGACCACCGCGCCGTCGACGAACGGCGCGCCGAACGTGACATTCTCGCCCTCGCCATGCGCCAGCACATGGCCGATCTCGACCATATCGCCGACATTGGCTTCGACTTTTTCGATCTTCAGGAGATCGTTGGCGGCAACGCGATACTGCTTGCCACCCGTTTTAATGACTGCGAACATTTTTTGCCTTTCGCTGTTCGGTCGGCCTTGATGAACCGCATCTGGCGGTTCGGCCGTCTTTTTGTCAGTCTGCGGGTTCAAAAAACAAGCGGCGCGGAAGAACCCTCCACGCCGATTGCGCGCTGTCCCTAACCGAAGGTTGGGGGCGAGTCAAGGCAAACCAGCCGCGCCGTTTCCGAGACCGTCATTGGCGGGCACGGACCGGCTGTGCCGACATGCCCACGGCGTTGCCCCCCTGGGCTGAGGATGGGTGACCGGTCGGCAATCTGCCTCGGGTCTCGCTGTACCCCACCAGCCCGTGAATCCGCCGCTTGCCAAGCAAGCCAAATAACTGACGGATTGGCCTTGTAACCTGCCCGTTCAGCCGTTATCTAGTGCGCCGCGCCGGCAACGGCCGACCATGACCGCGGAGAGGTGGCAGAGTGGTCGAATGCACCGCACTCGAAATGCGGCATGGGTGCAAGCCCATCGGGGGTTCGAATCCCTCCCTCTCCGCCATTTAGCTTCCATAATAATCGTTTCCTTTCAAAAGCTTCCTTGTTGCGCTTGACCAGCGCGAAGCGAAACTTATCTTAGACTGTGTAACAAACTGTGTAACATTAGAGAAAGATAATGCGACGTTCCGCAGCGCCAAAGCCGCATAAACGTGAAGGCATCTGGTATCTCGTCCGCAGGGTGCCGAAGGAATTCGCGGCGTTTGATCGCCGCTGCCTAGTACGCATTTCCACGGGCGTCGCCGTGGCTGACGATCCCCGCGGTGTACGGGCGCGAGATGCAGTGCAAAGCCTCGGCGCGGGGCTGGAGGCGTATTGGCGTAGACTGCGGGAAGGCCAATCCGCCGAGGCGGGGCTGCGTTTCGAAGCCGCGAGGAAGCGCGCGCGGTCATTTGGATTGGCCTATCGCTCTAACGAGGAACTAGCAGCGGGGCCGCTCGACGAACTCATGGCCCGTATCAAGCTGCTCCTCGACAAAAAATCGATCGAGGACGCGCAGGACGTCTCGGCCGTCATGGGTGGGGAGAAGCGGCCAGCGGTCCGCCTGAGCGGTCTTATCAAGGAATTCGAGACGATCGAGCAACAGAACTTGCTGACCATGTCGCCTAACCAAATCAAGAAATGGCGTAACCCCAAAAAGCGCGCAGTTGCCAATCTGGTTGGAGTCATTGGCGACAAGGAGATCGCAAGCCTCACTCGGGACGACGCAATCGCGTTCCGCGAGTGGTGGCAAAAGCGGATCGTTGAGGATGGACTTGATATCGGTACGGCCAACAAGGACATCGGCCATGTTTCGAAAATGCTGCGCGTCGTCGATCTGACTCACCAGCTCAAGCTGGAGCCGGTTTTTCGAAACCTGCGTCTTTCCGGCGCCGTCCCCGGGCAACGCGCTGCGTTCACAGCGGAGTTCATTCAGGAGAAGATACTCGCTGAAGGCGCGCTCGACGGACTCAATGACGAAGCCCGCCATCTAATCTATGTGATTGCCGATACCGGACTCAGGCTTTCTGAAGCGGCAAACCTCACCACCGAAACAATCCACCTCGATCAAGAAATCCCGCATGTGCGGGTGCGCCCCAATGGCCGTCGCTTGAAGACCGGTCATTCAGCCCGTGACATTCCCTTGGTTGGCGGCGCACTTGCAGCCATCAAGCTCCATCCGGACGGCTTTCCTCGTTATCGCGACAAGGCCGCGTCACTTTCAGCGCTCGTCAACAAGGTGCTCGCCAGCAAGGAACTTCTGCCGACTTCCGAGCATAGTCTTTATAGCCTGCGACACACTTTCGAGGACCGGCTGACGGCAGTTGAGGCGCCGGAGAAGGTAATTGCTTCTCTGATGGGCCACAAATGGATCCGGCCCAAATACGGCGCGGGACCTTCGTTAGCGCAAAAGCGCGAGTGGCTTCAAAAAATCGCTTTTACCCCGCCCGGGCGAATGTGATTGCGGCGCCATCCAGGCCTTGAGAACCAACCTCACGGCTCCAGCTGTCCGAGCCATTTAGGTTGAGCGTGGCCAGCACGCGCTGCGCTCGCTCGCGATTTCCGAGCTTCCGCCGCATTTGTTCGACCTCGTATTCCAGCCTTTCGAAGGTCGGTATATAGGCATCTCCATGCCGGATGACCAAGTAGGCGGCAACAGCTAGACAGCATTCTAGCTCCGTGGCCGATGGATCGGAAAAAGGGGCGACGCCATACCAAGACGAGCAACGCCTCTCGAGGGCTTCCGAACTAGGCAAACGGCCAGCATGTGGCATGGGATAGAAACCTATGCCTGATCGACGAACCTAAAGTGCTCACGAAGCTTGACCGGTACGCGGGCCATCGGAGGGTTCTGCCTAAAACCGCCAAAAATTTTGAAACACCCATTCATCCGGCTCGAATTCAAAGGGATCGGCGATTTTTGGGTTATGGCTTGCAAGCATAGTTCAGCCCAGACAAGAACGCCTGATATCTTGTCGTTCACTGTCACCCTGCCAAATATGGTGCCGGTGACAACGGCAGTTTGGCGAGCAGAAGAATTCCCGAGACTGAGACGTTCTACGGCTTGGCCCATGTTCGCGCTCCTCCTCGATTGGAGACAGGATGGGCCATATGGAAGCGAATAAAAGGAGGTTGGTGACGAGTCTCGGTAGTGGAGTAGAAACGGGTGGAAAAGCTTGCGCTATTCGCCGTCGGCGCCGCTAAGCGCATTTGAGAGAAGGGGCAACGATCGCCAAGAGATGACGTCCGATCGCAAGCCGGCTAGAAATGCGACAGTGACGCGCCTTTTTTGGCACGACCTTAGCACCCGATCGGGCCTCAGCTGGTCGTCGTTGCGCAGCCGATCGGGTGCGATTTTTATAAAGCTCTCTTGGCTTTAGCTTTGAGAGCCCGTCATCGAGACAAATGCAAGGGAACGGTCCCGCCCCCTGGGGACATTCGACATGCCGTGGCAGCTTCCTATGGTGAGCCAGCGCATTCCGATACACGTTTTCCGCGCTCTACCGTTGCTCCAGCACCTGTGCTGAGGCTGAGCGCTTGATCAGGACCCGACCGCTGCTGTTGCGGGATGGTGACTGGGTTGAGGTCGCGAAAACCTTGACCGCGGGTACGTTGTTCATCCGGATGAGCGCTGAGCCGAGAAGCAGCCAAGAACGCTTCCCGTAATCGAATCCTACGGGAACCGCGAAACCAGCGTCCAAGGGACGCAATTCTCCGACGTCGTTCACTCAAGCTCATCTCGCAACTTGAACGCTTGCATGAAGCCGCTGCATGTGCGCCGGTGGACCGGATTGCTGCTATCCAAACCACGTGCTCAGTTTCGCCCCCGTAATAACTCTACCGTCCGAAACGGCTTTCGCGCGTCAGGTCCACCCCACATGAAAGTTCCGCGAGCAGCACGGACGGAGAGGCCGGTCACAACTCCTTCGCGTGCTCTTTTACTACCGAATCAAGTGCCAAATGGAGAGGCACTGCCTTAGAGAACAGGAAGCCCTGCGCGGTTCTGCAGCCAAGCTTGTACAGAGTTTGCCGATCTGCCTCTGTTTCAACGCCCTCGGCCATGACCTCGATCCCGAGCGTCCTACCAAGATCAATCACCGCTTTGACAAGCAGCCGATTCTCCCGGGACTTGGCTAAGCCGCGAATGAAGCCCTGATCTATTTTCACTTTCCTGATCCGACTGTCCTTGAGCGATGCCAACGTCGAAAAACCGGTGCCGAAGTCCTCGAGCGCGATAGAAATGCCAGCATGTGAAAGCTGGCCGAGCTTTTCATCCACTCTGTCCGGATCCACTGGGGCTTCTTCGGTAATCTCGATGTCGAACATCGTTGCAGGGAGGTCTTTTGCCGCCAGACCATTAAGAATCATCTCGTCAATATCGCCAGCTTCCAACTCGCGCGGTGAAACATTCATCGCCACACGAACATCACGACGGTCAGCTTTGACCAAGCCCTCGATAAGAGCGCAACAGTCGGCGAATACCGTTTGAGTTAGCAGCTGAAGCATTCCAGTTTCGCGTGCCGCTGTCATGATCTCGGGCGGAGAAATGGGACCGTGAAGCGGGTGAGACCATCTTAGCAAGGCTTCAAAACCGACGACGGCTTCAGTTTCGAGTCTTACGATTGGCTGAAACCAAGCGACCAAGCTTCTCATCGTTATCGCCGAATGAAGATCGCGTTCGATTGACTGGCGGCGTTGCAGTTCCCGGGCTAGCTCGGCACCGAACAGACAAAATTCATTCCTGCCGCGGCGCTTAGCTGTGTAAAGGGCGATGTCGGCCCGCAACAACATTTCCGTCAGTCCGGGGTTTTCAGCCAAGTAGATTCCTATAGACGCTCCAATGCGGACGGATGCGATCCCAGGATAGGGGCGAGCAAGCTTGGCTATGAGATTGGACGCGAGATTGGTGGGAGAAGGAGAATTCTTTCGCGAAGAAAAAACCAGCACGAATTCATCCCCACCGATGCGGGCGAGCGTTGAGCCCTCCGGTGCTTCTTCCTCTATTCGGCGGGCGATCCTGGCAAGCAGCTCGTCACCCGTTCTGTGACCGTAGGTACCGTTGACAGATTTGAACCCGTCCAGATCAATCAGCATGGCCACAAAGGGTCCATCGGTGTTCTCAAACTGATCGATTGCATGTTCGAGGCCCCGCCTGTTGAGGAGCGCGGTAAGATGGTCCTCCCTGGAATTGCGCTCCATTTCCGCGGCAAGCCGCTCGGCTTGATGTCTCAGGCGGCTCGCGTCACGGAAGCGCGCTTGTCCAACGAACGAGGATCGAACCAGGCCGCCCTCGAAAAGCAGGACGGCAAAAGCCCGAATGTAGTTTTCCGGGGCTCCCTTCGTCAGCAAACATGCGGCGGCAATGAGGAGTGGCGGTGTGATGAAGCATATCGCTGCCGCAGCATATGAGCTGCCGTACGTGACCGCGCCAGCTGAAATGCCCGCCAGAATTATTAGATGCAGCGATGCTTGAGACGTCGTGTATCCAGCCGTTAGGATGGCAAGGAATGACCAGGTGAATCCCGCCAGAAGAGCAAGCCTGCCAAACCAGCGAAGCCGCAGCCAAACCCGTGTCAGATCATCCTGGACTCCGGGTTCCTTCAGCTGATGACGGGCGAGTGCAAGGCGGGCGGCATTTATCGCATTAACGACCGAAAACCAGGCCGCGCCAGCAAGACCGTTCCCGGAAAGGGCCTGCACGGTCAAAATCAGCCCGGACAGCACAATGCTTATCGGCATTGAGACGAAAAGGCCTGCCCTCAGATCAGCGAGCTGGTCCTGAAGGATTCTCGCCTCCAGCGGATCTTCTTTTCCAAGGCTGGACGGGTCAGCTTGCTTACTCCTGCTTGTCCGCAGCCTATGCAGCCCCCCTGAAGGACGGGTTAATTCTTCAATCGGAGATCAGCGTCGGGGAGCAGGATTACTCCGGTGCATCATGCACTCTCTCCCATCGCTCGCCCAGCACGCGCAAAAATGCGACTGCTGGTGCAGTATCACCGCTGGAGCTCCGCCGATATCCCATGCCGGACAAGGGGAACATGTTGGGCAAAGCGAAGCCCCAGATGCCTTGCAAGCCGTGCCGCCAGGTGGTCTCTGGAGTAGAGTCCAATCAATATGTTCGTTGCATGGTAGAGCGGCGCCGCCGACAGGCGCAGCCGCCTTTCGTATATATGCAGCATGTCGGGGTCGCCAACATTGCGGCCGTCGCGGCACGCAGTCATGATTCCACGGGCGAGTTGCTTCTGGCTGCTGAGACCGATGTTGAATCCGTGAGCGGTCACCGGGTGCATGCCGATGGCAGCGTCGCCGATGAGTGCGGCGCTCGGCGCCCGGAATTTGTGCGCCCAGGTCGTGACCAGCGGATAGGTGTGGCGCTTGCTTGCCAAGGTCATTTTTCCAAGGCGCCCTCGACACCGTTTCGTCAACTCCGACAGGAACAAATCATCATCGAAGGCAAGCAGTCTATAGGCCTCGTTTGAGCGCAATGTGAGCAGCAGCGACGACATGCCCTCCGCGAGGGGCAACATCGCTATCGTCTGATGGTGATCGAACCATTCGATGGCGATCTGGTGGTGGGCGCGCTCGTGCCTCACTCGGCAAATCAGCATCGAGTGGCCAAGCCGGTTGATATCGGCGCCGATGCCTAGCAGATCACGCGTGGCGGACAAACGCGAATCCGCGGCAACAACCAGCCGAGCAGTTAAACGCGCGCCATTAGAGAGCGTTACGACTGCTCCTTCTTGGCTGTTTGTTGCATCGACGACCGAGTGGCCGCACAACAGCCGGGCGCGATCCTGCAAGCGGACGATTTTGAACAGCGCCTCGCGGATCCGGCAATTTGGAACCAAAACCCCCAGCGGTTCTCCAGAGTTGCTGGGAGGATCGAAACGAAGAGCGAATGCGCTCGAGCCGTTGAGCACGCGCGCGCCTTGAAGTGCTGATTTGTCCGAAGCCGGGATGACATCCCAGGCGCCGAGCTCGCGAAGGGTTCTGATCGAAGCGTTGGTCAGCGCGATTTCGCGACCATCGAAAGCCGGATTCGCCAGACTATCGAATGTGTTCTGTTCAACAACTGCCACCTTGAGTTCGCTTTGGGCAAGCGACGCAGCGAACGAAAGGCCGACCGGGCCGGCTCCAACGACAACGATGTCAAAATTATCGTCAGAGCCCATCAGCGTGCCGCCATCCGGTCGCCTATCCTCGTGTAACGGTGGAACTGAGCCGAGTGACATGAGCTCCGTGGCCGCCGCATTGCCTAAAGGCGCTGGGCCGGGAGATTCGCATCGATCGGCAACGAAGCACTCAAAGCGCTCAGAGGTGGATGCGGCTAACCGATCCCGCCCTTTGGCCGCGCAGCCGCGCAGATCGCCGCCAGCAAGCGAGACACTCGCGACGCTGGTCAGCCACGGCCGCGCCGCATCGATCGCCACATTCCACCTGGAACCCTTGCGCATACTACTCACGCTCCACGACGTCGAAGCGGGCTCTCTTGCGAGGGTATCGAACGTAGCGCTCTCTCTCGTCATCCCAGCCAAGGTAGCGGAAACTTTTATCCACGACCGCGCATATCTCATCAAGAACCTGCTGCATGGCTTCGATGTCGATGTCCTTGCAATTTAGTCGCCGATAGAGCAAAGCCCACGCGGCGACATAGTCGTCGAAATAGCGCGCGTCACTCGAACCAATGATCAACTTCGGACGGTTGATCGATCTCGAAAACGCACGTCCCAACCCCGATGATGCTCCGCAGCACGTTGACATCACGAGGATCTTCGGCGCTGGATGCGAGCCCTGGAACATTTCTACGAAGTCAGCCCAAAGAAGGCCACTTCGCCCACTGGACGAAGCGATCCCGTCACCATTGCCGTGCCCGGCGATGTGAAGCACGTCGCACTCCGCCTCCATCGCTCGTACTACAGCCTCACCAAATTTCGTTCGGTTCAACGCCATGTGGAGCTCCGCGCGGATGTTGACAGCCTTTAACAAGTGCTGCACGATCGGTCCCTCTTGCCTGTCGGCGAAGTAGTCATTTGCATTGTGGCAGTCGATGATGTGTACGGTGTTCATGGTACTCCAGCCGCTTGTTCGTTCATCGTCGTGACGAGCGGACACCACGCGCGCGGAACCGCGTGACGTGCGCTGGGTTCCGGTACCGTCGCATAGCCTCAAGGCGCGGGCCGGGAATCGGGATGGATCGGCAACGACGCACACAACCCATCAAAGGCGAAAGCTGTTGATCGGCCCCCGTGTCCGCGCAGCCACGCGGATGGTCAGCCAGCAAGCGAGATACACACGACGCCGGTCAGCTAATGGCTGCGCCGTAAGCACAAGGCATGGCCGACCACACGACAGAAAACCCAGAACCGTGAAGGTGCTGATAATGACGACCAATCTTTCCGTAAGTCATGCATTTCTCCGTCGAAGACTGGTCAATAGAACACACCGATGAGTATGACCCTGATCTGGATCAGCCAGACATGACCAATCGGCACTGGCGGTTTACGGTCAGGTGATCGACCGTGACGTTCCACTTTGGAACCCGTGCGCACATGGCCAAGCTCTCGTCCGGCCACGCGAGGTACTCTCGTGGCATCAGCCGCCTCATACTGGGTGCAATGGGAGGCAGTCCTTCGCACGACAGAGGCTTTTCACAAATGTAGTGTGCAGCTTAGGTCAAGATGGTCATGGAGCATGGAGCATGGACAGCTTGTTCCCGACCGAGCCGGCTCGACTGACGAGCGCGATCCGCGCATCTTATGCACAGCGGATTGAAATCAGCGTTCCGGTTTGTCGTCCCGATCAATTAGTATCCGCTCGGCGGCTCCGTCGAGATCTTCGTATTGACCGCTTCGCAATGCCCAGACGAAGCCGGACACACCCAGTGCACCCAGAAAAAGGGCCACTGGTATGAGATAGAGCAACGTCGTCACGAGGATTATGCCGAATAGCTGACTGCGGAGCGTCCGACTTTTTGAATAACTTGCAGCGTCGCATTCGCCCCGAAGCCGTGCAAGCGCAATGCGTTTCCAATAACAAGCACCGATGAGGCAGACATGGCAATCGCCGCTAACAAAGGCGTGGCGTGCCCGAGGATGGCGATTGGTACTGCCACCGCATTGTAGACGATCGCAATCGCGATGTTCTGGCGGATCAGGTGTCCCGCCTTGCGCGAGACGTCCAGCGCGAGAGGCACTGCCAGAAGGCTTTCGCGCAGGAATACGAAGTCGGCGGCATTGCGGCCAATGTCGGCGGCGGTAGCTGGAGCGATCGAGACATGCGCCGCGCTGAGCGCCGGCGTGTCGTTGAGGCCGTCGCCAACCATCAGAACCTTGTGTCCGTCTTTCGCCAGGGTCTCGATGCGCTCGACCTTGCCGGATGGCAGCAGGCACGGAACGAAGTCCTTGACACCCAGCATTTCTGCGACTTCACCGCAGGCACCCGCAGTATCGCCCGACAGCATTTCCACTGACACCCCGGCATGGCTCAATTGCCCGATCGCCGCCTTGGCGTCTGCGCGCAGCGCGTCCTCAAAATCGAAGGTCGCGACAATGAACCCGTCTTTTGTCAGCACGGTTCCGCCATGTTTGCCTTCACCACCGGTCCGGGCTCTCCATCCAGCCCATCCGCGTCGGCCTAGCCGCCAGGTGCTTCCGGCTCCAGTGGCTTCGATTCCAAACCCTGGATGCTCGGTGACGGCATCAAATTTGTACTGCCCGCCGGGATGGGCAAAACCGGCTATGGCCTTTGAAAAAGGATGGCGGGAATGCGTAGCCATGTCTCCCGCGACTGCCAGCATGGCCGGATCGATCGACGATGCATTGACCAGCCGGGGCTGGCCGAGCGTGAGCGTTCCGGTCTTGTCGAACACCGCTGTATCAATCGTCGCCAGGCGCTCCATGGCAGAACCGTCCTTTACCATGATGCCGTTCTCAAACAGGCGCCGCGCGGCGACCACCTGAACGATCGGTACGGCGAGGCCGAGCGCGCACGGGCAGGTGATGATCAGAACGGCAATGGCGATGGTTATCGCCCGGTGCCAGTCGCCGGTCACCGCCATCCAGCCAAGGAACGTCGCGAAGGCTGTGAGATGAACCACCGGGGCATAGAGCGCTGAAACGCGATCGGCGATCCGGCGATAATGCGCGCGGCCGCCCTCTGCGGCTTCCATAAGACGAACCATTTCCGCCAGAAACGAATCCTTCGCGGCGGCTGTCGCCTCAATCGTCAGCGGGCCGGTAAGATTGAGCACGCCGGCCTGAACTGCTTCGCCCGGCGCCACGTTTTTCGGCGTGCTTTCGCCTGAGGCCAGCGAGCAGTCGAGATCCGACGTTCCCTGGATGATCTTGCCGTCGACGGGGATCCTCTCACCGGCTGCGATCAACAACCGCATGCCTGGTTCGATCTCGCCGACCGGCAAATAGTCGCGCGCGCCGTCGCTGCGCAGCACCATGGCGCCATGTGCGGCCAACTGGGACAGGCCTTTCACAGCGGTCCGGGCACGTTCGCGCATCACGTGATCCAACGTGCGGCCGATCAACAGGAAGAACAGCAGCGATACCGACGCGTCAAAATAGGCGTGATCGCCATGGTTGATCGTCTCGTAGAGGCTCATGGCGTAGGCGAGCGAAACACCGACCGCGATCGGCACGTCCATATTCATGCGGCCATGGCGCAAAGCATTCCAGGCCGAACGGAAGAAGATGCCGCCGGCGAAGGCGAGGGCAGGAATGGCGATCAGCGCCGAGACCCAGTGAAACAGGTCGCGGGTAGCACCTTCGGCGCCGGACCAGACCGAGACCGAAAGCAGCATGATGTTGCCCGCCGCAAAGCCGGCAACCGCGACCGCGCGGATCAAATCCGATAACGTCCTGTCCTTGTCGCCGACCTCGGAAGGGAAGAGATGCGCCTGGTAGCCTAGCCGCCCAAGCGCGACGACGAACGGTGGGACCTCGTCACCACGCCACCGGACAGAGACCCGTTTCGTCGACAGGTTGACGCGGGCGCTCTCGACGCGATCGAGCTTTCCCAGCGCCGTCTCGATCGTCTGGATGCAGCCTGCGCAATGAACCGTCGGTACTGAAAGATCGGTCTGGTGAAGATCATCGCCAAGCGATCGGCTCGCCAGCCTGATCTCCTGGCTGGACGGCAGGACCGATCCGGTGTTGACCAGATCAAGCGCCATTTCGGCGCCCGGTGCACAACAACTCATTGCAGCGCTCCATTGGAAATCATGATCCGGCGGACGTCGCGATACGGTTTGTCCAGACCGGCGTCGGCGTCGACTTCGACAATCCAGACGCCGTCCTTCGGCATGTGCTGGGCTGCGAATTCCTGGCCCGAGGCGGGTGCGAGGGTGACCGACTTGTCCTCCTTCTCGTACGCGGGATGGCGAAACAGCACCTTGACGCCGTGCAAGGGAACCGGCTTGCCGGCGACGTCGGCGAGGCCATAGCGAACTTCGCCCCATGCGATGGTCAGCTTGCCGGTCCAGCCAAGTGCTGCCTGCGCCCGTCCTTCCTCGGCCTTCTTGTTGAATTGCTGGCTCGCCACATAGGTGTTTTCGACGACGAGGCCAGTCCAGCTTGTGCTGGCGAGCGTTGCCATGGTCAGATTGACTGCGATGACCACGCCGAAAAAGGCCAGGATGATGACCAGCATGTGCCTGCCGGTGAATTCACGAGGCTTTTGTACATTGGCAGTCATCTGAGGGGCTCCGGCGCGTTGAAGGTGGCGGTGTACTCGTTCGACTCAAAGCTGGCTCTGTCCTCGACGCGGAACTTGAAGGTCTGTGCCGGAGCGCGGATCTGGTCCGCCGGCTGGCGAACGAAGACCCTCAGCATTTTCAGGCGGTCGGGTTCGACCGGAATGGCGAAGGAACGGCCTGCGGGGATGTCGTCGCCGACGACGACCATGTCAGCGCCTTCAAGGCCCTGCATGGTTACGACGATCGTCCTCGGCTCGGGGATCATGTTGAGCAGCTTGACGGTATAGCCATTGCGGATGGATCCGTCGGTCAGCGTGACGAACTGGGGATTGCGATCATGCAATACGTTCAGTTCGAGCCGATCGCGCGTCAGCAGCGAATAGAGCAGGCCGAGGCCGATCAGCGACCACAAGCCCATGTAGACGTAGGTGCGCGGCCGAAAGATCTTGCGGATGTGAAAATGCGCCACCTTGTCGGAGAACAGGCCATCAGCGGTCCTGATCAGCGATGGATTGACTGAGCTGGACCCGCCTGCAGTCGCCAGCATCATGTTGGCGTTGTAGTCGGAGAGCGTCGCATAGGCGATCAGCCCACGCTCCTTGCCGAGCTTGTCCATGACGCCGTCACAGGCGTCGATGCAGAGCGCGCAAGTGATGCATTCGAGCTGCTGGCCGTCGCGAATGTCTATCCCCATCGGGCAGACCGCGACACAGGCATTGCAGTCGACGCAGTCGCCCACGGGCTGGCCTGCGGCCAGCACCTTCTTGGCGTGGCGCGAACGCGGTTCGCCGCGCCAGTCATTGTAGGTGACAGTGAGGGAATTTTCATCGAGCATGGCCGCCTGGATGCGGGGCCACGGGCACATATAGGTGCAGACCTGTTCGCGCATCAGACCGCCGAACGTGTAGGTGGTAGCCGTCAGGACGGCGACAGTGATGTAGGCGACGGGCGCCGCAGTGCCGATGAAGAGCTCGCCGAGCAGCGTCGGTGCATCGGCAAAGTAGAAGATCCAGGCGCCGCCAGTCGCCGCCCCTATGACCAGCCAGATGGTGTGCTTGGACACACGCAGCATGAGCTTGCGCGCGGTCCAGGGACCTGCGTCAAGTTTCATGCGGGCGTTGCGGTCCCCCTCGATCGCACGTTCGACGACGAGGAACAGATCGACCCACACCGTCTGAGGGCATGCATAGCCGCACCAGGCACGGCCGACAGTCGAGGTGATCAGGAAAAGACCGACGCCCGCCATGACCAGGAGGCCGGCCACATAGAAGAATTCCTGGGGCCATATCTCGATGAAGAAGAAGTAGAAGCGCCGGTTCGCGAGATCGAGCAGGACTGCCTGGTCCGGGGCAAATGGACCGCGAGCCCAAGGCAGCCACGCAGCCAGGTAGTAGATGCCAAGTGTGATCGTCATCACCAGCCATTTGAAGCGACGAAAGTTGCCCGAGGCGCGCTTCGGAAAGATCTTTTGACGCGCGGCATAAAGCGGCTTGCGGGTTTTGGCGGAATTGACAGTTTCTGTTTCGAGCCGTGTCAACTGCGTCTTATCACGCATGTGCAACTCCACTTTCCCAGCCAATGTCAGGGGCACCTGTCGTAAAGCCTCGCGGTAGGATAGCCTTGCCGGGTTGTGCAGATCGCATTAGGGATGGTGTCGAGGCCCGGCTCACGCCGGGCCTCGTCCGCTTGGCAGGGGGGACCGAAGAATAGGACTTCCATTCCTATTCTCCGCCGCCAAGCGAATGGACATAAACTGCAAGTTCCTTGACCTTGATCTCGCCGAGACGGCCAACCCAGGCCGGCATGACGCCCTGTTTTGGCGCACGGACCTGTGCGGCGATGGCTGTCTCACCGGATCCATAGAGCCAGATCGCATCGGTCAGGTCGGGGGCGCCGAATTCCCTGTTGCCTTTTGCATTGTCGCCGTGACAGGCGACGCAGTTCTCGGCAAAGACCTTGGCGCCGGGTTGGATCAGACTTGCATCGCGGACCTTGCCGGAAAGGCTGGCCACGTAGGCGCTGACTTGTGCGATCTGGTCGGCGGTAATGATGTCGCCGAAGGCCGGCATTTCCGACAGGCGCGTGTCCGGATCGGATGCGAAGCGGATGCCGTGCGTAATCGTCTGCTGGATCTGCTCGGCCTTGCCGCCCCATAGCCAGTCGTCGTCGTTGAGATTGGGAAAGCCCTTGGAACCTTGGGCGCCGGAGCCGTGACATTGTACGCAATTGACCTTGAAAGCGGCGCCACCGGCGGCGATTGCGAATTCGCGCAGGCCGTCGTCCGCGGAGATCTCCGAGACGCTCTTGGACTCCACCGCCGAGATATATTTGCCCTTGGCGGCCTCAGCCGCAGTCAGCTCGTTCCTGACCTCGTTGCGGCTGGAATAGCCGAGCACACCCTTCGTCGCCGAGTGCAACAGAGGCCATGCTGGATAGGCGATGGTGTAGCCTATCGCCCAGACAATGGTGACGTAAAAGGTGATAACCCACCATCTGGGAAGCGGGTTGTTCAGCTCCCGGATGCCATCCCATTCGTGGCCGGTGGTCGAGACGCCAGAGATTTCATCGATATGCTCGTCGCTCATGATCACTCGTCCTCGAGCGGAATGCGGGCCGCTTCGTCGGCCAGCCTTCGGCTGCCGGGGCGTAGGGCAAAGGCGATGCACCCCACGAAGAACAGCGCCATCGCAACCAGGCCCCAGCTGTCGGCAAACGCCCGCATCAAATTGTAGGTCATCAGCGTTCTCCTCAGCGGTAGCCGGCGGCTTCGTCGTAATTTTTGAAGTCGACCAGTGTGCCAAGCATCTGCAGGTAGGCGAGCAGGGCATCCATTTCGGTGACCTGTTGCGGGTTGCCGTCGAAGTCGCCGATCTTGGCTTTTGGGTAACGCGCCTCAAGGCCTGATGTGTCGGCATTGGGATCGGCCTGCGCCGCCAGATCCGCATTGGCGTGGACGATCATGTCATCGGTGTAAGGGACGGCTACAAGCCTGTTGGCGACCAGATGCGTTGAGAAATCCTTCACGTCGATCGGCGTGTCTTTCAGGAACCCATAGCTCGGCATGATCGATTCCGGCACCACCGAGCGCGGGTCGGTAAGATGCGCGACATGCCATGCATTCGAGTAGCGGTCGCCAACTCTGGCGAGATCCGGCCCGGTGCGCTTCGATCCCCACTGGAAGGGGTGATCGTACATGGACTCGGCAGCTAGGCTGTAGTGGCCATAGCGCTCAACTTCGTCGCGGAACGGCCTGATCATCTGGCTATGACAGAGGTAGCAGCCCTCGCGCATATAGATGTTGCGCCCGACAAGTTCGAGCGGCGAATAGGGGCGCATGCCTTCCACCTTCTCGATCGTATTGTCGAGATAGAAGAGAGGCGCGATCTCGACGATGCCGCCGACCGTCACCACGAGCAGCGAGCCAACGAGAAGAAGCGTGGCGTTCTTCTCGATGATTGCGTGTTTGTCCATCAAGCCCATTACCTGGCTCCTGATCGCGCAGGTCGGATGGCGACGGGGCTCGGCATCGGCTCCTCCTCGCGCTGGTGGCCGAGGATGGTCCTGGTGATGTTCCAGGCCATGATCAGCGCGCCGGAGAGGTACATGGCCCCACCGATGGCGCGCATGACATAGTAGGGGTGCATGGCGGCGACGGTCTCGGCGAAGGAGTAGACCAGGAAGCCCTGCTCGTCGTATTCGCGCCACATCAGGCCCTGCATGACGCCGGATACCCACATCACCGCGGCGTAGACAACGATACCAAGTGTCGCCAGCCAGAAATGCCAGGTGACCAGCCGCAACGAGTAGAGCCGTTGCCGGTTCCAGAGCTTCGGCACCATGTAGTAGATTGCGCCGAACGAGATCATGCCAACCCAGCCGAGCGCGCCCGAATGGACGTGGCCGATGGTCCAGTCGGTATAATGCGACAGCGAATTGACCGCCCGGATCGCCATGATGGGGCCTTCGAAGGTCGACATGCCATAGAAGGCGACGGCCATCACCATCATGCGTATGATCGGATCGGTGCGCAGCTTGTCCCAGGCGCCGGAGAGCGTCATCAGGCCGTTGATCATGCCGCCCCAGGACGGCATCCACAGCATGATCGAGAACACCATGCCGAGCGTCTGCGCCCAATCGGGCAAGGCGGTGTAGTGCAGGTGATGCGGCCCGGCCCAGATGTAGAGAAAGATGATCGCCCAGAAATGGACGATCGACAGCCGGTACGAATAGACTGGCCGGTTCGCCTGCTTGGGCACGAAATAATACATCATGCCGAGGAAGCCGGCGGTGAGAAAGAAGCCGACCGCGTTGTGGCCGTACCACCATTGCGTCAAGGCGTCCTGGACCCCTGAAAAGGCGGAGTAGCTCTTGGAGCCCAGGAACGAGACTGGTATGGACAGGTTGTTGACCACATGCAGCATCGCGATGGTGACGATGAACGACAGGTAGAACCAGTTGGCCACGTAGATATGCGGTTCCTTGCGCTTCAGGATCGTGCCAAGGAACAGAATGAGGTAGGCGACCCAGACGATGGTCAGCCAGACATCCACATACCATTCGGGTTCGGCGTACTCGCGGCCCTCGGTGATGCCGAGCAGGTAGCCGGTCGCGGCCATGACGATGAACAGCTGGTAGCCCCAGAAGACGAACCAGGCCAGATCACGGCCGAAGAGGCGGGCGCGGCAGGTGCGCTGCACGACATACAGAGACGTGCAAAGCAGCGCGTTGCCGCCGAAGGCGAAGACGACACCGGATGTGTGCAACGGCCGCAAACGACCGAAATTGAACCAGGGCTGGATGTTGAGATCGGGGTAGGCGAGCTGCAGCGCGATCACCACGCCGACCAGCATGCCGACGACACCCCAGAACACGGTGGCGATCGCGCCGTAGCGGATCGGACCATCCATGTAAGCGGATGGGTCAATCGGAGCTGCTGGCTTGAACTCCGTGTTGCGCAACAGGATCGCAGTGAAACCAGCCACTGCGAAGAACAACACCCACATGTGTCGGCGGAAAGGTTCATCCACGCCGAAGCCGGCGGCCACCAGGGCCGCAAAAGCGAACACGCTTAGAAGGACGATCTCTGTGCCGAATTTCATTGCAGATCCCGATCTCGAATCTGGTGGATGCCAAATCCGCAGCGCACTAATCGCGCAGCCGCCGCCCCCTCGCCCTGATCTATGTCAGGCCGCAAGATTTTGTGTCGGCGGCGCAATCAGCAGGTGGCGAATGAACGAGGAACGCAGCGCGGGCTCACCCCCCTCATGGAAGGCGTTCCCTGGGTTGGGCGGGCGCAGACGCGATCGCTGAGGCGAAAGCTGAGGCCCTGCGCGCGTTGGATGCTATTGCCGATGCCCTGCCAAACGTTGTTCGGATCCCATTGGAAACGAACGCGATCGTTCCGCCGAGCCGTGGCAGATTAAGGACCATGCTTCGCCGGTATGTGCCGAAACACACCTGGCGATTGGTCACGTTCCTATCAAAGCCCGAAAGCTGTTTGTCTCGACCGTGACGCCGCTTCGTCGAAGGCGCGGCAACATCGCATTAAAAGGCAAACACGGCCCGCCCCGGAGTCATGCGACATGGCCTCGCCGCTTAGGGCCGCTCGCGTCCGCCGCCACAGCGCTTCTCCAGACGGCTTATGCTGTCCACCGTCACATGGCGTGCGTTCTCAATCCGAATCACCCCGTCAGCCCGCAATCGCGTCAGTTGGCGGCTCACGGTCTCGTTGGTGATTCCAAGGAAATCAGACATTTCGACACGCGTCAGCGGCAGATCGAAGGACGCCGACCCGGAAGCCGCATCGAGACTGGAATCGATATTCCGGGCCATCATGAGGAGAAAAGTCGCCACCTTTTCCGGAGCTGTCTTGCGCCCCAGCGTCACCATCCACTCGCGCGCCTCATCGAGTTCATTCAGCGTCTGTTTGAGCAGGCGATGCTCGAATTCCCGTGACGCCTTCATCATCCGTTCGACGGCCGCTCGCGGAAACGAACACAGCGTGACTGCTGTTGCCGCTTCCGCATTGATCGAGCTTTCCACCTTGAAAGGACGTCCCAGAAAATCCGGTGCAAACTGGAGACCGACGATCTGCTGGCGCCCATCCGACAGGCTCTTTGATAGCTTTACAACGCCTGAAAGCACGTTGGAGTAGCTGTCGACGTTCTGTGCCTCGCCGGTCAACTCCATTCCTGACTCGATCCGGCGACGCGAGCAAGTCTTGGCGAGCCCAACCAAATTGTCTGGATCGAGCGCACCGCAGACACCGCGACGCCGTGCCTCGCAAGGGAAGCAAAGAACAGGAATGCCGGAACTATGAATGTCTTGCCGAAAGGTCATGCGTTCGCCTTACCCGATCCTAACTGCCGGCAGGATACCCATCCAGGGTAGAGAAATCCTGCGGCGGTTTGTCCATGAGCGCGGCTGATCGAGATCAGGGTCTGCTTCAGCGATGCGTGCAGTGTTCCGGCGGGCAACACGGTGAACGCGAGATGCAATCGGAAATAGCTGTCAAACTCAGCGAGAACGTCCCACGCTACACCAGCTATCCGACGGCGCCGCATTTCCATTCGGGGATCGATGCTGCCATTTACCGTGGCTGGTTGGAGACGCTGGAAAGCGGCGACGAAATCTCGCTGTACCTGCACATTCCTTACTGCGACAAGCTCTGCTGGTTCTGCGCCTGCCACACCAAGCAGACGCACCAATATGAGCCGGTGGCCGCTTATCTGCGCTCGCTGAATGCCGAAATCGTCACGATTGCCGGTCTGCTGAGCGGCAAGGCACATGTCCGTGCAATCCACTTCGGTGGCGGTTCGCCAACTATTCTGAGGCCCGATGATATGGTTGCTCTTGGAGCGGCCTTGCGGGACAGCTTCGACTTTCTCCCGGATGCTACGGTCAGCATCGAAATCGAAACCAACGACATGGACAAGGCGCGCCTTGATGCACTTGCTCAAATCGGCGTAACCCGGGCGAGCCTCGGCGTGCAGGATTTCGATCCGCAAGTGCAAAAAGCAATTAATCGTGAGCAGAGTTTTTTGCAGACCAAGGCAGTCGTCGACGGGGTTCGTTCGCGGGGCGTCGAATCGGTCAATCTGGACCTGCTCTACGGGCTCCCGAATCAGACACGCGAGACGATCTGTTCCACGGTGGCGCAGGCACTGACCTTGGAGCCAGACCGGATGGCCCTGTTCGGCTACGCACATGTGCCCTGGTTCAAGAAGCATCAGACGATGATCGACGAGGCATGGCTGCCGAGTCCCACTGAGCGTTTCGCCCAATCTCAACTCGCGGCGCGGGCAATTGTCGCCAAGGGATATGAGGCAATAGGACTCGATCATTTCGCGAAGCCCGACGATGCGCTGGCCATAGCGGCCCGCGCAGGAGTTTTGCATCGCAATTTTCAGGGCTACACTGAGGATCGCTGCCCGACACTGATCGGACTTGGCCCTTCGTCCATCGGTCGTTTTCGCCAAGGCTACGTGCAAAACATGGCTTCGACTGCCGGGTACGGGCGCATGGTTGCGGATGGCGGGTTGGCTGCCGTCCGCGGCGTTGCCCTTTCCGACGACGATCGCGTCCGTGGCTGGATCATCGAGCGGCTGATGTGTGATTTTGCCTTCTCGGCAGTCGATCTGGTGGAGCGGTTCGGCAAAGCCGGCGAGCAGCTCCTTCATCGCTCGAGGTCCATCGCACTCCACGATCCTGCCCGAGCGCTTGAATTCGATGGTGACAGTTTCCTCGTACGGACTGAAAGTCGCCCCTTCATTCGAACCATCGCGGCCAAGTTCGATACATATTTCAAAGGGGGAACGGCGAGGCACTCGGTGGCGGTCTGAGCAAAGCACAGTGCGCTCGCCGTTTGGTCGATCGGCGAACCAGCTGCGTTCGTTTTGACCGCTCATAGGCGACTACCGCATCAAATCGAAAATGCAAACTTAGGCTGTTGCGCGGTATCTCCTTCCACATCCTCTCTTGCGCATACCTACATTCCAAGGGGTTTGATCCTATGCTTCGCGAGGAGCAGGTAGGTCGCGACAGCTAGGCAATGTTCCAGCTGCCCTAGCGGAGGAGTCACGATTTTCCGGCAAGCTCCGTCGGCAGACGTTCTTTTCTGGCCCTGGCAAAGGCTCGGTCGCCTTCCAGAAACGCCGCCAGCATGAAAGGGATGAGTTCTGCCACGGTTTCAGACTGACCATAGGTCTGACGGTAAAGTGCAGCATACTCCTTGAGTGTTTGGCTCAGCTCCGCGCTGACGGTAATGGTGATCTTCGAAGCTGTTCGGTCCGGAAGTTTTCCAAGTTTCAGGTCAGCCATGATAACTCCTGCTCAACTGGCGTATGGCCGCAGCACGATGTCCTTGTGCACGATGACGCGCAGTGGCCAACCTGGGCGGACGACGATGGTGGGCTGGATATTGAGGTTTTTTTCGGTGATGCGCTGGCCGGCTCGACTGGCGTTCTGCTGGGCTGATTCCCGGATCGCCTTGACCAGATCGCTCTCGTTTTCGCCGAGGCTGAATTCTGTGCCGACACCGAGCAATGTGGCAAGCGCCACTCCCTTGATCATCTGCCAAGTGTGGAAATCGACTTTGTCTTCCAGCCCTGCGTAGCCGGCGGTGTCGCTCGCGGGCAGATTGTCGATTTCGGCCGACGAGCCGTCGGGCAGCAGAATGCGCTGCCAGACCAGCAGCGCTCGCTTTTGCCCGAACGCGACGACGCTGTCGTAGACGCCGATAAGACGTGAGCCCTGCGGAATCAGCAATATGTTGCCCGTGACCGTGTCGTGCACATTTTCGGTGACTTGCGCGACGACAAGGCCCGGCAAATCGGAATTGATGCCGGTGATCAGGCTGGCGGCAATCACGCTGCCAGCCATCAGTTGATATGGCGAGATCGGCGTCTGAAGCGCATGCGGATTGTAGATCCCGCCAGTGCTCCGCTGGCTGAGAAAATCAAGCTTTCGCTGCTGATTGTTCTGGTCGCCTTCCGCCGCCGCCACCGAGGCTGACGCGCGTCCTGCTTCGGATTGGGGAAGCGCCTCAAATGGATGCTGAGCAGTTTGCACGCTCTCTCCGACATCTGTCTGTTGAGCTCGATTTTCGACGCGGAAAAGCACCCGCGATTCACGCGCTTCGATCGCCTGCTGCGCTAGACGCTGCTCCTCGGCCGAGATGTCTTGGCCCGGCACGATGCCGAGCTGGCGCTGCCGCTCGAGGATGGGGCGGCCGAGGTCGCCCGGCAAAGGTAGCCCAAGGACGGGAGGCTTTGGCTTCATGCCGGAATAGTCATGGGGAAGCGTATCGAGTCCCTCGGCGGTTGGTTTGCGCTCAGTGTTGTAGAGATCTTCCGCCTGATCCCTGATGCGAAGGGCCGGCCCCTGGAGGGCGATCATGGTAACGCCGAAGACAGCGCCGGATCCGAGCGCTGCGATAGCGATGATCACACCGCGCCTGAACCGCACCACGCGGCGGGGAGAGGCCCGAAGCTGCAGTTCCTCGGGATCCAGTTTCGGCGGGATGCCAGAGCGGGAATTTTCGATCATGAGCCCTCACCTCGCCGGCTGCCGCGAAAGAGCGAGATCCGCCGTTGCGGTTGCCTGCCGTCAATCCTGCTGATGCGGATCACCTGCTGCCGCTTGGTGCCGAGGCGAAGTTCGGCCGCGGCGAAGAGCCGATCGACGATGTAATAGTTGCCGCGCACGCGATAGTTGACGAGCTCGCTGCTCCCATCTGCGCCGACGATGAAGAGTGGTGGCGCCTCGCCCTGATCTATGCGACGAGGGAACTCAATATAGACCTTGCTGCCGTCGTCGAAGGCTCGCGTCGGTCTCCAGGGCGGTGTGTCGCCACTGATTGAGTAGCGAAAGCGAAGGTTTTCGAGCGCGATGTTCGACGCGACCGGTGTAACTGCCTCGGCTTGAGCATTGCGCTGGCGAAGCGCGATGATCTGGTCTTGGCTGTAGGTCCAGGAGATTGCCGCCATTGCGGTCTTCTCGGTGCTTTGAAGCTGCAAATGATAGGTCCGCCGGTCCGTCGTAATGACGACATTGGTGGCAAGACCCGGCGCGAAGGGTTTTACCAGAACATGGGTGCGCTGATTGTCACCGGTGCCGCTTGCGGTATCGCCAATGACCCAGCGCACGGTGTCGCCAGCCGACACGGCGGTTAGTTTCTCGCCCGGCTGCAGAGCGATGTCGGTCACGCGCTCCGGCGCGGCATAGAGTTGATAAAGCGCGCCATCGGTGAAGGGGTAGACTTGCACTGCATTAACATACCCGTACTTGGTGGGTTGCTGGGTCGCGGCTTTGTTGGCATCAGCGACGCGTTCTTCAGGAGGGCGCTTGTCCTCGGCCTTGCCGGGCTCGGGCTGCATTTGGCCAGGCAGCGGCAGTGGTTTTGGCACCTCGACAATTCTAATCGGCCTCTCCGGCGCTTTTTCGATCGCGGCCGGTTTGAAGTCGGCAGCGTCATAGGAAATCTCAGGCGGCGGCACCTTCTTCGATGCACAAGCGGAAACGACCGCTGCCGACACCGATAGGATCAGCACGGCACGAATCGGTGACATTTTACCTTTCATTGGTGGACTCCGTCGGAGAAAGGGGGGCTGGGACGGCGCTGTCGAGCTCGCGTGACCAGTCAATGGCATTGATGAAGACGCCGAGCGGATTCTTGCGCAGCTGATCCGTATTGCTTGGCGAGCGGATCACGATCGTGAGGATCGCAGTCCAGCGCATCGTGCTGGCAAGGCTTCCGCGCTCAAACACCTGCTCGGTCCATTTGACCTGGAATGAACTTTCGGAGGCTCTGACCACGCTGGTGACCTGTACCGAAACACTGCGCGTTCCGATCTGACCGAAGGGGTCGTTCGCCTTGGCGTATTCGTTGAGGAAGAGCGCTGCGCGATCGCTAGCAAAGTCGTACGCTGCCAACCAGTTCTGCCGAACCAAAACCGGATCGGTGGAAACGGAACGGACATTCTGGATGAAGCGGCCGAGATGCCAGGCGATCTGAGCATCCGAGGGCTCATAATTCCGGACCGCCGGCGCGACGGCGCGCGTCTCGCCGAAGCCATCGACCTCGACGACATAAGGCACGACACGGCTTTGCATCGACTGCCATACGAGTCCGCCGGAAAGCCCGGTCGCCAAGGCCAGGCAGCCAAGGGCCATGATCCGCCAGTTCCTGGCCTGCAGTCGAGATGAGCCGATGCGCTCGTCCCACAGTTGGGCGGCTTTTTGATACGGCGTGACCGGTTCGGGTGTTTTGCCGTAACGGTGCACGGGTCGCTTGAAGAGCATCTAGTCATCCTTGTCGTTGAGAGAGGGGTTGGCGCTGCCTCCCGGCCGGTCTCCGTCTCGGACAGCTTGCATGGCAGCGTGGCGATTTGCCCGGGCGGTCTGTTCAGAACGTAGGCGCCTTGCCCACGTCGGCGCCGAAACAGTGGCCGAACCGGCAGAGCGTTCGGTCATTGACGCTGTCGGCGCGCCGCCGGTCGCGGTCCACGCGGCATCGCGCCCGGCATCGGCGTTGCGCCCAACACTTGCAGTGGCGGATCGCGCTATGCGTATAGCGGCGCCGCCAGCTGCACTGGTTACACCATGCATTCCAGCAGCCACACCGGAGAGGCCAGCGTCGGGCGAGGTTGCGCGCCCGATCTGCCATGACGTGGAAGCAGCCGATCCCATTGTTGTGCCGGCTCGGATGGCGGCGAGACCGCCGCTGGTTGCCATACGCGCGCCAGCAAATGCTGTGCCTCCAGCAACGAGTGATACACCCGCTGCCGCCGCGGTCGTGCCGAGGGCGGCGCCCGCCCCAAGCTGCGGTGCGCCTGAGACGAGACCCGACGCGATCCCCGGCCCAAAAATGCCAAGGCCAAGCAGTGCCAGTGCGCCCAGTACCTGGGACATGGCACCGGCAAGATCCGGCTCCTTGCCTTGCAATGCGGAAGCGAACTCCCCGAAGAGCGTGGAGCCGATACCGACAATGACGGCGAGCACCATCACCTTGATGCCTGACGAGATAACATGGCCGAGCACGCGTTCGGCCAGGAACGCTGAACGGTTCCAAAGTGCGAATGGAACCAAAACAAAACCTGCCAGCGTGGCGAGCTTGAACTCTAGGATGGTGATGAAAAGCTGGATGGAAAGGATGAAGAAGGCGATGATAACCAGGAACCAGGCCATCAGCAGCACGAAGATGGTCAGTGCGTTGCCGAAGATTTCCGGGAAGCCCAGGAGCTGACTGGCTTGGTCAAGCATTGGCCAAGCACCTTCGAAACCGGTCGCGGCAATGCGGCCCGGGCGCAAGAGATTGTCTGCCGACAGATTGCCGGCCGACGCCTTAATCCCGAGACCGGCAAAAGAACGATAAACGATATCGGCGAGGTTCTTGAAATTGTTCAGAATGAAGGCGAAGACGCCAACATAGAGCACCTTGCGGACAAGCCGGCCGAGAACGCTGGTTTCGTCGCCGAGCGCCCACGCCAGGCCGGCAAGTGTGATGTCAATGCCGATCAGAATGGTAGTGAGGAAGGCGAGGTCGCCCGATAGCAGACCGAACCCGCTGTCGATGTAGCGGATGAAGGTCTCCATGAAGCGATCGATGACGCCAAGGTCGTTCATGCCGCTGCCTTTCTCGTCGTGATGAACTCGTGATTAATTGCCGGGATAAGCCGAGCCGGTACCCAAGAACCGCTTCGTCATCTCGCGGGCGGCTTCGTCTGACTGGGCCTTGCGGGCGGCATCCTCGGCCTCAGCTCGAAACTGCGTTGCGAGCAGCGTCTGGATCTGCATCTGCTGTTTTGTCGAAAGCGCCATCAGCTGGTTGGTGGCCTGGCTTGCCTGAAGCGCACCGGCCGCCCCTTGGCTGCGGTTGACGAGATCGGCGAGCAGATCGCCGTCGGCGCGGACGTTCTCGACGATTTGCGACTGGACACCCATGGTCTGGCGGAACGCCTGCATGGCGGTTTGCCAACGCTCCCGCGCAGCACTCGCCACATCGCTGACTTTGATCGTGGCGTCGTAGCTTTCCGGATATTGGCTGCGCCACTGGTCTTGAAGCTTGCCCAGATCAAAGCTGAGGCCACTCGCCTGGTCCATCAAGCCGTCGATGCGATGGAGTGAACCGGTGAGTTGGCCAACGGAAGAGAAATCCAGACGCTGAAGATTGCGCGCCATGTTCTGCAGCATGGTCGCCTGATTCTGCAGCGACTGGATCTGGTTGTTGATCTGCTCCAATGCGCGCGCGGCCGTCAGCACGTTCTGCGCATAATTGGACGGATCGAACACGATAAGGGCGTAGGCGGGCTGCACATAGTCGGCCATAGGCTTGGCGATCAGGGAAACGGTGATCAGGCCGGAGAGAAGGCGTCGCCGCATCATGAGAATTGCTCCTTGTCTGGTTGAGGGAATTGCTTGAGAAGTTCGCCGGCCCAATCGAGGCCGCGCGCGATCAGGAACTGCGAGGCAAAGCTGCCTTGCCCGTCTTCGGACATGATCCTGTCGATCAGAGTCTGCGTGGCCGGATCGGAAGCACCGCAAAGCGCAAGAGCGATGGGGCCAAGCTCGAGCTCGAACAGACGGTTGCCGCGGCGCGATTGCAGATAATACTGACGCTTCGGCGTGGCGCGGGCGATCAATTCGATCTGCCGCTCGCTTAAACCGAAGCGCTCGTAGGCTGTGCGCGCCTGGGGTTCCACGGCACGATCATTGGGAAGGAAAATGCGCTGCGGGCAGCTTTCGATGATTGCCGGCGCTATGCCAGAGCCCGCGATATCAGCCAGCGACTGCGTAGCGAAGACAACCGACACGTTCTTCTTTCGCAGCACCTTCAGCCATTCGCGGATGCGGGCGGCGAACAGCGGATTGTCGAGATAGACCCACGCCTCGTCGAGCATGATCAGCGTGGGCCGTCCGTCGAACCGTTCCTCAAGTCGCTGGAACAGATAGGTAAGCACCGGCAGCAAAGCGCCTTGGCTGTGCATTAACTCCTCGGTCTCGAAACACTGCACATCCGACAAGGCCAGCCCATCATGATCGGCATCGAGCAGGCGGCCGAAGGGACCGTCGAGCGTGTAGGGCATCAATGCGGTCTTCAGCGCATTGGATTGAAGCAGGACCGAAAGACCGGTCAGTGTGCGTTCCTGCGCCGGCGCGGTGGCAAGGCTGGCCAGCGCTGACCAAATAGCCTCCTTCACCTCCGGCGTGACGGTGACGTTCTCGTGGGCAACAAGGCTGGCGATCCATTCGGCCGCCCAGCTTCGGCTAGCCTGGTCGTTGATGCTGCGCAGTGGCTGAAAGGCAAGGGAACCGTCCGCTCCTAGCGCGTGGTGTTCTCCACCCATGGCAAGTGTTGCAGCACGGGCCGAATTGCCTTTGTCGAAGACATAAACCTGGGCGCCGGCATAGCGCCTGAACTGCAGAGCAATCAGAGCAAGCAGAACCGACTTGCCGGCGCCGGTCGGACCAACAACCAGCATGTGGCCGACATCTTCGACGTGGGTGGAAAGCCGAAACGGTGTCGACCCACTGGTCTCGGCAACGAAAAGCGGTGGCGCTTCGGTTTGGGTGACTTTCGCGAGATGCTCGTTTGTCGCAGGACCGGCCCAAACCGACGACAGCGGCATGAGATGGGCAAGGTTCAATGTATGAACGAGCGGTTGGCGAACGTTAGCGTAGACATGGCCAGGCAATGAGCCGAGCCAAGCCTCGACCGCATTGACGCCTTCTCGGATCGTGGTGAAGCCGAGCCCATTGATGATGCGCTCGACCGCGCGAAGCTTCTCTGCAGCGGCTTGGCGATCCTCGCCCCACACGGTCACGGTGGTGGTGAGATAGCCGAAACTCACATGATCACCGCCCAATGCCTGAAGGGCTTCGTCGGCATCGAGCGCCTTGTTGTCGGCATCGTTATCGACAAGCGGGACCGGCTCGTTGGTAATGACCTCGCGTAGGATTGCCACGATCGATTTGCGCTTGGCAAACCACTGCCGGCGCAATCGCGTCAGCGTCTTCGTGGCTTCCGTTTTCTCGAGCGGAATGAAGCGCGTCATCCAGCGATAGGCGAAATCCTGATGATTGAGGGTATCGAGGATTCCGGGCCGGGTGAGGTTCGGAAAGCCGAGGATGGTCAGTGTGCGAAGATGCTGCTCACCCAGCATCGGCTCCAGGCCACCGGTAAGCGGCGCATCGACCAGGATTGCATCCAGATATATCGGCGTTTCTGGGGCCATGATAGGATGGCGACGAGGCGAAATCGTGCCGTGGAGGTAGGTCAACGTCTGAGCATCATCGAGGACGCGTACTTCGGACATGAAACCCGAGAAGAGATCGAGCACGCGGTTGGTCTCGTCACGGAACCTCGCCAGATCCTGGCGCCAGTCTCTTTCTCCTCGGGAATAATGAGAGTCGACGAGCGCGCTTTCTGCGCGCGCCTGGGCGTCCGGCGGTGGCATAAACACCAAGGTCAGATGATAGCGGCTCTCGTAGTGCGCTACCTTCCCCTCGAAAGCAGCGCGGCGTTCTTCGTCGACCAGCCACGACGCGGCGTCAGGAAAATGCGAGTTCGGATAGCCCAGCGCTTCTGTGCGCTCGGCCTCAAAGAACAATGCCCAGCCAGAGCCAAGGCGTCTGAGAGCATTGTTCGCCCGGGCGCAAATGCCGACGAGTTCAGCCTCCGTCGCACTTTCGAGATCCGGGCCGCGGAACCGCAACGTCCGCTGAAAGCTGCCGTCCTTGTTGAGCACGATGCCGGGCGCCACCAAGGCAGCCCAGGGTAGATGGTCGGCAAGCCGGTCGGCTTTGCTTCGATATTCCGAAAGGTTCAGCATGCAAGCCACCCCTTCAGACGTAGGTGGCGCACAAGCACGCTGGCGAAGTCCGGATCGCGTCTTGCGGCAAACACCGCTAACGAGTGGCCTGCGATCCAAAGCACCAGACCAGCAATCCATTGCTGCAAGCCGAAGCCAATGGCCGCGGCCACTGTACCGTTGAGGATCGCCACCGCGCGCGGAGCCCCGCCGAGCAGGATCGGCTCGGTCAGCGCCCGGTGGACCGGTACTGCGAAGCCCTCGATATGCTGCTCCCCGGCGGCCATCAGACGAGCGCCCCACCACCGAAGGAGAAGAAGGAGAGGAAGAAGCTCGATGCCGCGAAGGCGATTGACAGACCGAAGACGATCTGAATCAGGCGCCGAAAACCACCGGCGGTGTCGCCGAAGGCAAGCGTCAGGCCGGTGGTGATAATGATGATCACCGCAACGATCTTGGCGACCGGTCCCTGCACGGACTCCAGGATCTGCTGCAGCGGCTGCTCCCACGGCATGCCGGAGCCGGCGGCATAAACCGGGGCCGTGTTAAGAAACGCGAGCGCTGTGGACGAAAGAAAGCGAAGCTTCTTGCGCATGAGGAAGGCCTTTCAAAGCTGCTGGAGTTGCGAAAGCGTGAGCGGGGCAACGGCGTAATCGCCGCTGCCGTCGAGACCGGTGACCTCGGCGATTGCGTCGATGTGGCGCGACGAGCCGCGTCCCGCTATGAAGACGATCAGATCTATCGCCTCAGCGATGAGCCGGCGGGGAACGGTGACCACCGCTTCCTGGGCGAGTTGCTCAATGCGATAGAGAGCCGAGCGCGCGGAATTGGCGTGTACGGTAGCGATGCCGCCTGGGTGCCCGGTGTTCCATGCCTTCAGCATGTCGAGCGCTTCCGCGCCCCTCACCTCGCCCACGATGATGCGGTCCGGCCTGAGCCTCAGCGTCGAGCGCACGAGATCGGCAAGGGTGACCGAGCCCCGCCTTGTTCTCAGGGCAACGCAGTCCCTGGCCGCGCACTGCAGTTCGCGTGTGTCCTCGATCAGGATCACCCGATCGTCGCATTCGGCGACTTCAGCAAGCAGAGCGTTGGCGAGTGTTGTCTTCCCCGAGGAAGTGCCGCCGGCGATCAGCATGTTGCGCCGCTCGCGGACGGCCTTTTTCAGCGCATCGGCCTGCAGCGGCAGCATGATGCGTTCGGCAACATAGTCGGCCAGGGTGTAGACTTTCGCGGCGGGCTTGCGGATGGCAAAACATGGCGCCAACACCACAGGTGGCAGCAGGCCTTCGAAGCGTTCGCCAGACGGCAATTCGGCACTGACGATCGGGTTGTCGGCGTGCGCCTCGGCGCGCACGTGCGAAGCAACCAGGCGGATGATACGTTCTGCCTCGGACGGGTGCATGTGAACGTCGGTATCGACCCGACCTTCGCCTAACCGGTCGAGTCGCAGCGCGCCGTCGGGATTGACCATCACCTCGATGACGGACGGATCGGCCAGGGCTTCGGTGATTGCCGGACCCATGGCGGTGCGCAGCATGACACGCCGCCGGTGGTCGGCCTCGGGATGAGAGCTCATCCTTCCCCTCCCCCACCATTGTCTTTGCTAAGCGACTTTTTGCCGGAAGCGATCTGGCGGCCGACCTTCTCAACGAATTTCTCGAAACGCTCTTGGGCAATAGCCTGCGTTGCCCGATCCGGGACCGGCGTGTGGGCGTGAAGGGTGATCGAAAAGCGGATGAAGAGCGCCAGGCTCTCCAGGATCACCTCGGAATCGCGCCTGACGTGGGCAAGATCGCGGGAGAGCCGGTCAAGCCTTACGCCGTAGCGCCGATCGAACTCGCTCTCGCCACGCCGCTCGATGAACGCCTCGATCGCCTTCGCCACGATCGCTGATTTGGTCGTTGACGGATCGCGACTGAGGTTGTCCAGTTTCTCGCTGAGCTCCGGCTCAAGCAGAAACTGATGGCGAATGCGGTGCGGCTTCATGCGGCTCGTTCCGACGGCCCGGCGTTGCGCCGGCGACGGGAGAAGCATCGGCCAGACGCTCAAAATTGCTTATGGCCGTTATCTACGCTGAGGTGCGCTCTGCAACTCAGCGGACTTCAGAAGCCGGGAATGACATCGTCGCCCCTGCCCTCGTTGATACCGTAGGCGCGGGCCGCAGTGGAAATCCGATCCATGACACGCTTGTCCGCGAGCGCTTCGCTGTCATCGTCTGCGGGCTTGTACAGATCGGCCTGATCGGGCTCTTGAGAGACAACAACGTCTTCTTCGGGCAGGCTTGGATGGCGTTGCTGCTGAACGCCTCCCTCGTCTTCAACTGGCGCGTCGGCGCTTTCCTCGTCCGCAGCAAGTCGGCTATCGACGCTGCACACTTGTCCAGTCCAGCCGTCCGGGCGTGATGCAGGGCAGTCCGCATAGGGTCCGTCGTGCAGCACCGGCGCAGGCAGCACCCGATCTGTGAAATTCTGATCCTGATAATAGCGCAGCTTCTTGGCGCGGATCGGCGGCAACCCAGAAACCAGGACCAATTCGTCTGACGGCGGCAATTGCATCACCTCGCCTGGCGTCAGGAGCGGGCGCGCGGTTTCCTGGCGGCTCACCATGACATGTGAAAGCCAGGGCGCAAGCCGATGGCCCGCATAGTTGCGCATCGACCTAAGTTCGGTTGCGGTGCCGAGGGCATCCGAGATGCGCTTGGCCGTGCGTTCGTCATTGGAGGAAAAGGCAATTCGCACGTGGCAATTGTCGAGAATAGCATTGTTCTCGCCATAGGCCTTTGAAACCTGGTTCAAAGATTGTGCGATCAGATAGGAGCGAATGCCATAACCTGCCATGAAGGCGAGCGCCGTTTCGAAGAAGTCGAGGCGACCGAGCGCCGGAAACTCGTCCAGCATCATGAGCAGCTGATGCTTACGGCTCTTCTTCGGGTCCCCCTCCAGACGCTCCGTCAACCGCCTGCCGATCTGGTTCAAGATCAGTCGCACCAAAGGCTTGGTGCGCGAGATATCCGAAGGCGGCACGACCAGATAGAGCGACAGCGGTCGCTCTCCATCCACTAGGTCAGCGATGCGCCAGTCGCAGGACGAAGTGGCCGCCGCGACCGTTGGATCACGATAAAGCCCAAGAAAGGACATGGCGGTCGAGAGGACGCCTGAGCGCTCGTTTTCCGACTTGTTCAGGAGTTCGCGAGCCGCCGAGGCCACTACGGGATGGACCTGAGGGTTATGCCCCGTCCCGAGATGGTTTGTCGTCATCATCCGCCGTAGCGTTGCGGCAAACGAGCGTTGCGGGTCCGACAGGAAGGTGGCGACGCGGGCTAGCGTCTTGTCCTCTTCAGCGTAGAGCACGTGCAAAATGGCGCCAACTAGGAGTGAATGGCTGGTCTTCTCCCAGTGGTTCCGTCGCTCCAGCGCGCCCTCGGGATCGACGAGGATGTCGGCGATGTTTTGAACGTCCCGGATCTCATCTGGGCCTTTGCGCACCTCCAGCAGCGGGTTGTAGCGTGCCGATCTCGGGTCGGTCGGATTGAACAGAAGGCAGTACGAGAATTTCGACCGCCAGCCGGAGGTCAACTGCCAATTTTCGCCTTTTATATCATGAATGATGGCAGACCCGGTCCAGGAAAGTAGCGTTGGAACAACCAGCCCCACGCCCTTGCCCGAACGCGTCGGCGCAAATGCCATGACGTGCTCCGGGCCGTCATGGCGCAGATAGCGATCGTTCAGCCTACCGAGGAAAACGCCCGCCGGCCGTAACAACCCTGCCGTCTCGACCTCATGAGTCGTGGCCCACCGTGAAGACCCATAGGTCGTAACCGACCCGCGCTGTCGCGCGCGCAAAAGCGAGCCTGCGATTGCGGCGGCACAGCCCAGGAATCCGCTGGCGCCTGCAAGCGTACCGGCTTTGTCGAAGACCTCCGGCGCATAAGCATCGAAGTGGAACCACCATTCAAACAGCTTCCACGGCTTGTAGATTGGCCAGCCGGCGAAGAGAAACCATGGTGCGCCGAGAGGCGTCTGGTAGGTCAGCATTTGAGCGCACCATTGGGTTGCCGTCCATACGCCGATAATGACAATTGCGCACACAACGGCGATCTGCCCGATCAGTAGCTTCGTAGGTGTCATCGGCTTGGCCCGCTGAACAACGCGACCTAGCATCGCGCGGTGCAGCCGGGACAGGAATGTTCCTCACATACGATTTGGGAGCAATGAACGACTTCCTACTATGCAGGTCGGTCAGCACGCGTGTTGCGCCTTCACGCGACACCATCCTCTCCATTCACCCTGAGGCCCGGCGCCGCCGACAGTTGCGTGACCGCTCCTCCGCAAAGTTATCTTCTGCGTTCAGGGAGCCAGGGCGCCTGGGCTGGCTGATGAACACCGTCCGCTCGCGCATGTGGGGTCGAATTGATTTGTGCCCAAGTGGAGGCAGGCTCATCATTCAACAGTTGCCGCAGTTCCCCTGGCTCGAACGCCATCATTGGTGGGGAGGCAGGCTCGTCTTCCAACAGTTGCCGCAGTTCCCCTGGCTCGAACGCCATCATCGGTGGGGAAGCGGGTTCATCCTCCAACAGTTGCCGCAGTTCCCCTGGCTCGAACGCCATCATCGATGGGGAAGCGGGTTCATCCTCCAACAGCTGCCGCAGTTCCCCTGGCTCGAACGCCATCATCGATGGGGAAGCGGGTTCATCCTCCAACAGCTGCCGCAGTTCCCCTGGCTCGAACGCCATCATTGGTGGGGAGGCAGGCTCGTCTTCCAACAGTTGCCGCAGTTCCCCTGACTCGAACGCCATCATTGGTGGGGAGTCAGGCTCGTCTTCCAACAGTTGCCGCAGTTCCCCTGGCTCGAATGCCATCATCGGTGGGGAGGCGGGTTCATCCTCCAGCAGCTGCCGCGGCTCTTCCTCGTGCGGCAAGCGCCTCCTTAGCCGGTCTTGCAGCGCCTGCCGATCGGCAACGAGGTTGTCGAGGGGCAGCGGCTCGTGGTCTGGCCGCTGCCCTTTCACCAATCGTTCAACCAGCGCCCACGTGCCCTCCAGGACAAATACGCCGCAATCATAATGGTTCGTCTGTCTGGCCATGGGGGCTGGCGCCAAGGTAGCATTCAGCAGTCCTGCGAGCTGTTTTGCAGGCACGTCGTTATATCCCTCTCGCTGGAGGGAGTCGTAGTGATAGGCGAACCGCCTTTCGGGGTCGCGGCGATCAACGAGCAGCAGCGACCAATGGGTGCCGGGGCTAGTAGCCGTGCCATTATTCACTGGCAAGAACAGGAAGTCGGCTGTGGCGTTGTTTTGATTATAGATGGACTGCAATATGCCTCGAGCGTCTTGCGGCGACGTGTGTCGCAGTAGATGGGATACGGAAGGATCCACCAGCCGAGTCCGGGCAGCGAGCGCCGGATTGATCCCCTGCAGTTGCCGCTCCAGCAAATTGTAATCTCTCTGGACATGGGCGTCGCTCAGCCATTCGGCGGCGCCGAGCACCCGCCCCGTTGCAACGTTGGACGGGGCTGTCGGATCGAGCGCCCCGATCTGAGCCCCAGAGGAACTGGTCGTCAGTGTGGTCACATCAACCAGTGGAAGGCCGCGGTAGGTGCCTGGCAGCTTAGCGGTTGCTGGCGAGGCGGGTTGGGGAGCTCTTGCCGGTGCCGCTGGCCCAGCTTCAGCAGCGGCCCCAACGCGCCTGGTGACTGCGTCTGCCGGATGAGCAGCAAGGACAGTTTCGCGCCCGAGCACAATGCGCGGCAGGATATCCCGGAGGTGAGCCAATGCAGAACCGATACTTAGTCTATTACCATAGGAGACAGCCTTGAAGCTCTCAACATCTTTATCCAGCGATTTGTCGTGAATCCGAGCGGCAATCCCAGGCTTGTTATTTTGACGCAGATACTGGCTAAAATGTCTAAGAAAATTTGTATAGCCGCCCACGGTATCTGGATTCCGTCCGGTCGCAGGCGCTGCCAGGTACTCCTTGGTCGAAGCGGCTCTGTAATCTCTAATGAGCTCGGCATCGTCAGGATAGGGGATCACGAGAGGGCGACCCATAATCGGGGCTCCGCTTGTCGACTTCTTGAGGTAACGCAGTGCGCCAGCCACGGTGGAGGAACCACCCGTACTCTCATACTCTTTGAGATCCTGATCCAGCGACGAATGGTAAAGCCGAGCAGCAAACCCTGGCTTGTTGTTTTGAAGGAGCCACCGACTAAAGCCGAAAAGAGAATTTACATTGAAAGTGACCGTGTTCGCGCTGGCCTTACCCGCGTGGAATGCTGCCCTCAGCCCTTCGATAGCGGTCGCATCGTTGGAATAGACAGGACGCTTGTCGGAACCGTTGGGGACTACAATTGGACGATCCGGCTGCACTGTCGAGGGCATCGAACCACCAGCTCCGGGATGCGGTGCTGGGGTGGATTCGTGTTCATCCCTCTGCCTGACGAGCTGCGCCTCAGATTCCGGTGTAGCCACCTTATGAGGATCCTGCATCGGTTCGATCCCCTCCATCTCCTGCTGCAACCAAGCCAAAGCTTGGCGAGCGGCGGCTTCATCAACCGCGGAGGATGTCTCCACACCTCTGGCGGACGCCGGCAGAGCCTGCTCCGCCCGCCGTCGAAAGAGCTCTGGCGAGGCGGATTTCTCCGCCCACAATCTGGGCTGCGTAGCGAGTCCCCGTCCAGATTTATGTGGCACCGCCTCGCTTGGCAGCGGGCTGCTCCTGTCCCGTGCAGCTACCAGCCCCTCCGGGGCGCCCTGGTCGCCGTGGCGCCAGTTCAAGTGAGGGACGGCCTCTCCAAAGTCGGGTGCTTGGTGTTGGTGCGCGGTTGGGGCGAGAGACAATGGTAGATCGGTGCCCTCCTTATAACCTACCGGCAGGAGCTCCTCTGGCCAATCGAATCCCTGCTGTGGTGCGGTATGCTGAGCAGCGTCGCCACGGGGACGAGCCTCCATGCTGACCGCGTTTTCCAGATGACTCCCGAGTATAACGCGCGGCGGGTGCTTGCGGATATAAACCAGTGCAGATTCGATCGGAGCTCCACGAGTAGAGGAGGCGGCCTTGTAGCTCTCAACATCTTTATCCAGCGATTCATCGTAAATCCGGCCCGCAATCCCGAGCTTGTCATTTTGACGTAGGTAATGACTGAAATGGTTAAGAGCAGTTGCGTAGCCGCTCGCGGATCTGAAATGTCTAGTGAGCGCGGCGTCGTCAGGATGGGGGTTCAGGACAGCGCGACCCACAATCGGGGCGGCTCCGCCTATCGGCTTCATCAGTTGACGCAGTGCGCCAGCCACTGTGGAGGAACCACCCCTACTCTCGTACTCCTCGAGATCCTGGCTCAGCGACGGATGGTAAAGCCGAGCAGCAAACCCTGGCTTTTTGTTTTGAAAGAGCCAACGACTAAAGCCGAAAAGAGAATTTGCGCTGCGAGTGACCGTGTCCGGCCTGGCTTTACCCGCAAGGAGTGCAGACTTCAGCCCTTCGATGGCGGTGGCATCGTTGGAATAAACAGGACGCTTGTCGGCACCGTCGGGGGCCACAATTGGACGATCCGGCTGCACTGTCGAGGGCATCGACCCATCGAGATGCGGCGCTGGGGTGTATTCGTGCTCATCCCCCTGCATCGCGAGCTGCGCCTCCCGTTCCGATGTACCCACCTGATGGGCAGGGAGTTGCATCATCGCGCGAGCGCCTGAGTCACCAACCTGACCTGGTTGCCGCTCAGTCACAGCATGCTGCAGATTGCTTTGGATCCTCTGCCTCTTCGTTGGTCTCAACTCACCTTTGCCATGCGAGCCATTGACGAGGACATCCTCGCCTGGTGCACTCATCAACTCATCCGCCGCCTGCAATTCGCCCAAGTGCTGCTCAAAACCGGCTTGGCCGGCTTGTCCGCTTGCTCGTGCGGTACGGCGTGCTGCACCTGCAGCCAAGCTGCTACGATGAATGTCCAGTTTGTACGGGTGCACGCTAGCCTCACTTCCACAGATCACATGAGCAACCTACTCAGGCAAGCTTTCGAAAGGCTGACGAGGTCCGCCGCCGCGGAAGGCGAAGGCTGGTTTTCTGCTCAGCGGTTGACGGCCTAGCGTGTTGCGGCCGCGCCGGGTATCACGCCAATCAATCTGAATAGTCGATGCGTCAAACGAACCAGGATAGGATTTTCGTAGCGGGGCTGCTCTACTCACTCTTGTCCTGAGGTAGAATTCAACCATATCGCCGAGCAACTGGATGCCGATTGGATACCCGATCCGGAAAGCTTCAGCTCATATGTGACGCGAGGATGAGAATCGTGGCAGCTCCAGACCGACGGGCTGCCACCCACAGCGGCGATGACCGACGAGGGTCTTCTATTGCCAAGGTAATCGTCCGTTCGGGGACCTATGTGTTCCTATGCTCGTCGAGCGGATCGGGTGGGCCGCACCGCCGTAGCGTTACGGCGAGCGGAAGCGGCGTTGGGTGCGGCTTTTCCCCTGAACGCTTCACACCAGGCTGATAGGGGATCTTGCAATCGCACACACGCGGTCTGCAGGCGTGCCTATCAAGCAGTTTGCTCAGACCAACGTCGCGGCGAGCCTATCCTCAATACGCAGCGCAAGTCCTAGACTCCACGATCGTCCTTCGGTGCAGATTTGCTCGCGCCTCGCCCTGATTACAGCCGATAAGGCGAGCTAACAATTGCAAGAGCCACAAGCTACTCCAGCTCGATCGGTTTGCTGTTCCAGTCGGGCGGGGTCTGACCGAGAATGTTGCGAACGAAGAAGTCTAGGAGTTTGCGCTCGGTGTAGGTGCCTAGAGTATGGTGATTGGCACCAGGAACGTAGACCATGTCAAAATCTTTTCCTGCCTTGATGAGTCGATCGGCAAGCTGGAACGAGCAAAACGGATCGACATTATCATCCATTTCGCCGACCGCGATCATCAGCTTGCCCTGCAGCCTGTGAGCATTGTCAACGGCGGAGGATTGCGAATATTCAATGCCGACCGGCCACCCCATCCACAGTTCATTCCACCAGGTCTTGTCTATCCTGTTGTCGAAGCAGCCGTTTTTGGCGACGGCGACCTTGTAGAAATCGGGGTGAAAGAGCAGCGCGCTGACTGCACTCTGGCCGCCGGCGGATGCGCCAAAAATGCCGACGTTGGATATGTCGTACCATGGATATTGCGCGGCCGCCGCCTTGTGCCACAGAATGCGATCGGGAAATCCTGCGTCCTTCAGATTCTTCCAAGCAACATCATGGAAGGCGCGGGAGCGGTTGTTGGTGCCCATGCCGTCGATCTGAGCAACGACGAAGCCCAGCTGCGTGAGCGGCTCTGTCCACCGCGAGAAGGATTTTGGGACGAAGGAGCCGTGGGGTCCAGCATAGATATTCTCCACAACCGGGTATTTCTTCGTCGGGTCGAAGTTGGAGGTGGAGCACGCCCCAGATGTCAGTTTTGCCGTCGCGCCCCTTGGAATGGAAACTGAGCGGCGGCTGCCAGCCTGCGGCGACGAGCTCGGAAATGTCGGCCGTCTCGATCTGCTGGAGCTTGGCATTGTCGCTGGCGCGGTAGAGTGCCATGCGCGGGGGCAGATCGATGCGTGACCAGAGATCGACATAATAGCGCCTGTCAGGCGAGAACTCGATATGGTGGTTGGCCGGTTCGGGCGTCAGTGCAGTCAGTCCCTTGCCGTCAAAGCCGATGCGGTAAGCATGGACCCAATAGGGGTCCTCCTGCGAGTTCATCCCGCTCGCCTCGAACCAGATCTGACGCTTCACCGGATCGACATGGTTGACCCTCCGGACGACCCACTCACCTCGGGTGATCTGGTTTTCGAGCGCGCCTGTCCGGCCGTTGAAAAGATACAAATGCTCATACCCGTCGCGCTCTGATGCCCAGATGATCTCCTTCCCGTCATCGACATCGTAACGGAAGATTTTTCCGGCATCCTCCTGGCCATGCCCCAGCGGCAAATAATCCACGAATGTCTCGCTGGTCTCATCGATCAGGGAGCGCCCGCGGCCCGAGGCGGCGTCTACCTCGACCAAGCGATAGAGCTGATGCCCGCGCTGGTTATATTCGAAAGTGAAGCCGCGGCTGTCCGCCCACCACCGGAGAGGGGAAAGTTCGAAGACGTTCGAGAAGAGGGCACCGTCAATCACGATCTGGCGCCGGCCGGCAATGTCGAACAGGACTGGCTGGGGCAGCGGAAGGACATCGCCCGGCCTGGGATAGAATATTGTTGAATATTCCCGCTCCAACTGGTCCGTCGATGAATTGAGGTAGCGGACCTCTCGCCTATAGCCGGGGCGAACAAGGTAAGCGGCGAGGTGGCGCGAGTCCGGCGACCAGCTCAGCGTCGAAAAGACGTAGCAATTGCCTTCGGCTCCGTCCCGGCTCAGAGGAACATCCTGCAATCCGTCCTCGCTGCGCAGGAAAACGTTGCAGTTCTTGATATAGGCGATCCATTTGCCGTCGGGCGACGCGTTGCTCTTGTCGGGGTTGTTCTCCGCTGGCGGCGTGTAGCGGTGGCTGAGCTCCCTACGGTCCCCTTTCCTTGCATCGAATGTGGTGCTGGTACAGTCATAGCTTGCAAGGTCGCAGCTCCACCGGGTGTCTTCAATCTGGAAGTCGAGCCTGCGACCATCCTCACTCAGTTCGAAACGGTCGAACGGAAGATTGCCGGCTTGATAGCTCTCATGGCTCACCTTGTTTAGCGCTGCCGCCAGACGCGCCTGATCGAAAGCGGGCCGCTTGAAACCCGTGGCAGCATCGACCTGCATGAACTGCTGCTCGCCGTGGCTAGTCCGGCGGTAGACGAAGGCTTCACCCCCGGTCAGCCAGAAAGGCATTTTGGGGACATTGACAGTGAGCCCGCCATATCGATCGTTGATCGTAAGTGCGCGCTTGAAATCGGCCGGCGCTAGCGTCGGGTGTAAACTTTTCGAACCCTTGGCCAGCGTCTGAGTTGCCGATCGCCATGCCGCGCGCGTCAAAGCGCCGATCCTGGACATACCTGTTCACTTCTTTCGGTTTTCGGAATGCTAATTTTGAAGTTGGGTTCTCGTCGCCGGTCTGCAGCAGCGCCGAGCGTCGCCTTGGAGGAGAGCCAGCACGCGGGTGCAGCCAGGCACGCGCAACAGGGGCGCTCCTTGGACATCCAGGCACTGGTTCGGGTGCCGATTGAAGAGTTGGCGTCCGTCGCCGAAACAACCAGGAAAGAGCGTCCATGCAGCCCTGACGCGACTATTTCCCCGCGAGTATGGCCGCTTGCTTTTCTGCATCATCTGAAAGGTCCTGCTCTAGTCGGGCCGGATGTCACCCCGGCAGATTGTGCTATTTCGACAATCTCCGAGCGATTGCCGCCGGCCCATGACGAGGTTTACCGATAGGGCGCAATATGCGTGCCAAAGGAAAAGCGGTTTAATACACGGCAATCCGCCTATGTCGCATCCCCAACATCGTCGCACACCGGACAATGCCGGACGATATTGTCCCGGGGCGTCAAATTGGTTTGATGGTGACCCAACAACTGGCGGATGACGATCTCGAAATGCGCGACAACGGCCTCGGTGGACACTGTCGCCGCGCCCAGCACGCTGGCCGCCTGCCCGGCGATGTCCGCGCCCAGGCGGATGGCCTTGGCCACGTCGACGCCATCGCGGATCCCGCCCGACGCGATCAGCTTCACCGTTGGCAGCGCCCGACGCACCGCCTGCACGCTGGTCAGGGTGGGAATCCCCCAATTGGCGAATGACATCGCCACTGCACGGTCGGCGGCATTGCGGGCGCGCTCGCCCTCCACTGCGGCCCAACTGGTGCCGCCGGCGCCGGCGACATCGATTACCGCCACGCCCGCCTCGACGAGCGCACAGGCCACCGAGGCGGACAGGCCGCCCCCACTTCCTTGGCCACGATCGGCACGCCCACGATGCGCGCGGCGCCAGCGATCAGCGCCAGGACGCCGCGCCAGTCGCGGTCGCCCTCCCGGCTGTACCGCTTCCTGCAGCGGATTGAGATGGACGATGAGCCCATCGGCCTCCAGCGCGTCCACCGCGCGACGCGCCAGGTCCAGGCCGTCGGCCTCCCGCAGTTGCGCGGCGCCGATATTGGCCAGCAAGGGAATGTCTGGCGCCAGGCGGCGCAGCGCGCGCGTTAGCCCCTGGGAGTTACGGGATTGCAGGCTCACACGCTGCGAACCGCACATGGCGATCTGCAAGGCTTGCGCTGCCTCGCTCAAATGCCGGTTGATGGCCTCGGCCCGTGGCATGCCGCCGGCCATAGAGCTGATCAGCAGCGGCGCGCGCATAGCCTTGCCCAGCAGCGAGGCGCGCAGGTCGATCTGCGTCAGGTCCAACTCGGGCAGTGCGCAGTGTTCGAAATGGATGTACTCCCAGCCAGCGGCCACCGTGGCCGGCGCCGTTCGCCGATCCAGCACCAGCGAAGCGCGCAGCTGAGCGCAGCCCTCGAATCCGGAGAGAACGCACGGTACGCCGTGCCCCAGCGCCTGCTCCACGGCGGCGAGCTGCTCCGGCGCGATCAGGCCAACGTCGTTGCAATCGTCTAGCCAGAACAGCAGCGCCAGTTCGCGATAGAACGCCACGATCAGCGTTTTTTCGGGCGCTGGTGTCGCGCAGGCTCGGGTGAATGCGTTGCAGGATTGGGGGACGCGTGACGCAGTCAAAGCTCCCCTTGCCAAGCACGGAGCAGGCGAGTGAGAGAGCAGATGAATAGGCGTGTCGCCAATATTTTCGCATTGCTCTAATCGATTATAGTTGTGAGGAGCAATTTGAGACCATTTACTTGCGGCTCAAGTCACCCATAAAAGAAGGCAAGCACCGATTCGGTAGCTTATCCCCTGTCTTTCGCGTACTCGCGGCCGTGGCGCCGGGTGAACGATTGAAGACCGCCGGTCTCACTCGCAGGTGGGCGCCAGGGCGTGGGACGGTTGGCAAGCCACAGGAGTAGGACAATGTCGAAGGATTCGGGTAAGGGCGATAATCACGGCGGCGGGCCGGGCAAGATCGAGATCACGATGGTGGTGAACGGCCAGCCCACGCAGGTCGAAGCCAATCCCAACCAGCCGCTTCACGTCATTCGTACCAAAGCCCTTGAGAACACGCAGAATGTCGCCCAACCAGCCGAGAATTGGGAATTGAAGGATGAGGCCGGCAACTTGCTCGACGTCGACAAGAAGCTTGGCGATTTCGGTTTCCCGAATACTGTGACCCTGTTCCTCAGCCTGAAGGCGGGCGTCGCAGGTGCCTAAACCCCAAAGTGTGGATCCGGAGGTCTCCCGAGCGAAGTTTGATCGGGAGATCGGCCGGTTCCGGCCATATGCTGATGTCTATCGGGCTCAGGGCTGCTTCTTGATCGAGGCGACCTTTCCGCGCGCTTTCTTCATTTTCGCAAGCCTCAAGTTAAAACCACGGGTGATCAGCGCAGCGAGCGAGGTCGACTTCACCGACTACGACTTAAGACCACCGTCCGTGGTCTTCGTCGATCCGTTTACGCGTCATCCGATTGCCCGGAAAGATCTATACCTGAAAATGCTTAGACGTCCGCCGCTGCCCGGAACGCCGCCGGAGATGATAGGAGCTCTCATCCAGCAGAACGCCGTGCCGCTGACGGACTTCATCCAGGCCAACAGTCCCGAGGACGAACCATTCCTGTGCATGGCGGGCGTCCGGGAATACCACGACAATCCAGCCCATTCAGGTGATCCATGGCTACTTCATCGGGGTTCTGGCGAAGGCTGTTTGGCCTTCATCCTGGACAAGATCATCAAGTACGGAATCATTCCTATAGAGCAGTTGCAGATTCAACTCCCACCGGCAATCGTAGGAATGGTGGTATCCCCTCAGGCGATACAAGAATGACTGGTTTGAGAGATGTAACGATCGTGACTCTCCCGCGCGGCTGCATCTCGACCACGCATGGGCATCTGCGCTCAGTTGGTCGCGAAGGCAATGAGGGGATGGCGCTCTGGGTCGGCGTTCAGCAAGACCGGCACTTTGCCGTAACAGAGACGGTTATCCCGGCGCAGCGTCACATTCGGACAAACGATGGCGTTTGCGTGATCGTTGCGGCCGAAGAACTGCACCGGCTCAATGTCTGGCTCTACAAAAGCGGCCTGAAACTCTTGGCCCAGATTCACAGCCATCCGGGCCGCGCCTACCATTCGACGACGGACGACGCTTATGCGGTTGCTACCACGGTTGGGTGTCTGTCGCTGGTAGTGCCGAATTTCGCCCGCGAGCCTTTCGATTTTGCTCGGGTCGCCGCCTATCGGCTTGACGAAAAGGCCAAATGGAATGCGCTCCCTCCCGCGGCACTGTCGCGAATGATCATGATATCGAGTTGAACAATGGCATTCGCTAACTTCATCGATCGTGCCGCCACGGCGGCATCTCAGGTCCTGGCCGATTTTCATCTGGGAGACTTCAAAGCAGCTCTTGAAAAGCAGGTCGTGGCAGTCGCCTTCGACCATCAGGCCGCTTCCTGCGCCGAAGGCCAGGCGACACTAGATCTTGCGGTGAGATTGCTCGCTAGGCTCTACCCGGTTCTGGCGATACTCCCGCTGGACAGCGCGGCGAGCTCTCAAGCCCAAGCGCTGGAGCGCTTGGCAAAGTCGATCAATCCAAAAGTCGGCATCCGGCGTTCCGGCAAGTCTGCCACCGTCTGCGTCGTTGCAGGGGTAACGCGCCCATCACTCCGGTGCCCGATCTTTTTCGTGGGATCGGACGGTTGGGCGGCAAAGCTGTCGCGTACGGACCCGGTGGGCTCTGGCCCAAGTCTGCTGCCTTTTGGAGCTGGCGCCGCCAGTTGCTTCGGCGCCGCCAACGTCTTTCGAACTATCTTCGCCGCCCAGTTGACCGGCGCCGAGTTGGACGAAACCATCGACCTCTCGCTATGCAGCTACGACAAGACCAAAGCCGGGGAGGCTGGCCCGATCGACTTCCCAGTCGACCTTGGCGAAACCCACCTCGTTGGGCTCGGTGCGATAGGCCATGGCTCGCTTTGGGCGCTAGCGAGACAACCCGATCTCAAGGGTCGTCTGCATGTAATCGATCACGAAGCGATCGAACTCTCAAACCTGCAGCGCTACGCATTGGCCGGCCAGGCGGAGATTGGTATGTCCAAGGCGGTTCTTGCAGCCACCGCCCTTAGATCGACTGGCCTTGAGGTCGAGGCGCACCCTCTGACGTGGGCAGAATATGTTGCGCGCCGGGGCAATTGGGTCTTAGACCAAGTGGGTGTGGCGCTTGACACCGCCGCCGACCGTCTGGCTGTCCAAGGTGCACTGCCGCGATGGATCGCAAACGCTTGGACGCAGGAGCACGATCTCGGTATCTCCCGGCATGGTTTCGATGACGGCCAGGCTTGCCTTTGTTGCATGTACCTGCCATCCGGAAAATCCAAGGACGAGCACCAGCTGATTGCCGAGGAACTCGGAATACCGGAAGCACACGAGCAGGTGAAAACGCTCCTGCAGACAAATGCCGGAGTTCCCAACGACTTTGTAGTTCGCGTGGCTACAGCGATGGCTGTGCCGTTTGAACCGCTAGCCCCGTTTGTCGGCCAGCCCCTGCGCTCCTTTTATCAGCAGGCTATCTGCGGCGGTCTGGTGTTCCAGCTTAGCGAAGGAAGTCGCCGCGTTCGAACTGTGGTTCCGATGGCCTTTCAGTCGGTGCTTGCCGGGATTATGCTTGCCGCGGATTTGGTCAAGCATAGTGCGGGGTTTCCCATGAGCCCGACGACGAGCACTCGGGTGAATCTTCTGCGCCCCCTTGGCTCTCACTTGCACGATCCGAAGGCCAAGGACTCCAGCGGCCGCTGCATCTGTAGCGACGACGATTTCATTGCCGCTTACAGGCGCAAATACGGAGCGCGTTGATCAGGTAAGCGATGTCTCGGCCGCCTAAGCAGACGCGCACCTCTCCGTAGACGCAGGGGGCGCGGCTTGTGGGCGTGACCATGGGCGCCATTATGACACGCTTGGCCCGCTCCTTTGCCGGCCTATCGTCCTCCGCGCATGATCCCGTGCCGACGTGATGATCCAGCACCAGCCGCCATGGCACCAGAGGCTGGTCAAACCTCCGTTGTTGGCCGGTTTGGACAGTGCTGCATCAGGTCTCGACCGACGTCTCGACAGTCAGGGCTGCTTCGACGGGTGTGAAGATGTCAACATCGACCCCAGGCGCCCGAATCGTCACAATCAGGGCGTACCGAGCCAGAGCGTCGACGCGTTCCAGGTAAGGCTTCTCCTTCCACCAGCCCCCGACCGGGAACACGCCGATCGCGTCACGCTCGGCGAGATCGGCGGCGCTGCCCGACCAGAAATCGGCGTGCAACGAGCCGCGATCGCGGAAGGTGCCGAGCAGCCACTCTTCTCCGCCTCCAGCAGGCGCCCCTTCCTCCTCGTCCCGAGCGGCCTGATTGATGCGGGCTCGGAATTCGTCGACTGTCTCGGTCGCTGACTTTACTCTGAACCGAAGACCATGGGACGCGTAACGATGCCGGCGGGTCCATCCGCGTTCACCGGGGTTGGGTTCGATGAAATAGGACAGCGTGACGCGGAGCTCGACCTGGGCAGCGCCGAGCGCCGCGAGCTGCTCCTTCGGCCAAGGCAGGCGATGCAGCTTCATGTCACGCGTTTTGGCAGCCGCGCCGCCCTCGCGCTGGAAAGGCTGAAGCTCATCTTCAACGATAAGCGTGAGGTCGTTCACCGTTGACAGAAGCGCGCGCCCAAGATCTGGCACGCCGTAACCATAGCGCCGCACGAGCGCCTGGATCTCGCCCTTCGCTCCGTTGCACGCATCGATGCGTGCGCGCATCGCCGGAGTCCATTCGGCCGAGTGGACGATCAGGGCGCGAACCGATTCAGGCCACAGCTCGGGGCGCGCTGATAGAATTAGTCCCGCCATCCGTGCGGCATGGGCCGTTGCCGCGCTCGTATCTCCGAGGGTGGTGGAGTGGCGCAGTTCGGGTCGACAGAAAGTGGTCAATATCTGCAGATCGTCGATCGGCTCGCCGGGCAACACACCGTCATGGGCGAGATTGCCGCCTTCGAAGACGACCTCGGGCTTCACCGGCCACTGCCTGTCCCAAACGACCGAAGTGCGACTGCGCGGCGAGAGCTCGCCGACCGGCGCGATCGGAGCGTAGCCCGAAAAGTCGGTGTCAATGATATCGACCTTTTCTGTGAAAGCGCCGACCGTCAGCGCATTCCAGGCCTGAGAAGGATCATCGACTGCTTCCAGATCGTTGCGCGTCAAATGCTCGGCCGGCATGAGGTCATCGCCGATGTTGCCGGCAGAGAGAACGATCAAGCGTCGCTGTTCCTCTTCGAAACAGAGTTGGTCGATAGCGGCAGACCACGATGTGGGCCTTCCACGCGCCGGACTGGCGCTTGTCACAGCCATTGCGATCGCGCGGCGGCGCTCCGGCGCCTGCACCTCGGCGCGGGCGATCGCTTCCGCGGTGATCGCGCCATAGAGTTCTGGATCGTTTGCCTCGTCTTCTGGCGGAAGGATACGAACACTCTCCAGCCGAAAGGGCAATGGAACTGGATCGCCTCCGACCAGGAGCGGGACCAGATCACCGTACAGGCCGACACCTGCCATTCGCGTCCCGTGGCCGCTCCACGCAGGTGTGTCGTCGCTGCCCCATGCCGGTTTGACGGTGTGCCAGTCTTCAACGGCAAGTGCGGGTTCGATCAACGGGTGGGTGCGACGCACGCCGCTGTCGAGAATGCAGACCGCAATATCGGATTGAGGCGGTCTGACGCGCCCGAGAAGCTCGTCGCTCCAGTCCCTTTGCTCCGCGCCGCCAAGGCCCAGGAAGAAGGACGGCGTATCCTTCGCGCGCCGCAGCTCGGCGACGACATCGCTGTGCGCAATCATGCGGTCGAGCATTGCCGTGCTGGCGAGGGCCAGCATGACCACCCGCTCCGGAAACCTGACCGCATGCGTGCGCAAAGTGATGTTCAGGGCTTCGGCAATGTGCTCGAAGTTCTCGCGGCGACCGTCGCGCAGCCAGACTTCCCACCACACCTGCTCGTCAGCGGCCTGGGGGAAGAGGTCGTCGTGGTCGGTAAACAACGATCGTGCAGTCGCCAGCCTGACTGTCTCCATGCGGGAGACGAGCGGCTCGTTGCGCGGTCTGCCGCGGTCAGTATCAACGTCTCGATACGCCTCGACTTTCCGCAAATAATAGGCTTGCGCGCTTTGCGGCAGGAACACCGACGCTGTGATGGCGAAGGTGGATATGGGCGCGGTCGCGCGGAAAATCGTCTGCCATTATGATCTGTGCTGTCGCTACTCAAACAGCGACGCCTGCCGGCGTTCCTTCAGAGCGTCGATGAGCGCTTCCGAGGTGATCCGCTTCCCCCCCGCAATATGATGGTTTTTGCAGCGTCGTCGGCCGCGCGCGTGATCTCGGCCTGCGACAGTCTCTCTGCCTGAGAGATCGCCTCGTTCCAGGCAAGCCCTCTGGTGTCGAAGCGGTCGAGTCGAGCCCGAAGCAGCGCCTCTATAATCGGCCGATCGGGCACGGCGTATTCGATGACATCGTCGAAACGGCGGAACAAAGCTCTGTCGAGCAGCTCGGGATGATTTGTTGCCGCAATAATCAGGCTGTGGCTGTCGTCTTGCTCGAGAAACTGCAGAAACGAATTCAGCACGCGCCGAATCTCGCCAACATCCTGGCGTTCGCCTCGACGCGCGCCGATGGCATCGAATTCGTCAAAGAAGTAGACGCCCCGCGTCGCCTGCATTGCATCAAAAACAAGCCGCAGCTTTCCGGCAGTCTCTCCCATGAACTTGGTGATCAAACCATCGAGGACGATCGTGAAAAGGGGCAGATGAAGCTCCCCGGCCAATGCCGATGCGGTCATCGTCTTGCCTGATCCTGGCGGGCCGACCAGAAGCAGTTTGCGACGGGGAACAAGCCCGTGCTCGCGCAAGCTTGCTTGTTGGCGCTGCTCTCCCAGCACGCGGTGCAGGCGCGAGCGCAGACTGTCCGGCAAAATCATGTCGGTCAGTCGCAGGTCCGGATAGCGCACATGCAGGAGCCCTGCGAGCTCGCCCTTTGGCTGAAAAAGGGGAACCGGCCGACTGCTCTTGACAATCCGGGCGTCCCTGCTCTTGGCTGCGTCGACCAGATCCTTGAGCTCCTGAGCAAGCTTACCATGGCCTTGACGTGCCTCATGCGCAGCAAGCTGCATCGCGATAGAGAGGAAACGATCCTCGTCGCCGGCAATGTGGCTTTTAAGCAGCGTCACGATATGGCGGGCCGTGGTCATGGCTCTCTTCTGGGGTATCCGTTTACTTGGCGAAGCGCATGCAACCTAAACGCTTTCAACGGCGATTTGTATCGCGCAATGGTGTTTTTTCTCTTGTCGATGTTCGCCCGTGGCAACTTCAGCGGTGAACTGTTGCGCCGCGGTCATAGGCCAGCCGGAATAACGCCGGCCAGCAGACAACAGTCCGCCATCTTCGAGCGCTCGAAGTCTGGCCACTCACGCAGCGTGTCGGGTCCGAACGCTCCAAAGCCGCCCCGCCTGGCAGGTCCATGCGACCGATTGCGGGCTGCGGCCATAAGGTCTACGCGGGGTCGCATGGCTGCCCGCGCCGCTGGCTAAAAAGCTGTACACCATCTCACGAAACACCAGGTCCGCTCCTTTGCCGGCCGACGGTCCATGAAATCCCCTCCCCACTCACGACACCGGAGACCTCCTTGCCCACATGGCGCTCAAGCACCGGCCGCCATGGCACCAGCGTGAATTCGCGCGACTTCTCAACGACGGCACATTTTCCGCTGGCAAGCTCGACGGAGCGGCGGAGCGTACCCTCTACTCGTCCTCCGGATCGCGCTTCGGCATAGGGCAGGCCAAGTTCCTCCGACAGTTGGCCAGCAACACGGTTCAGTTCTCGCTGGCGCAGGATCGAAAGCATGTTGGCTCGATAGACGATCCCATCCTGTTCTTCATGCGCGAGGCCTTGCGCGATCAGCCACTGCCGCCGGCGAGCTTGCGCCTCTCTCACGTCGCGGCCGAAGCCGGATCCGTGCAAAGGCTCGGGTCTATCGGCAACCAGCTCCCGGTCGAGCCAGGTGGCGCCGTTGAAGCTGACCTGTCGCTCCAGCGCCATTGAGGAGAGCTTGTCGGCAACGACAGGCTCGGCCCTGGCCCGCTGGCCCTCATAATTCGCGACGCGATCGAGATGGTCCGGCGCGATGAGCCAGGTGCCGTTCGGCTCTCGCTCGACGCCGCCGGTCGCGCGGCGGATCGCCTCCAGCCGCCGCACATGCGTTCGCGCAAAGCTCTCGGTGGCGGATGGGTCATGCTTCAGGTGCAT
>NZ_RZTT01000019.1 GCF_003996995.1 Mesorhizobium sp. M7A.T.Ca.US.000.02.2.1 | reverse complement strand
CCGCCCCCGCTTTCCGCGACATGATCGACACCATGAACAATGGCGGCAAGATCGCCATTCTGGGCATCGCGCCGACCGGCTTCGAGATCGACTGGAACAAGGTCATCTTCAAGATGCTGCATCTCAAAGGCATCTACGGCCGCGAGATGTTCGAAACCTGGTACAAGATGATCGCGCTTGTGCAGGGTCCGCTGGATGTCTCCGGCCTGATCACCCACCGCATCGGCATCGACGATTTTCAGATCGGTTTCGATGCGATGAAGAGCGGCAGTTCCGGCAAGGTGGTGATGGACTGGTAGGGATTGCCTTGGCCGCTATTCAGGAAAAGCTGACGACAGCACCTCTGGTCCGCCGGACATTTTCCAACTAGGGGAACATGGCTGGGTGGAGAGCTATGGCTCCGCTACGTGCGCTCGCTAATCATACACGGCGACGTATCGCGGCCCACCCGGTGACGGTCGATGGGGCAATTCGCTTCAGTCGATGACGGAAACCCGGTGAACCGATGCTGAGGCCCCGACGCGATCGTCTATTTCCTATGATCTGCGATTGAGGTCGAGGTGTTGCCGCTTTCAGCGGGTAAGATGCGATAGACGACTTCCGGTACCCTTCCGGTCAGCGAAAAGGAAGGCAACGAGCCGCATTGCCTCAAGCAAAATGTTACCAATAGTGTCCTGTTCCAAAGGGGATGGACAGGTCGTGCCATTCCGGTTCGGGGGAAGGATGGCGCGGCTCAGCATGGCGACACGGTGAAGCGGCGATCGTGGAGCTTTATTGCGGCGTTGACAAGCGGCGCATTCTGGATGAGTTCGAGGCGGTAACCGGCTATTATTCGCAAGCGCGCGATCCGTCTTATGAACCGTCGTGAGCAGAGGCCGTCTGCGGGCAAGAGCCGCAGCCGCTGTTACGGCAGCGATGTCCGCGACGCGCTCATCGTGTTGTGGGAGGATTCGGAGCGGCTGGGTCCGCATCGACGCTCGCGGCGGCCAGCGCCGCCGGGCAGGAATGAGTTCGCAGTTCGCCGCTCGGTGCCAGCCCGCACCTTCGGCGATTGGAAAGATCCGCCGCCCGGCTTTGTTGAGCGCATTCGGGCACGTCTTCGTCAGGGAGCTTCGTGCAGACGATGGTGCTGACCGGATTGCCGCCGGCTGGACCGATTGCATTCCGCTCCGCACGCGCGACAGCGGCAATGTGATCATGGCGATCAAGCAGGCCCGCTCCCGGTTTCGCTGACCCTGTGCTGCTGTTTGCCGGCATCCGCCCGCACAGGAAGAGCTTGTAAAAGCGGTCAGTGCGGAAATCGAGGAGCCGTTGGTCGTCGATCTTCAGCCTGAACGCGGTCGTTTGCTGGTGCCGCAAATCGGCTGTTGCATGTACATCCCTGTCAGACGTCAGTTTTCCTCGCCTATTTTGGTGTCGAGCGCGAAGTGCTCCAACCAATTGCAAGGCTTTTTGGAAATGAGAGCGGCTTTGCGCAGGGCGCTCCGTTGTTAAGCATTCAAGCTACCAAGCCAATGACGCGCAGGTTCCACCAGGCTCGCCAGCCTTGAAGGACAGCGAAAAAAGCAGAGCACGACAGACACAACAGTGCATCAGGACGCCGCAGTCGTTGAAGATGGTGCGCTGCATCCATCCCGTGGATGCATTCGATCCAAATAATCGATTTGTTCAATCAGTTTCTCGAAAGCTAACCCTACCCTCTGTGGGAATCGGGCTCTGAGCCGCGACGCTGCCTTGCGAGCGCAGGGGCTGCACGTAGGAGAGATGATGCAACGAGAAATCGCACGCGGGTTGCTGGCCTCGTGGGTTCGCCGACCGGCGTATTTGAGCCCGTCAGTTGGTCCTCACCCGCGCCTATTGCCACCGAGCGACTTGCATGTCCCTCCGACTCGGACCAGTTCCGAGAGCTGCGACGAGTTGCGCGCCGTGTGCTCCGATCAGATGGCCGCCGGTGACGCGTTCGATGGGCCGTCCCTCTTCGAGAGGAGATGAAATGCGAACGCTGCTCGTGGATCATCATGCGGATCTTGCGCGCGCCATGCGACTTGCGCTCGGGGATGGCGGCTTCGTCGTTGATGTCGTTGGTACTCTGGAACTGGCTTCGAGTGCATTTTCTTGCGCCAGCTATGAAATTCTCCTGCTGGAATTGGCTCTGCCAGATGGCGATGGCTTGGGTTGGCTGAGGCAGTTGAGGACCCACGGGCATTCAGTTCCTGCCGTCATTATGAGCAGCCTTAACGATCTCGATAAGCGAATTGCGATCTTCAACGGAGGTGCGGACGACTTTCTGCTCAAACCCATCTCTACCGATGAGCTTATTGCCAGAATGAGAGCCATTCTGCGCCGGGCGACACAGATGACCGACCTGAGGCTCGTATTTGGCAATCTCGACTTTGATCCGGTCGCCCGCCAGGTTTTCGTTGATGGGCACCCAATGATGATCGCACGTCGCGAACTCTGTATTCTAGAGCACCTGCTTAACCGGGCAGGCCGCATCGTGCCCCGTGCGCAATTGGAAGATCACCTCTATTCATTCAACGACGACGTGTCTGCCAACGCGCTTGAAGTCGGAATTTATCGTTTACGGGGACATCTGACCAGATCAGGTGCAACGCCACGGATCAAGACCATCCGAGGCATTGGTTACATCCTAGAATTGACTGACGCCTCGTCCGCATAGTTTGTCGAATCGAAAGAAGATCTATTTTGCTGATCCTTCAACATCCTTGCCCTGCGCCCAATTGGCGGGCGATCGCCAACAAGGTTACAAGACCTGCAGTGCCCCGTTACCTGGGCCATCTCCTCTGCGCGCTTATTGTGACTTTCCCACTTGGTGTCGCGGCGCAAAACAAGCCGGACAAAGGCCCGCCGCATGCGGCTTCGAATAGCATCAACGCCACGCTGACCCTTTCCTCTTCGCTCGGGGAGACCGTTCATCTGCCCGCGCCAGCCACGACCATCTTTGTTGCTGACCCCACGATCGCGGATTTTCAGGCGCCATCGAGCAAAACAATCTTCGTCTTTGGCAAGAAATCGGGGCGGACCAGCCTATTCGCCTTGGATGGCAATGGCGAGCCTCTCGCCGAATTGCGTATCGTTGTCACGCAACCGATCGGGGATTTACGCGCCATGTTGCGGGAGCAGGTCGGCGACTATCCCATCCGCGTCAACTATACGCCGCGCGGCGCAATCCTTAGCGGGACGGCGCCCGACGCAGAGGTCGCCGACACCGCAAAAAGAGTCACTGAGCAATATCTGGGCGACGGAGCGCAAGTCGTCAACAACATCAAGGTCGCTGGATCCCTGCAAGTTAACCTCAGCGTGCGCGTAGCCGAAGTCTCACGCAGCGCCATGAAGTCACTCGGCGTCAACTTGTCCGCCTTCGGTCAAATCGGCAATTTCAAAGTGGGCGTTCTAAGCGGAAGCGCTGCAAGCGCTGGGTCTGGTTCAACCCAGGGTGGCGGTACAGCAGAAATCGGATTCGACAACGGTGCCGTCAACGTCAGCGCGGTTCTCGACGCGCTCGCCAAGGAGCATATAGCTTCCGTCCTGGCTGAGCCGAACCTCACCGCTATGTCGGGTGAAAAGGCCAGCTTTCTCGCGGGCGGCGAATTTCCCATTCCTGTCCTGCAGGAAAACAGGCAGGTATCGGTTGAATTCCGTCACTTCGGCGTCAGTCTGGAATTTGTGCCGACAGTTCTCAGCAACAATCAAATCAACATTCACGTAACGCCCGAAGTCAGTGAACTGTCGACGCAAGGTGCCGTGCAAATCAACGGAATTTCCGTGCCGGCAGTTTCCACGCGCCGAGCCGATACGGTCGTCGAACTCGCCAGCGGCCAGAGCTTCGCAATCGGCGGTCTAATCAGGCGGAACGTCAACAATGATGTCAGGGCCTTTCCCTGGCTCGGAGAACTGCCGATCCTGGGACCGCTTTTTCGCTCGACCTCGTTTCAAAAAGAGGAGTCAGAACTGGTCATTCTAGTTACGCCTTACATTGTAAGACCAGGCTCCAACCCAAACCAGATGAGCGCACCGACCGAGCGGGCGGCACCGGCTTTGAACGGAGGGGGCGCTCCGACGAATTCCGTGACAAGTCCCCCGCGAGACCGCGCTGCTATCCGTGCGGGCGCGCCAAGCGCCCAGGGCGGTCTCGGCTTCATCATCGAATAGTGTCATCCAAAGATGTTGCGTTTTATAATCCTCTTTGTCGCTCTGGCACCAAGCGTAAGTGGCTGCACAAGCACTACGCCAGTTGATGTCGAACCATCGGCACCAATGCTTGTCCGAGAGGAGACCACCGTCCTGAGGTTGCAAAGCCTGCGCGCTTCCGAACGGCAGCGTTTGCGTGTTTTCCTAGACAAGGCCAGTCGCGGCCGGTTCGATGCCATCCACCTCCTCATCAGCGGTTCGCCCCAGCTCAGCACAGGGGTAGCCCATCAGGCCAGGCAGTTGGCAATCGAAGAAGACAACATTCAATTGCGCGATCAACACGACGCCGGCTCAGTGCGAATTGAGGCGATTGTCTATCACGCCCGTCCGCCGGTCTGTCCCTCATATGGTGCCTTACCCAATGAAGAATCCTTCAAACAGCCGCTTGGTTGTTCGACAGGACATAACCTGGCCGTGATGGTCAACGATCCGCGCGATCTGCTCGACAATCAGGCCGTCAAGGCCGGCGATGGCGATCGTGCTTCTGTACCAGTTGCAACTTACAGAGCATTCGGGACGGATAAAGGTGGCTGATACCGCCCTTATCTCGGCAGCACTCCTACCGGAGATTGAAAGCTTCCAATCGCGTCCTGATTAAAATAAAAGGAACCGCTGGATGCAATATAGGCGCTATATCGAGGGCCTTAGGGCCGTTGCTGTACTTCCGGTCGTACTCTTTCATTTCGGAATTTCGGCGATCCCGGGTGGCTTTAGCGGGGTCGATATCTTCTTCGTCATCTCCGGCTACCTAACCAGCGGAAGCCTCCTGGATGACCTTGAACGCGGCCAATTTTCCATCGTCAACTTCTACTGGCGCCGTGCCCGGCGCATTCTGCCGGCGCTCGTCTTTGTGATGCTTCTCACCTGCATTGCGGCATTGTTCATTCTTCTGCCACCGGATCTGCGCGGATTCAGTCTTAGCATCATAGCTACCTCGACCTTCTGGTCGAACGTTTTCTTCTGGAAAACGTCAAGTTACTTCTCTATCGATGCCGCGCTTCTACCACTGTTGCACACTTGGCCGCTTTCCGTAGCGGAGCAGTACTACATCTTCGCACCAATCCTGATGTTCCTAATCTATCGCTACATCGGGAAGCGCTGGCTGACGACACTTCTTCCGATAATTCTCTGCAGCTTCGTAGTGGCGGTGATGGCGACATCGCTGGCACCCACCGCCGGATTCTATCTGCTGCCGACCCGAATCTGGGAACTCATGTTGGGCGCCCTGCTCATGCTCAAATGCCCCTCGCCGCTGGGCAACCGATTCCTGATGGAGTCGGTGGGGGTGGCCGGATTTGGCCTTCTCGCCATCGGGTTCTTCGCGATTTCGGCGAGTGATCCGTTCCCAGGCTACAACGCCTTGTATCCATGCATCGGAACGGCCCTTCTGATCTATGTTGGCCAAAATACCCCCTCGACGGTCGCCACCCGCATGCTCGAAGTCCGGCCGCTGGTCTGGATTGGGCTCATCTCGTATTCGTTGTATCTTGTTCACTGGCCTCTCAATGCGTTCGCGCACTATCTTTCGTTCCAAAAACTCGATCCGTTGATGACCGGTGCGATGTTGGTGGCAAGCCTCGCATTGGCTGCATTCTCCTGGAAGTTTGTAGAGCAGCCGTTTCGACAGAAGAGGGCCTTCACCTCCCCGGGGCCTATCTTCGCCTTTTCAGCGCTCGCGATCGTTGTCCTTTGTGCCGGCGGAGCGGCGGGGGCGCTCGGCAACGGCTTTCCGCAACGGTTTCCGGACTATGTCCAGCGGCGCATTTCCGTCGGGGACTGGAGGAATGGCATCTGTTTCAACGAGGGCACCAGCCGGATCGAAAGCTGGAATATGGAGGATTGCACGCGCACCAGCGGTTTTCCAACAACGGTTTTTTTGTGGGGCGACTCCTTCGCCGCGCACTATGTTTCCGGCTTGGGTGCTAACATAAATCGATTGCAGGCGAACATCGTTGAATATACGTACGCCAGCTGCGCGCCGATACTCTATTACTACCCTTACGATCGTCTTGATTGTGTCCGGTTCAATCGCAAGGCCTTGGACGTCATCTTGGAAGCGGACATCAAGACGGTTATCCTCAGCGGTAGATGGAGTGACTATGAGGTCAGAGGTTTCGACGGTCTTCAGCAAACAATCGCTACGATTCGTGCCCTGGGCGTGCGCGTGTTTGTCATCGGCCAGTCTCCGCAGTTCCCAACTGACGTCCGGAAAATTGCGTTCTTCGCCAAGCGCCAAAATCTGGACGATACGTCCTGGCCGATCGCGATGGACCCCGACATCAACGAACGTGTGCGCTCATTTACCAAAGGCGCCACATTCATCGATCCGCTGAAATTCCTGTGCAGCGCAGGACGCTGCGCCTATTCCGATAGAGGAGAGTTTTTATATTTCGACTATGGTCATTTCTCTTCAGCCGGCGCCACACTGGCAATCTCGAAATACTGGCCGGCTTTTGGCAAGGACAATGCTCTTCCCAAGACGAAGTAGCGGCTCAGCGGCTGACAAGCACCAGTACGGGTCCCAGTGATAGCTCCTGCTTCCGCAGCAGCCGCGACGATGGAGCTGTTCAGGTTTAAGGCCCCCCGATAGTGACCTGGGATGGGTGCTGCCACGCGGCTCGGACTCAGCGTGCATTATCACGTAAATGTTGAGAGAATGAATGGCGCCGCGAAGGGCAATTCCAGCCGTCCAAAGCGACAGGCGTGTCGCGGCCTCGACATTGCAGTGGCGCTTACCTAACACGGCCTCACACTGCCCTCTAAACGGCCCCGAATTTGAACTGACGGCCCCTGGCCGGTTCATCGGGCAGGTCAAGGGCTAGGCTGTAGTACACAGGGCTCATCCCTTTCAGTTTCAAGTTGGTACGATGGGCCGTGGACGGTTGATGCAGACTTCAAGATGGCGAACGAAGCTCTCCATGCGTGCGTTGTCGAGGCAAGTGCCTTTGCCATGCTCGCGACTGGAGAGATTTCAAAATGAGCCTTGTAAGCGGAGAATGCCGCCGACGCTGTTCGGCTTGCTCGTGCCCTTGACGGCGGTAGGCTCGGCAGGGCCGAGGCCAGAGTTGCCGTAGTGGTCGTAATCGACCTCGGCTGTGACCGTGAAGCCGGGAACGACCATGTAGGCGACGTTTGCAGCCACACCAGAATCCTTGAGCTGATCACCCGAGACCTGAAGGTTGAACGAAGTTTTCTCGTCAAACTCGTAAGTGGCGCCCGCCCAGAAAGCCCACTGGCCGTTCCAGATTTTGTACGAGCCGCGCCCATGATTGGCAATTGCGCCGTTTGAGTCCTCGTTGAGACTGGCATTGGAACCGTAGCCGAAGAGTCCAAACAGCGACAGCTGGTTTGTGACAGCGACGTCGACGCGGATCTTGCCGGCAAAAGCTTCGTAATTGCTGTCATAAGCCGCGACGCCGGTGATCGAGCCCCAGCCTTGCGTGTATTTCAAGCCGGCGACAACGTGCGGAATATAGCTGTCGATAGTACCGGCTGAGCCCGATCCTTGTTCGAGCGAAATCACAGTCGAAATGCCCTTGCCGGCGTCGAAGTGGTACTGAGCCACGTTGGTGTCGAAGCCGGCCGACGGAACGAGCATACTATCGAGAACGTTGCCAGCGTAGCTTACAAACGTATCGAAGGCCGACCCCTCCTTGCCAACTCGCAGGCCTCCCAGCTCGACCCAGGCAGAAGCCAGTGCGAGGCCGCTGTTGAAATCATAGTTCTGAGGACTGTCATGCGAGTTAGCGCTGTTGCCAAAATTCACGTGGGTTTCGGTATAGGTCGTCAACGCGCCGAGCTCGGTCTGCTGGCCGGTCCAAGTTTTGAACGTGAAGCGTGTGCTGTTTCGCCAAGTGCCTTGGTCCTCGCCAGTTCTCACGTCCGAGGTTCTTGCGCTGTCATACGATCGGACGTCACCCAGGCCGATATCGTAACGGACATAGCCGCCGATGCGCAGGCAGGTCTCGGTGTTGGGAATATAGGAATATCCCGAGCCGAGGACGTCGCAGATCTTGATGTACTCGGCCGGTTCCCGCTCGGCGCCAGCTGCTCGACCGACGGAAACGGTCATCAGAGCAGTTAAGCCCAGAAGAGGACTCTTGATGTACATGTCTAGATCTCCATGAAGGAATAAAAAGGATAGAGGCGAAAGAGCAAGCTTTTCCTCTAAATTTTGTGCGTGTTGTCTCCAATATGTGGACGCCAAAGCGCTTGACACGAGAGGTGAGCCAGCGTAAAAGCCACATGTACTTATAATAGTGTTTTTTGCTAGGAGATTCATTATCGTTTACATGTGAAACACTCCGGTCGGACCGCTGCAGCTCTCCGAAATAGAGCAGCAAGCGACATGCCAACCTGAAGCGTAAATGCGGCCGACACCAAAATCGGGCCGACGCGCCTTCGTCTCGCTGGAATCACTTTTTTTGAGGGTCACTGCGAAAAGCAATGTGCGACACGGTTCGCCATGTTCGATATGTGACAGTCTCGTTTAACAGCGACGGCTTCCCGTCTGACCGCAACGCAGGCCGCGCCATGCGCTACCGAGAAGGATCACTGCGCGTACGCTCCGCAAGGGCTGCGCCAGGAACAGAGGGCGTGCACGTCCGAGGCGTCGCATGGTGGCCGCAGCACCTTTTCGCCGCTGTAAGTTCGCCGTGCAGGTACATTGCGCGGCCGGAAGCGAGAGGGAGCGCACCCTGAAACGGCTGCCTACGGCTCGCCTCGAGTAATTGGCGATGAACAGCATTCTCGAGAACTTAGTCTCGACGGAAAGAGCAACGAAAGGAAGCCGCTTGGACGAGCACGATCCGAAGGAAGAACCGATCGAGACCATTTTCCGCAACGGCACAATCACTGCCGTGGGTATCCTGCTTGCCTTTTCGCTCGGCTTCCTCACTCATTGGGCCGCGAACCCCTTGCCATGGCAACTCTACGATCTGTTCGCTGTAGTGCCGATCCTGCTCGGCATCGCACTGCAGATGAGAGCGCTGTCCATGCTGCTCGACATGAGTTCCTTGCGGCGCCCCATCTACGAACGCGCCAATCGCATTTTCATGGTCGGCCTCATCCAGACCGCGTGTGGCGTCGGCATGGCCATCTTGGTCGATCTTTTCGGGATATCGGTAGGGGGCACGCTGCCCGGCGCTTGACGACAAGCCACACCGCCGCTCTTCGCTCGAAGCGACGTCAAGCCGGGGAACCTTGTGCACCCCCTAGCGGCGTCCTCCTTTCATCAAATGAGCCGACGTCAGCTTTAGAGCGTCTCGGTGGCTAAAGCCGGTATGGTTTTTCGGCCGGCAGGGAAGGCCGCTGGCTGGACCTGGATGGCGTCTGAACGAGGCTTGACAGGTCCGTTGCGTCGGACATGAATTTCGCATTGCAAAGTTCTTCCGCAGACGCCTCAAGCACACTGCACTGGCGTCACGTACTCAGACGTTGAATGCGGCACCGCACCATCACCTCAGGCGCAACCATGGCACGCGCGCTCCCCGGCGTGGTTGACCCCATCCTGTCCAAACGAGACTGCGACATAAGCGGGACGCACTGACTTAGGTCAGAGACCAGGACGAGCGCGCAACGAAAGAATGATGGATCAGCGACGTGGGATGACAGCTCCTTGCACACCTCAATCCTGACAAAGTACCGGGACCCCCGGCCGCCTTGGTATACCATCTATCCGACTGTGCCAGACTTCTCTGCGGCAGTTGGTGCTGACGATTATGAGGAATGGCTGGGGGGCCTCCCGGCCGACGAATCGGTGTCGCTCTATTTCCACTTTCCGTTTTGCCGATCCATGTGCTGGTATTGCGGCTTCCCTACCGCGGTCATCCGTCGCAACGGCCCGATCCTTAATTATTTAGCGGTGCTGCGTCAGGAGATCAGTTTGGTGTCGGAGCAAGTGCGGCAAGGGCTGCCGGTGAGCGATGTGCATTTCGGCGCGGAACGCCTCACCTTATCGGGCCAGCCGAGCACTTGGCGCTGATGGAATTTCTACGCCGCCACTTCGCTTTCAGCAAAACTGCTGCGATCGCCGTGGAGATCGATCCCCGAACGTTCACACCGGAAATGGCCGAAGCCCTGGCAGCTAACGGTGTCAACCGCGCGAGCATCGGCGTGCAGAGCTTTGATCCCGATGTGCAAAGGCGATCAATCGGATCCAGAGTAAGGTGCAGACGGCCGCTGCAGTCGAAAATCTCCGCCGGCATGGCGTTGGCCATATCAACTCCGACCTCATCTTCGGTCTATCGAAACAGACTGTGCAGTCCTGCATCCAGACCGCGATGGCTGCGGTCGCCATGCGCCCCAACCGGCTTGCGGTGTTCGGATACGCGCATATTCCTTCCGTGATAAAGAATCAGCGCCTAATCGAGCAGGCAGGTCTACCGGACGGTGATCTTCGCGCCGAACAGGCTGCAGCTGTCGCCGAGACACTGGTTGGCGCTGGCTACCGGGAGATCGGGCTCGATCATTTCGCTCCGCCGGACGACGAACTTGCGCTAGCGCAGAAGACCGGGCGCCTACGGCGTAATTCGCTGGGATACTCGGCCGATACTTGCAAAACCGTGATCGGCTTCGGCGCGTCGGCTATTGGCCGAGTCCGCGAGGGGTATGTTCAGAACGAAGTAACACGGGATTCTTACGCTCGGCACATCGCAAGTGGACGTCTGGCGACATCAAAGGGCCACCGTCTGACCGACGATGACCGGGTGCGCGCAGCGATCATCGAGCGACTGATGTGCGATTTGGAGGCCGACGTGCCGACCATCTGTGCCGCCCACGAAATCGAACCAGCTCGTTTTCTCGATTCAGTTGAGAGTTTGGTGACGCTGGCTGAGGAGGGGATCCTGGACGTCGAAAACGGCTTCATCCGCGTGCGGCCGGAGCACCGCTTTGTTGTTCGCGCCGTTGCTGCTGCATTCGATGCTTTTCTCGCGAATCGATGAGTTGAGGCCACGACGCCGAAAGGCATCAGACCTTGTTTGGCGCTCGTCGGCATGGGCTCTCGCAGAAGACTCCGCAAGCGTATGCAGGGGACTTCCACTTGACGCCGCGTTCACCATCATCTCGCCTGGGTGCGCGCGAAAGCGCACAACCCGGAGCACGCTGCTCTCGGTGTGAGGCTGTGCTCTGCAAAGCACCGGTGATCCACCCTGTCCCTGGACAGCAGCTTGATGGCGTCATCTTGGAGGACGAGAAAAGATTGTCGAGGTACGGGTACGAATTGCCTCGGTCGTCCGTTCAATCGAAAGCACTGTCTGCGGAGGCACCTCTCCTTCATGCAGTGACAGGAGATGCTGGGCGACTTCCTTATCTGCTGCGGTGAGTCGATGATTTAGGCGGAGAAAGTCCATCCAGGTGGGGGTGCGGAATGTCTCCGTCCAAAGTGACGGTGTTTGCAGATTTCGCTGGAGCGTCCAGTTTCGTGCACCGGCACGGCTCTGGACGTGTCGCCGCGTGCGCATGGAGCCCAGAAAGGCCTCGATATTTTCCTCCGATATCAAATACTCGACCTTGGCCACGATAGGGCCACTTCTGGGTTTCAGATCGAGAGCCACGTCCGGCGGATGAAAAACTGAACTTTCTTGGTCGGTTTCTTCCCAGGGACGGACCGGCAACACGATCCCCGCTGCTGCAACCAGCAACAGAGCGCCTGCGGCGCCCTCCAATGCTGAGGTCAAGGAATAGTTTTGCGCGACAGAACCCCAGATCCAGCTGCCAGCAGCCATACCGCCTGCGCTCAAGGCGTAGTAAATGGAGAGCGTGCGGCCTACAACCCACCTTGGGCTTGCCAACTGCACCGACACGTCAATGCCCGTCCAGGTGATAAGCCAACCCGCTCCGCCGAGCGCCAGCGAAATGGCCGCCACAGGAACCGACGATGTAAGGGCAAGGGAGAGGCAACAGACTGCACAAGCCACAGAGGCGAAGGCCACCAGCCTGTTTTGAGACGTGACCTTCCTCAAGAAGCCGTTGCCCATGCCCGCGATGAAAGCACCCATGCCGAAGCCGGCCAATAAGATACCGTAGACAATTGGCCCACTCTTCAACTGATCCCGGACCACGAGGGGGAGCAACGCCAGAATGGAGATGCTTGCCAATCCGAAAAGAGCGGCTCGGGCGGTCGCTGCCCTGATCTCCAAAGACATCGCCGTAAAGCGCACTCCGTCATGAATTGCCGTCGTCATTCTCTCACGAGGGAGAGGCGAAGAGCGGACCTCCCATTTGGTGCGCCATATCGCGCTTATGGGCGCCAGATCACTCACCGCAGCCAAGGCGAAAGCGGCCAGCGGCCCAAAGACGGCCAGGATCACGCCCCCCAAGGCCGGACCAACGCTGCGCACAATGTTGTATCCGACGGACATAAGCGTCACTGCGGCCGGAATGTCGCGTTTGTGAAGGATATCGCCGACCGAAGCGTGCCAAGCCGGATCATTCAAGGCAAAGCCGCAGCCGGCCAGGAAACCTAACCCGAGAATCAGCCAAGGACTGACAAATCCCAGACCCACAGAAATCATCAGCGTCGTCGACGCCGATGCTATCAGGCAGTGTCCCGCAAACATCACCCACCGGCGGCTGAAGTTGTCGGCAATGGCTCCGGCGAAAACTGAGAGGAAGAACACCGGCAATGTGGATGCGGCCTGGACGAGTGCCACCATGAGGTCGGACGCTGAAATCGTTGCCATAAGCCAACTGATGGCGACCGTTTGCACTAGCCAACCGAGGCTCGAAATCTGGGTGGCCGCCCAAATTGAGCGAAACACCTTGTTTCGAAATGGGGCGAGCGTCTTTGAAACGGGCGGTTGAGGATTTTCGCTCTGCATGAGGTATTGCTGGCCTTCGATGAGCGCTGCGATTTGAGCAAGCGGGTCGATACTTAGACATCGCGGAGCACCGCACGGAACCCAGCTCTATGGAGCTTGCCGGCGACTATTTACGTATTGAGCCATTCTCATAGTCTCATTCATGAGCAGTCCTGTGCGCAAGCATTGCTTTGCTAAATTCCCACCACAAGCGCGCCGCCGCTGAGACCCGCACCCGCTGCCGCCAAGAGGACTTTCTCGCCAGGCCGAAACGGCTGCGCCCGATGGGCCAGCGACAATGAGAGCGGGATCGTCGCGGCGGAAGAGTTGCCATATTCGGCGATCGTCTTGACGATCGAGTGATCAGCGATGCCGAGGTTCCTGCCGACCGCGTCGAAAATGCGCGCATTGGCCTGATGCGGCACGAAACGATTGAGGTCTTGCGGCCTCAGTCGGGCAGCAGTGAGCGCATCTCTCGAGCAGGCGGTCATCATCTCCACGGCCTTGCTGAATACTTCACGGCCGTCAGTGATCGTCATCCGTGTCTGCGCGAGGTCGAGGTCGGCATGGAACGGAGTGTTGCTTCCCCCGGCGGGAATCTGGATTAGCCCGTAGCGCGAGCCGTCGGAATCCACCGAAGCGCCGAGAATGCCTCGATCCGGGTCATCGCAAGGACTGATCACCATGGCGCCGGCGGCATCGGCAAACAGCACGGCGCTGGCGCGCTCGGCCAAATTGATGCGGTGGCTGAGGATGTTGGCGGCGATGACAAGGCTCGCTTTGCCGTGCAGGCGGGTGAACCCGTCGGCGAACATCAGCGCATAGATGAAGCCGGCGCAGGCGCCGGTCAGGTCGATCGCTCCGGCGCGGCCTAGCCCCAGCCGATGTGCGACCAGCGGCGCGCTTGGCGGCAGAAGGTGATCGGGCGTCGACGTGGCGAGCAAGAGTAGACCGACGTCGCCGCGGTCGATACCGGCATTGGTCAGCGCCATGTCGCCGGCAGAGGCGGCAAGGCCCGACAGCGTGTCTTCGTCTGTTGCCCAGAAGCGCGAGCGAATTCCGGTGCGCCGCTCGATCCAGCCGGGCTCAAGCCCGAGCCGGTCTTCGATTTCCGGGTTCTCGACCTTGCGCGCCGGCGCATGATGGCCGAAGCCGAGAACGCGCGACGATAGGTTCATGGCCGCGAGCCGAAGCGTTCGCCGGCCTCCTCTATCGCGTCATAGAGCCCGTCCAATTCGTCGCTGGTGATGCAATAGGGCGGCAGAAGATAGAGGACATTGCCGAGCGGGCGCACCAACAGGCCGCGCTCAAGGAAAAAAGCGCGCAGTTTTGGCCCGATCTCGGCCAGATAACCGGCTGAGCCGGTGCGTAGGTCGAGTGCCGCGATGGTGCCGGTTGTCCGGCAGTCGGTGAAATATGGATTGTCCCGGAAGCGTTGCAGCCCCGCGGCCTGCCTCGCGCTCAAGACCGCGATCCGCTCGGCCACCGGCTCGTCACGCCAGATCTCGACATTGGCAAGTGCTGCCGCGCAGGCGATCGGATTGGCGGTGTAGGAGCTCGAATGGAAAAACGTCTTCTTGCGATCCTCCGAAAAGTGAGCGTGGAAGATGGCATCGGTGGCGATCGTGGCGGCCAGCGGGATGGTACCACCGGTCAGACCTTTCGACGTGCACAAGATGTCCGGCGAGACGGACGCCTGTTCGCAGGCAAACATGGTTCCGGTGCGCCCCCAGCCGGTCATCACTTCATCGGCGATCAGCAGCGTGCCGGAGGCTTCGGCGATCCTCTTCAATTCGGCAAGAACCCAGGCCGGATACATCAGCATGCCGCCGGCGCCAAGCACCAGCGGCTCGACGATCAGCGCGGCTGCGCGCCGGTCGCTGCTAACGGCCTCGAACCGATCCAGCGTTTCCTGCTCGCGCCCGGCGGCCGGGAAGGGGATGGCGTCGACCTCGAACAGCAAAGGATCATAGGCGGCGTTGAAGACGCCGCGGGCGCCGACGCTCATCGCCCCGATCGTGTCGCCATGATAGCTGTGCTCCATGACGGCGATGCGCGAACGCGGCGCGCCGATGTTGCGGAAATAGCCGAGCGCCATCTTCAGCGCGACTTCGACTGAGGTCGAGCCACTGTCGGAATAGAACACCCGGTCGAGGCCGGCGGGTGCGATGCCGACAAGCGCCTCGGCCAGCCGTTCGGCCGGCTCGTGGGTGAAGCCCGCGAAGATGATCTGGTCGAGGCTCGACGCGGTCGTCTCGATGGCCTTCATGATGCGGGGGTGGCGATGGCCATGGGTGACGACCCACCAGGAAGAAATCGCATCGAGGATGCGGAAGCCGTCGGCCTTGTGGAGATAGGCGCCTTCAGTCAGCACGATTTCAGGGACCGAGGGCTCTAGCGCGTGCTGCGTGAACGGATGCCAGACTCGAGACTCCGCCATCAGTCGCCTCCGGCAATCATGGCCAGGTCGAAGCCGGAAATCATTGCATCTCTCAACGTTTCACCCGTCAGCGGACCGAGGTGCGGCAGCCTACCCAGCTGCGGCACGCCGCCGAATTCCACGATTGTCCTTTGTGTATCGGCCACCTCTTCGCCAATGAAGGCAATGCCGATGAGCGGGATGGAGCGGGCTCTCAGGGCCTCGATCGACAACAGCGTATGATTGATGGTGCCAAGCGCGGTGCGGGCGCACAGTATGACCGGCAGCCGCCATTGTTCAAATATGTCAATGAACCTTGTCTGTCGATTGAGCGGCACCATCAGCCCGCCGGCGCCTTCGATGACGAGCGGTGTCGGCAGGACCGGAAATGAAAGATCGTCGGCCTCGATCGCGACGCCGTCGATTTCGGCTGATCGATGCGGCGACAGCGGCATCGTCAGTCGATAGACTTCGGGCAGCACGCGTCCGTCGGGCAAGCCGGAAAGCCGGGCGACGACCTCGCTGTCGGTCTCCTCGTTGAGGCCCGATTGCACCGGCTTCCAGTAGAAGCCGTCGAGCAGCCCGGCAAGTCCGGCCGAAAACACTGTCTTGCCAATTCCAGTGTCTGTTCCGGTGACGACGATGCGTTTGGTCATGCTGTGGCCAACACTCCGACGAGAGCCTCGACCATGGCGGAAATGTCGGCTTCGTCGACGTTGAGAGTCAGCGAAATGCGCAGGCGCGACGTACCCTCAGGCACTGTCGGCGGGCGAATGCCGCGTATGTCGAAGCCGCGTGCCTGCAGTCCTGCCGCCACCGCCATGGTGCGGCTGTTATCGCCGATCACAAGCGGCTGGATCTGCGAACCGCTGGGCATCACGCCGCAGCGTTCGGCCAATTGCCGGCTCGCGAAAGCGACACGCTCGTGCAACTGAGCACGACGCATAGGCTCGTCAGACAGAATAGTCAGCGCCTCACGTGCCGCGACTGCCATCAGCGGCGATGGTGCGGTCGCATAGATGAATGGCCGGCACCGGTTGATAAGATAGTCGCACAGTGTTCGCGGTCCGGTAACGAGCGCGCCGGATGCGCCAAGCGCCTTGCCGCATGTGTGGAGCGTGACGATGTTGTCGCGGCCTTCATACGCGGCGGCCAGTCCCCGGCCGTCCGGTCCCCAGACGCCGGTGGCATGCGCTTCATCGACGACGATGAATGCCTGGTACCGATCAGCCAGCGCGACCAGGCTCTCCACCGGCGCACGGTCGCCATCCATGCTGTAAAGGCTTTCTAAGGCGATCCACACCCGCCCCATGCCGCCTTCGGCGCGCCAGCGGGTGATTGCGTCCTCGACAGCGTCGACGTCGTTGTGCGCGGCCAGCTTGAACTCAGCGCGCCCGACCTGGGCACCCTCATGCATGCTGGCATGAGCGAGCTCGTCGAGGACCAGCAGGTCGCCTTTCTGCGGCAGGGCCGTCAGCAGAGCGAAGTTGGCGATATAGCCGCTGCCGAAGAACAGTGCACGCTCGGCTCCGAAAAATGCCGCTGCGTCCGCCTCCAGTTGCTCATGTTCCGGTGCATTGCCGCGCAACAGCCGCGATCCGGTGGCGCCCACTGGCGTGCCCCGCGCAATCGCCGTCGAAACCGCATCGCCCAGTCTTTTGGAGGCGGCAAGTCCGATATAGTCGTTCGACGAGAAGTCGAGCCCGGCGCGCGGTGCGAGCGTCCGCAACCGGTCCTTGCGCCCCAGTCCCCGCAAGGTTGCGTCATAGCGGGCAAGAATTGCCTCCTTCATTGCGTGGCGAGTTCCATAGGCTCAATGCCGAGGCGCCGGAACAGAAGGGTATCCTTGTCCTCGCCGGGATTTCCCGCCGTCAGCAGCGTGTCGCCGACAAAGATCGAATTGGCCCCGGCAAAGAAGCACAGCGCCTGCGTTTCGTCGCTCATCGCCGTCCTGCCGGCGGACAGCCTTACATAGGATTTCGGCATCATCACCCGCGCGAGCGCAACGATGCGGACGAAATCGATCGGATCGATGGCGTCGGCCGCGGCAAGCGGCGTGCCTTCGATGGGAATAAGCATGTTGATCGGCACGCTTTCCGGCGGCTCAGGCAGGTTCGCGAGCGTGACCAGCATGTCGATGCGATCGGTCTTTTCTTCTCCCATCCCGACAATGCCGCCGCAGCAGACTTTCATCCCAACCGCGCGCACGTGCCCAAGCGTTTCCAGCCGGTCGGCAAAAGTCCTGGTTGAAATAACCTCGCCATAGTAGCGCTCAGAGGTATCGATGTTGTGGTTATAGTAGTCGAGACCGGCCTGCTTCAGGCGAGCAGCTTGCTCAAGATCGAGCATGCCGAGCGTCATGCAGGTCTCCATGCCGAGGGCCTTGACGTCCTCAATCATGGCGACCACAACGTCCATGTCGCGCTCCTTGGGACTTCGCCACGCCGCGCCCATGCAATAGCGCGTTGCGCCGCCATCACGCGCCTTGGCCGCTTCGTCGATGACATGCTTGACGTCCACCAGCTTCGACGCCTTCACACCGGTTTCGTAATGCGCAGACTGGCTGCAATAGCCGCAATCTTCGGGGCACCCGCCGGTCTTGATGCTAAGGAGCCGCGACAGCTGCACTCGGTTTCGATCGAAGTTCTGGCGGTGGATCGTCTGAGCCAGGAACAGCAGATCGTTGAATGGCATGCCGTAGATGGCCTCGGCCTCTTTGCGGTTCCATCGCGGAGGCGTTCCATCGACCGATTGCATGGTCTGGTTCACGTCGAACTCCGAGTTCATTCCAATCGTCATCGTCAAACCTTTGTTTGCTAGTCCGGTACGCCTTCTTGGCTTTGGGGCGCACTCGCTAAAGGCGAGCTGCGGCACGTCTTTCCAGCACCTCCTACGCCTGCCGAGCTGATGTTGCTCCTCACGCCGTAATCCTCAGTTCAAGTGCTTGCAGATGTTCTGGTGGTCCGGCATGTCCAGGCCGATGTCGAGGATCGGGGCGCTGTGCGTCAGCCAACCCATGGAGATGAGATCGACACCGGTCGCCGCAATCGCCGCCGCCGTTTTCGGCATCACCCGACCGGACGCCTCGGTGATCGTACGGCCATCCACTATAGAAACCGCGCGGGCAAGATCCTCGACCGACATATTGTCGAGCAGCACCGCGTCAACACCAATCGCGAGCGCTGCATCGAGCTGCTTCAGCGTGTCGACCTCGACCTCGACCTTCACCATATGCCCTGCTGCGGCGCGCGCCCGCTCTATTGCTGTGCGGATATCGCCGGCGATCGCGATGTGGTTGTCCTTTATGAGCACGCCGTCATCGAGGCCGAACCGGTGATTGGCACCGCCGCCGACGCGCACGGCGTATTTCTCCAATGCCCGCAGCCCGGGCGTCGTCTTTCGCGTCGATACAATCCTCGCCTTGTGACCGCGCACGGCCTCAACCATGGCCGCTGTGGCAGTGGCAATGCCGCTCAGCCGGCATAAGAAATTGAGGGCCGTGCGTTCGGCCGTGAGCAGGCCTCGTGCGGGTCCGGACAATCTTGCAATGGTTTCCCCGGCCCCAACCTCGCTGCCATCAGGGCGCCAGATCTGGATGTTGATCGCCGGTTCCACGAGAAGGAAGGCATACGAGACCAGATCGAGCCCGGCAACGACGCCCGCCTGCCTCGCTTTGAGCACCAACGTGGCAGTGCAATCATACGGGATAACCGCATCGGTGGTCAGGTCGCCGGATCTGCCCAGGTCTTCGAGGAGCGCAACGCGCACAATCGGTTCGATCAGGGTCGCGGGGAGGGGGGAGAATGAAGTCATATCAAGTGCTCCGTATGGTAGCCCGGCAATCGAGTGCGGCCGCGGCCCGCATTGCGCTGTGCAGTGTGAGCCGTGATGGGCGCACGTTGGCATCGTGGAGCGGGAAATCGGACCGACAGTGCGCGCCTCGACTCTCTTCCCGCCTCAGGGCCGCCGCGGCGATCATCAGTGAGACCAAAGCCGGACCAGAGGCAGCGACACTATTGGCTGCGATCGGCAGCAGGGTCGCCACCGCTTCGCGCATTGCCTCGCCGTCGCGGATGATACCCAGGGCGGCGGAGACAATCGGGCGGACCACGGAAGCGTCTGGTCGTGGAGGGACGAATGTGGAGCATCTGCGCGGTCGCCGGGTATACGACGTGCCGGCAACGCTTTCGGCAACCCAGCTCGCGGTGACCGCCGCTTCGGTGAGCGAGTTGCTGGCCAGGCGGTTGGCGCCGTGCAGGCCGGTACAGGCCACCTCACCGCAGGCCCACAATCCCTCGATGGAGCTGCGGCCGGCGCTGTCTACGGCGACGCCGCCCATGTGATAATGTGCCGCCGGGCGCACCGGGATCACGTCGGTCGCGGGGTCGATTCCTGCGCTCCGGCACAATTCGGCGATGCCTGGAAAACGCTTGCCAAATCTCGGGCCGAGACTTTGCCGTGCGTCCAGGAATACGCGGCGTCCAACGGCAAGCTGGTGCCAAATGGCGCGCGCTACGACGTCGCGAGGCGCAAGTTCACCGCCAGGTGTGTCGGCGAGGAAGCGCTCTCCTCGCTCATCGATGAGCACCGCGCCTTCGCCACGCACGGCTTCGCTCACCAGCGGCATCGGCCGGCGCGGACCGTCGAGCGCAGTTGGATGGAACTGTATGAATTCCAAGTCGGCGAGTTCCGCCCCCGCCCATGCGGCGAGCGCCAGCCCGTGACCCCATGAGCCAGCGGGGTTTGTCGTGTCGCAAAACAGCCCGCCGACGCCGCCGGTCGCCAGCACCGCGCGACGCGTGGGCAGAGCGAGCGCGCCGGCTCGTCCTGCTGCGACCACGGCGATGACCGACCCGTCCTGCACGACCAGCCGGCGGACCTCCACATTTTCGATAATGGTGATCGAGGCTGTACGCCGAACCGCGGCGACGAGCGCGCGCACCAACTCGCGACCGGTGGCGTCGCCGGCTGCATGCACAATCCGCCGTCGCGAGTGTGCCGCCTCGAGCCCAAGTCGCAACGCGCGGTCAGGGTGCTGGTCGAAGTCGACGCCGAACCTTTGGATCGTCCTAATCGCTTCGGGTGCAGCTCGTACCACTCGCCGCACCGTGGCCTCATCGCAGAGTCCGTCGCCGGCAGCTATCGTGTCGCAAAGGTGAAAATCTGGGCCGTCGTCGCCCCCGAGACTTGCCGCAAGACCGCCCTGGGCAAGTTCACTGCAGGCTCCGGTTCCAAGCGGCGCGTTGGTCAAAAGCACGACCGGTTCCGGCGCCAGATGAAGCGCCGTCATCAGGCCGGCAATGCCGCCGCCGATGACGACCGGCGCCCCGGCGATGTCGCGAACCTCCAGACTCATAGGGAAAGCATGCGCTCGACCGCGCGGCGGGCGGGGCCGGCAATTTCGGGATCAATCCGGACCTCATGCCGGTTCTGCTCGAGTGCGGCGCGAATGTTAGCCAGGTTGATGCGCTTCATGTGCGGGCACAGATTGCATGGGCGAACGAACTCGACGTCGGGATGCGCGACCGCGACGTTGTCGCTCATCGAACATTCGGTCAGAAGGACGACACGCGTCGGTTTCTCACGCTCGACATAATCCGACATCGCCGCGGTCGAGCCGGAGAACTCCGCCTCCGCGACAACGTCTGGTGGGCATTCTGGATGGGCCAGCACGATGACGCCTGGATGGGCATCGCGCAGTTCCCGGATGTCTGCTGCGGTGAAGCGCTCATGCACCTCGCAATGGCCTTTCCAGGCGATGATCTCTACGTCTGTATCGGCTGCCACGTTCCTCGCCAGATATTCGTCCGGGAGCATCAGCACACGCGCCACGCCAAGCGATTCCACCACCGCCTTGGCGTTGCCGGACGTGCAGCAGATGTCGGACTCCGCTTTTACGGCGGCGGAAGTGTTGACGTAAGTAACAACGGGGACCCCCGGATACCGCAGCCGCATTAGCCGCACGTCGTTTGCCGTGATCGATTCGGCCAGCGAGCAGCCGGCGCGGAGATCCGGGATGAGCACGGTCTTGTTCGGATTGAGCAGTTTTGCCGTCTCGGCCATGAAATGAACGCCGGCAACCACGATGATGTCGGCGTCGACCGTCACCGCCTTGTGGGCCAACGCCAGGCTGTCGCCGACGATGTCTGCCACGCAATGAAAAATTTCGGGCGTCTGGTAATTGTGCGCCAGCACCACCGCATTGCGCTCACGCTTCAGCGCTAAGATGGCTTCAATATCGCCGGCGAACGCGGGCCATTCAACGGGTGGGATCACCCGCCGGACACGCTCATACAGGGACGCAGCCATAGGTAACGCCCCAGTCATTGGCGCCTCGATTATATTCGGTTTGACAATAAGGGAATATATCTACCTTGACTATAAGTATGTCAAGCCCGCGCCAGCGGTAATTTTGTCCCGGCGATAGCCCTGTCGTCGAGGACGGCATGCCGGAAGCGATAAAGCTTCGCCGGTCGGCCGCCCGTGTCGAGGGAGGTCTCCCCGGTCTCCTCAACAAGTTCCTGCTGCTCGACCAATCTCCGGAAGTTCGGCTTGTTGATCAGCCTGCCAGCCAAAGCTTCCACGGTTCGCTGCAGTTGCAGCAGCGTGAAGGAAGGCCGCATAAGCTCGAACACGACCGGCCGGTATTTGATCTTCGAACGCAGCCGCGCGATCCCGGTTGCCAGAATACGTCGGTGGTCAGCGACCATTGGTTTGCCAGCCGCGGCCGCAATCGCGTCCCTGCCGCCACCGGCCTCCTCAATCAGAGCAGCTTCATAGAGCAACTCGTAGCGTTGGAGCGTGAGTTCCTCGTTCCAATGGCGGTCGTCGAAGCCGAAGGCTATCGCAGCGCGCTGCCGGCGCTCGCGTTGAGTGGTCGGCTCGCTGGCGCCGCCGGCCCACTCAATCAGGCGGGGCCGCAATCTATCGAGCAGCACAGGCGGCGTGCCGAAGCGGTGGTCCTCCCAGGGAAAATATTCGTACCAACTTTGCCAGCCGCACGCGGCCGAGTTCGTTGCCTGTTCCTTCCTGGTCAATGCGAGATAGCTGATTGAGATGACGCGATGGTGGCGCTCAGTGCCGATGCGATCGCGATCGGCGAAGGTGTAGAGTTGCTCGATGTATCCAAGTGCATGGCCGGTCTGCTGCTCCACCCACCCCCTCAAACCCGACTGCAGTGATCGATGCTCAAGGGCAAAAGGTCCAGAAGGGAGGGTGTCCGCATGACCGACTGTGAGGACACAGGGCTCACTGTCGTTTACGGCGACCACGACGGCAGTCAGGTCCACTTTAGCTTCGTCAGCTTTGACGGCGGCTTTGCCTTTCTTGGTTCTTCTTGTCTGAGGATCCATGTTTGCGAAAGCGGGTTGGCCCAACGGAGCGCCTTAATCGATTGAATGTAACCTTGGCAGCCAGCACGTCAACACCGGAGTACTCAAGCGCTGTTTTTAGCTCTTCGCAGTCGCACAAAAATATGCCAAACGCGACACCCGCTGTTGGTAACGTAAGGGAAGGGGCCTCGGTTGAGCGCGGCTGGTGAGATAAAAGGGATGACTCCTCCAGATATTCGATCGCGAAAAGGCCAGACGCCACTTGTATGCTTGACGGCCTACACCACGCCGGTCGCGAGGCTGCTCGATCGCCACTGCGACATCGTTCTTGTCGGCGACAGCGTCGGCATGGTGCTGCACGGCCTGTCGTCGACGCTGGGGGTCACGCTCGACATGATGATCATGCACGGACAGGCCGTTCGCCGCGGCCTTGAACACGCGCTGATGGTCGTCGACCTGCCCTTCGGTTCCTACGAGGAAAGCCCAGAGCACGCTTTCGGCAACGCTGCGCGCGTGATGGGTGAGACCGGTTGTTCAGCGGTAAAGATCGAGGGCGGCGAGACCATCGCGGAAACCATCCGCTTCCTTACCGCGCGCGGCGTACCTGTCATGGCCCATGTGGGCCTGACGCCGCAGGCGGTAAACACGTTTGGAGGCTATCGTGTGCAGGGCCGGGGAGCCGATGCAGAGCGGATCAGGCGCGACGCCAGGGCGGTAACCGAAGCGGGCGCCTTCTCCTTGGTGCTGGAAAAGATACCGGAGCAGCTTGCACGGCAGATAACCGCCGATATCGACATACCCACAATCGGCATCGGTGCCTCGCCAGCTTGCGACGGCCAGATTCTGGTGAGCCACGATATGCTCGGGCTCTTCACCTCATTTCGGCCGAAGTTCGTCAAACGCTATGCCGAGCTCGGTGAGCAGGCTGAGGCGGCAATCGCCGCTTACGCCACCGATGTGCGGAACCGGCACTTTCCGGCGGTCGAACATCTCTATGTCAACGCCTTGAAGGCCGGTGACTTCACATGAGCGTGCCGATCGCTCGGACCGTGAGCGAGCTGCGCGGCGTCGTTGCGCAATGGCGTCGCTCGGGTGCCACGATCGGTATTGTGCCGACCATGGGAGCCTTGCACGACGGGCATCTGAGCCTCGTGCGGAAGGCGCTCGAAAGGGCCGAGCGGGTGATCGTGACGCTGTTCGTAAACCCCAAGCAGTTCAACAGCCCCGCCGACCTGATTGCCTACCCTCGGACGGAAAGCGACGATGCTGCCAAGCTCGCTCTGCTGGGCACGCATCTGCTCTATGTGCCGGACACAGAGGAAATGTACCAGGTGGGCTTCGCCACGGCCGTTTCAGTGTCCGGCATCAGCGAATGCCTTTGCGGCGCATTCCGGCCCGGCCATTTCAATGGCGTGGCGACGGTCGTGGCCAAGCTCTTCCTGCAGGCCGGCGCTGACTTCGCCTTTTTTGGCGAAAAGGATTTTCAGCAACTTCAGCTTGTCAGGCGCTTGGTCCGGGATCTCGACATTCCGATCACTATTGTGCCCTGTCCGACAGTCCGCGAAGCCGATGGTCTTGCGCTATCGTCGCGTAACGTGCGGCTCTCCCCAGCCCAACGCGCCATTGCCCCAAAACTAGCATCGGTCCTGCTCGATACGGCCGAGCGGCTTGCACGCGGCTCCCCCATCCTGCCTACGCTTGATGAAGCGCGTGCAGCAATTCTGGCTGCCGGCTATCGCGAGCTCGAATACCTGGAGCTTCGCGGAGAAACAGACCTGCAATCGTTAGCAAGCCTTGACCGACCGGCACGCTTGCTTGCTGCGGCTTGGCTTGGCGACACGCGGCTCATCGATAACGTCGCAATATCACCCATTGGTAGTTGGTCAGGTGGGCGGAGCTCTCTCCAATCGGAAGCAGCACAGCAATTGCGGTGATGACGGCGGCGCGTCTGCCCTGCAGGGACAGGCCATCATTTAGAATCACGTCTCCGTCGACTTCCAGCAACCTCCGCGAGGTACGCTAAGCGCAGATGCATCGCGTATTTGAAACCTTGGTCGAGCAACTCTCTGCAAGCGTCGATGCCGTCGATCTCCATGAGGCAATGGCGTCCGCCGCAGCCGGGTTCGACTTTCCGCTCTTCGCTTATTTCACCTACCCATCCGCTTCCGGCGACAGGCCACGATTTATCTCGAATTATCCATCATCATGGACATCACATTACCTGCAACAGCGCTACCACAGCGTGGATCCCGTGATCCTGCGGGGACTGCGGGGCTGGGATACCTTCGACTGGGGTGTGGACCGCGATCACCGTTATTTGCCGACCTCTCAGCAGGAAGTCCTGGAAAAAGCAGCTGAGTTCGGCATTCGCGGCGGACTGACCATGTCGATGCATGATCATCGCGGCCGGTTCGCCGCACTGACCTTCGCCTCCAACGAGGCGCATCCGCCATTTCTGAGGTCGCTGACGCGCTACGAAAAAGCAATGCAACTGGTTGCGATCAACGTTCATATCCATGCCCGGCGCAGGCTCGCCGAAGATTGCGTGGTAGATGGCATAACGCTCACCCGGCGGGAGTTCGAGTGCCTGAAATGGGCGGCGTGCGGCAAGTCGGCCTGGGATATCAGCCAGATTCTCGGTGTCTCGAAACGCACCGTGACCTTCCATCAGGAAAACGCCAAGGCGAAGCTTGGCGTGCGAACCATCAACCAGGCCGTAGTGCGGATGGCTGCTCGGGCGAGATCCTGATCCTCTCCAAGTCTAGCTGTAAAGGTCTACAGGCTGCATTCATGACGGCTTTGCCCTTCGATTGCGTGGACACATCCCGCACGGAGACGACAATGATGCAGCTGATAACACCCGACTGCTACGCCGAGTTTGCGAGCGAACTCAAGGAAATGCACGGACTTAGGTATCGGGTTTTCAAGAAGCGGCTCGATTGGGAAGTGCAGACCGAAGGCGAAATGGAAACGGACCCGTTTGACAGCCTGAACCCCGTCTACCTGCTTCTCAAGGGGTCCGATTGGCGAACTTGCGGCTGCGTCCGCCTTTTGCCGACCACCGGACCGACAATGTTGCGCGATACGTTTCCGACGCTGCTGGATGAGATGGTGGTCCCTGCGAGTGCCGATGTCTGGGAGAGTAGTCGTTTCGCGCTCGATCTCCCTGCGACAGCGCCGAAGGCAGCTGGCGGCCTGGCCCAAGCAACCTACGAGCTCTTCGCGGGGATCATCGAATTCGGCTTGGCCAACAATCTCTCCGGGATCGTAACGGTGACAGATACGCGCATCGAAAGGATCCTTCGTCTCGCGACCTGGCCGTTGTCACGTATCGGACAGCCCAAGCAGGTCGGCAACACCGAGGCAGTCGCCGGCTTCCTCGATATTTCCTACGCCAGTCTCTTGCGCATCCGCTGGAGGGGACGCCTCAACGGGCCGGTGTTGTGGCAACCAGTTCTCATCCAATCGGCATAGCGCCTGCGGATGCTCAGCCGTGACTTGAGTTAAGTCTGCTCACGGCCGCCACCGCCGCCGTGAGGGTGAGCGGACCCGCCCCCACGAGCTTTCGACTGTTCCGGTCGATTGGCTCGCGCGGCCGGACTTTGGATTTCCGTAGGCGCAACCCGGAGTCCAGCGTGAGCACGCCAAAATGGCGCCCCTCCGCTTCGTCCAAAGAAGCCAACGTGGCTTCTGAGGTCGTCTTAGAATATTGGACCGGCCGCCGTGAGCGATCGCAACCTCAAACCTTTGCCGGTATGCCGGTTTGGCCGGACCGTCGGCCAGTCGGAGCAGTCCCCTGATAAGGACCCGAGCTGACGCGCGGTCCAACAGCGCCCGAGCCTATGCTTTGTGCATTACCGTTCGGTTGGCCATGTCGTCCAAGACCGCATGAAGAAGGCTTCCAACCTCCTGCGCAGCGAGCTCTGGCGCAATTCCTACATCGGACAATTGAATGAGCATTTTCTTGGCAGAACAGCGCCAGAACGCACTCGCCGCCTCGCCGTTCTTGGTCTCGAGGGCCTGGGCGATACTTTCGACCAATATACGTCGCCGATGCAGCGGAAATACGCAAATGTTTGATTCATGCATCAATCACCTCACAGATTCAGTTCCACAAAGAAAAACACCGGCGTCTTCAAAAGAGCCCCGCTAGCGCGGTGACGGTTCGCGGCGACATGACGAGTTCCACTTCCCCATCGACAAGCCATTGGGAGATGAGCCGCCGGACCGCATATCCGGGACCGCACATAAGGTGAACCACCATTGCTCATCCGGCTGCATTTTCCTGGGCCGTTCGACGAGGCGTTCCAGCCGAATTGACGTCCAATGACTTGATCTCTGAAAGGGCAGGGCGGTACGAATCACCCGATTGTTCCGCTGCTTACATTCCTGCGAGCTTGTGTATGAACGATTAAAGCGTGCCCGAGCCGTTCTTGGTGGCCGCCGAAGAAGGGAATCATGTCATCCGCTGCCTATCGTAGGCGGCGCGACTTCTAGCATGACTGCACTGCCCCGACAGGGCTTTGCAATCGCGCGTTTCGAAGCCTATGCTTTGGCATCGGCCGGCATTTACTTCGGTGCAGCCGACAGTAAGACGTACGCGCTCTTGCCCCGTTGGAAGAGAGCCTTGCCCGATCCCTCTTTCGCGACCAGGTGCTGAAGCCCTCACCCCGCAGGACTTCGCGCTTTTGCGACCATCGCTGCATCACGTCGAACCGGGCATCAAGGACAAGTTGGAGGTCGCGCATCAGCCGATCAAGAACGTATATTTTCCCGAGAGGGGCATCGCGTCGGTGGTCGCCACCATGACCGGCGGGCGGCAAGGTGAAGTCGGCATTGTCGGCGATGACGGGATGAAAGGAATTGCCGTCATTCTCGGAAAGGAAAGCACTACCTGGCGCCTGCCGGTTGAAAACCTTCGCCCTGCGATTAGCCCGTCGCTTCGCACCTCAGTGCTGGACTATGCCCACGCGTTCCTCATCCAATCATGCCGGACGGCACTGGTCAATGGCCACTCCAAGATCGAAGAACGGCTGGCCCGCTGGCAGCTGATGGTCCACGACCGTGCGGAAGGAGATAAGATCCTCCCGACGCATGAATTTCTGGCGACCATGCTCGCGCCCACCGCCCGGGGTCACCACGGCCCTGCAAATGCTTGAGTATCGAGGACTGGTGCACGCCAAGCGCGGCGAGATCACGATCGTGCCGGATTGATAAAGCTCACACATGGCGCTTATGACAAGGAGGAGCAGCGTTATTTCGGCCTGGCCGCTGCCTGAAGCATGTCGGGTTGAAACGGGTTCAGCCGACGTCTCCTTGCCCTTCACCAGGTCGCCCAAAAGCATCAGCGGTTTTGAACGAATCGCAGCGATTGTCCGCAATCGGACATAGGCTTGAAGGCGGTCGAATTCGTGCCATAAGTCGGGTTGGTCAGGGTTCAGGGAGGAATTCGTCATGACCAATTCGTTTCACACCGTCACCGTCGAAAAAGCCGCCGAAGCCTATGTCCTTTCCAGGGGAAGGGTCCGCTTTCTCTCCATGGCGCAGGCGATCCGCACCATCCGAACACTAATGCCGGCATGCAAGGCCACCGAACGCGAGTTGGAGGAACTGTTGGCGGCCGCTTCCTTCGTTCATGCGTGCCCCTTCGACACAAAAACAGCCGATGGTGTAGAACCACGGCTGCATTCCTAAGAGGGCATGCCGCGCCATGCAGACTGTCAGAGGGCATTCGTCAGATGGTAGTCCGCTAACTTAACTGCAGAGTCTAAAGGACGTGTTCCAGCATTGCGAACTCACCGATCGCTTTGTTGCAAAGCTGCCAGCAAGCGATCGCCTCGTCCATCCGTTTGCACCATCTCATCACAGACATCATCGGCGATGCTACCTGTCCAGCATATGTCCAGCATTTCGCAAGGCGGCCAGAAGGAGCCTCGCATAGCCTGTGACATCGATCTGGGCCTGCATCGAAAGGGGCATGCTGGTCCAGTTCTCCAACGGTGCAATGAAAGGTGAGAAGGTGCCATTGACAAGGCAACAACAGCTAACAAGGCCCTCTCGGTCCAATGCCACCACACCGATCTTGTCGCCTGGATATCCAATGGCTGCGACTCGCTGGACCTCCAGGTCACCGTCCACCCGCACGTCAAAAAGAAGGCTACCACGGCTCCTCGTGGCTATCTCAGCCGCCTTCTCATCAAAGCTTGAAGAGAGCAAGCGGACGCTTTCCACCGCCATCTGGAAAATCACCAAATCCAGTTCATTCACGGCCATATGGGCATTTCCGCGCAATGGGTGGTGATTGCAATGACACATACTGCTTGTTCACAGATGTCGGTCACGAACGATCATTCGTCGGGTTCCGGTTCCGACCAACGGTGTCGCCACCTGATCGTGCTGCGGTTCGAACCTTCCTAACGCGAGCCGAGCGCGCTATGAGGTTGGAGTCTAGGTCTCGGACCTTGCCTCGCGGCTTGCTCATCTTTGGCAGACCCGCTGCAACGCCGCGCGATGGCGCAAACGCCAGATGACGCTGATCCATCGCTTGATCGTGAACTGAGCTTCTGAACACCATTGGGACAGCAGGGTGGAAGGGCTTGACCAACGCCGCCCCCGTTTTCCAAGAGGACCCGTCCTCGATTGAATCTTTCGAGCCCCGTGCGGCGCGCAGCCAAATGATGACCATCTGGACCCTGCTCGCAGACCGCAAGGCAAAGAGGGAACCTTCCAGGCAGCCAAGCTGCGCCGACGCAAAGAGCGACCTTTGGAATTCCCAAGAATTGAGCCTTCCATAGTTGCAACAGGCAACCACTGCACGAGTGTGGGAGAGCGAATCGCAAGCATTGCGTGAGGTCCTGCGCGTTTTCCCCTCTTTGCTATTTGGCACATCGTTTGCGCCGAAGTGGGCGCAGCGTTCGACCGGAGCACTGCATGGGAGAGGGAGGAGCCCCACCCCGATCCGGTCAAGGAGAGAGACGGTGTTGGTTCCAAGAGTTCCCCGCGCGATCGCAGCGCCCCGCAAGCGCCATTTTGCCCGGACCTACGTGCAGGTACTTGCCGCCATAATCCTGGGTGCCGCAATCGGCTATTTCCATTTGGAGACCGGCCACAGCCTGAAGCCGCTCGGCGATGCCTTCGTCGAGGTCGTCAAGATAATCACCGTACCTGTCATCTTCCTGACAATAGCGACCGGCATTGCCGGCATGAGCGATCTGCAGAAGGTCGGCCGAGTTGCCGCCAAGGCGATGGTCTATTTTCTCACCTTCTCGACGCTCGCTTTTGTTGTCGGGCTGATTGTCACGAATATCGTTCAGCCTGGCGCCGGCCTCAACATCGATCCGGCCTCGCTCGATGTCGAAGCCGTTAAGGGCTATGTGGCCACGGCTCACGAGCAGTCCGTGACCAGCTTCCTGA
>NZ_RZTT01000199.1 GCF_003996995.1 Mesorhizobium sp. M7A.T.Ca.US.000.02.2.1 | reverse complement strand
AGTTCCGGCTGACCGTCGGCGGCAGGCAGACATCGCTGCTCGGCGCCTCGCTCAGCCAGGACAATGTGCTGTTCACCACCAATTTGACCAATCTGCCGATACAGAGCGCCGGCGGACGCGACATCCCGCAGGGAGCCATCCACATTGAACGCGTCAGACTGCTCTGGCAAGACAGGCTGTTCGAACGCATCACCCTTTCCAATTACAGCCGGGAACACTCGACGATCAGCGTTTCCCTGCACTACTCCGCCGATTTCCGCGACATGTTCGAAGTGCGCGGCTCGACACGGCTGAAGCGCGGGCTGGCCCATGCCGCCGAAACAGACGCGACGTCGGTCCTGCTGCGCTATGACGGGCTCGATGGCCTGGCCCGCCTCTCTGCGATATCGTTCTCGCAGGCGCCGGACCAACTGACAGCCAATCGTGCCGATTTCCTGATCGCCGTGACCAAGCGCAGCAGGAAGGTGCTCTATGTCGAGGTCGGTCCCGAGGTGGCCGACAAGCCCGACCGCGACCGGTTCCGCGCCGCTGCCGCACGCGCCCGCTTTGGCATGCGGGCCAAACGTCGCCATGGCGCGACGGTGCGCAGCTCGGGCCGTGTCTTCAACGATTGGGTCGAGCGCGCCCGCGCCGATGTCGCGCTGCTGACCACCGAACTGGCGACCGGCCCCTATCCCTATGCCGGCATCCCCTGGTTCTCGACGGCGTTCGGTCGTGACGGCGTCATCTCGGCGCTGCAGATGCTGTGGCTCAATCCCGGCCTGGCGCGGGGCGTGTTGGCCTTTCTGGCCCAGCATCAGGCGACCGAGACCTCGCCGTTCAGCGATTCGCAGCCGGGCAAGATCATGCACGAGACCCGCAAAGGCGAAATGGTGGCGCTGCGGGAGCTTCCCTTCGGCCGCTACTACGGTGGCGTCGATACGACACCGCTCTACATCTATCTTGCTTGCGCCTACGCCGATCGTACCGGTGACATGGCGTTCATCGACGGCCTGTGGCCTTCGCTGTGCGCGGCGGCCGAATGGACGGAGGAGGCGGGCCAGGAGACCGGATTCGTGACTTACCAGCGAGCGGCCGAGTCCGGCCTCGCAAACCAGGGATGGAAGGACAGTTTCGATTCGGTCTTCCATGCCGATGGCCGAATTCCCAAGGGCCCAATAGCCCTGGTCGAAGTGCAGGGCTATGTCTTTGCCGCCTTCCGCGGGCTGGCCAAGCTTGCCCGCCGCCGTGGCGAGGGCGACAAAGCCGATCACTGGGAGGACCGCGCCGAGGCGATGCGGGTGGCGGTGGAACGCGATTTCTGGCTTGACGATCTCGGCTTCTATGCCCTCGCGATCGACGGTGCCGGCGAGCCCTGCAAGGTGCGGACCTCGAATGCCGGGCATCTGCTTTTTGTCGGATTGCCTGAGCCGGCGCGGGCACAGATGGTCGCCGACCAGCTGCTTTCCGCCTCCTTCCATTCCGGCTGGGGGCTGAGGACGCTTGCCGACGATGCGGTGTTCTTTAACCCGATGTCGTACCACAATGGCTCGATCTGGCCGCACGACACCGCCATATGCGGTGCCGGCCTGGCGCATTATGGCGAGCGTGAAAGCGTGGTTCGCCTGATGAGCGGCACATTCGAATCCGCGGTCCATTTCAACATGCGGCTGCCCGAACTGTTCTGCGGGTTTACACGCGCGCCGGGCGAAGCACCCATCGCCTATCCCGTCGCTTGCCTGCCGCAAGCGTGGTCGGCGGGATCCGCCTTCATGCTGATGCAGGCCTGCCTTGGCTTGGAGATCGACGGCTGGGATAGCGAAATCCGCGTCACCCGCCCGAGACTGCCGATCGGCATCGACACGCTGACACTGCGGCACCTGGGCGTCGGCGACCGGGTCGTCGATCTCACCTTCCAGCGCGTCGGTGACCGGGTCGTCGCTTTCCTTGCCGACCGCCATGAAGGGCTGGTGCCGCTCATCGTAAGGACATGATCCGAACAAAATTGCCGGAACCGATCCCAGCTTTGTGCGTTGCAAAAATACAGGTCCGAACGCTGACCACGTGGTTGGCGGACCATTTCAAACGGGAACACGAACAAACGGTCGCCGACGGCCGGGGTGAGTTGACATTCAATGACAAACTACGGTGCGGACCTGCTCTGGGTTCTGATCTTCGCGAGCCTCGGTTTTTCCGCTCTTGCCGTTTTCCTCTCCATCTCGCGGCACCGTCGCCGTCATCCACCCGCGGTCGCACATACGGCAGGCGAAGATGTGGCCGCGGAAGCCGCGCGCAAGGTGATACGGGAGTTCGAAAAGAATGGCCAATCGGCCGATGCCGCGCTGGTGACCTGGTCGCCCGAAACATTGCGCAAGATCCTGGCCGACGATCTGCCCGATGCGCAGGTCATCGTGGTGTCCAATCGCGAACCGTACATCCACAATGTGAAGGGCGACGGCGTCGAGTTGCTCGTCCCGGCCAGCGGACTGGTGTCGGCGCTCGAGCCCATTACCCGCGCCTGTGCCGGCACCTGGATCGCCTATGGCGGCGGAACGGCGGACCGCCTCACCGTCGACAACCACGATCGTGTGCAGGTGCCGCCTGGCAACCCGTCCTACACGTTGCGCCGGGTCTGGCTGACGGAGGAAGAGCATCAGGGCTATTATCTCGGTTTCGCCAATGAGGGCCTTTGGCCGCTTTGCCATATCGCCTTCACCCGGCCGATTTTTCGCGCTTCGGACTGGGCTGCCTATGAAGCCGTCAACCGGAAGTTTGCCGATACGGTGGTTGCCGAGGCCCGCAACGAGCGGCCGATCGTGCTGGTCCAGGACTACCATTTCGCGCTGCTGCCGCGCATGATCCGCGAGCGCCTGCCGGAGGCGATCATCATCACTTTCTGGCACATCCCGTGGCCGAATTCGGAAGTGTACAGCATCTGTCCCTGGCGCGAACGCATCCTCGAGGGGCTGCTCGGCAGTTCGATCATCGGCTTCCATACCCAGTTCCACGCCAACAATTTCACCGAAAGCGTCGATCGCTTCCTGGAAAGCCGCATCGAGCGGGCCGATGCGGCCATCTCCTACGGCGGACGAACCACATTGGTGCACGCCTATCCCATCTCGATAGAATGGCCGGCGGACCTGCTGGCGAAACTTCCCGATGTCGACGATTGCCGCGCTCGCATGCGCGAGAGGTTCGGTCTCAAAGCGGATGTGAAGCTTGCCGTCGGAGTCGAGCGCCTCGATTACACCAAAGGCATTCTTGATCGGTTTCACGCTTTGAACGAATTGTTCAAGCGACAGCCTGAATGGATCGGAAAACTGGTCTTCCTGCAGGTCGCGGCACCCAGCCGCGGCACGCTACCGGCCTACAAATTGCTCCATGACGAGTGCCACCGTTATGCCGAAGAGCTCAACCGGCGTTATGGCAGCGAGGGCTACAGGCCAGTGATCATGGTGGCCGAGCATCACTCGCAAGAACAGGTTTACGAGATCTATCGGGCCGCCGACATATGCATGGTCACCAGCCTGCATGACGGCATGAACCTCGTCGCAAAGGAGTTCGTCGCCGCGCGCGACGACGAGCAGGGTGTTTTGATGCTCAGCACATTCGCCGGCGCCTCGCGCGAATTGCTGGAGGCGCTGATCGTCAACCCTTACGATGCCGCCATGATGAGCGGAGCGCTGTTGCAGGCATTGACCATGGCGCCCGAAGAACAGCGCGAGCGCATGCGACCCATGCGCGAGACGATCCGCAACAACAACGTCTATCGCTGGGCCGGCAGCATGCTTCTGGATGCGGCGCGTTTGCGTAAGCGCGGAGACCTCGATCGGGTAACCGGTGCCGCCGGCGACCCGCCGCCCAGCGTCGACAATGTCGTCTCCATCTTTGAGCGCAGACGGATGGCGATGTCATGAGCGATACGCTGCAGAAGATTATTGGCGAGACCCTGCAAAAGCCGCAGGCCGTCATGGAGAAACCGCAGCCTGTTCTGGCCGGCGAGTGGGCATTGTTCCTCGACATCGACGGCACGTTGCTGGAACATGCCGAGCACCCGGACGCAGTCTCGGTCAGCGACGAGCTTCGCTCCTTGCTGCAAGGCCTGGACCGCAAGCTGAACGGGGCGTTGGCGTTCATCACGGGCCGGTCCGTTGCGGCCGTCGACCATCTGTTTCAGCCTTTGAAACTGCGAGCCGCCGGGCTCTATGGCCTGGAACATCGGCTCCTGCCGGACGACGACGTCGAAATCGCGGACGAGCCGGCGGATATCGCAGCCCTTGCCGACGAGATCGAGGCCGAGCTCGGTCGTGGGGCGTATATCGAGCGCAAGGGACGGGTGCTGGCCATCCACACGCGCGCCGCCCCGCATCTGCTTCCGCGCGCGACGCAGCTTGTCGAGCAGGCGCTGGCCGGTTTGCCAAAGGGCTACCGGGTGGTTGCCGGCAACGCCGGCGTGGAATTGCTGCCGCTGGAGGCGGCCAAGGGTGCCGCGATTCGGCGTTTCATGGAGATCGCGCCATTCGCAGGCCGCCGCCCGGTCTTCCTAGGCGACGACACGTCGGACGAAAACGGCTTCGAAACGATCAATGATGCCGGCGGCATATCGATACGGGTCAAACCACCGGCGCAAACCACCGCGCAGTACGGGCTGGCCGGCGTTGCCGAGACGCTGGCCTGGCTGAGAGGTCAACTCTAGGTGCAGCCGACGCAACCGTGATCGCGCCTCCTGGAAAGGACAAGGAAAGGAACGGTTTCGATGGGACGCTTTGCACAATTGGTTCGAGAGATCACCCCGAACTGGCTTCACGCTCGCTCCTCCCGCCATGAGATCGCCGACGTTTCACCGTCCGACGCGGACTCCAGCTGGCAAGAGGCGATCGACGACAAGATGTATGGGGCGGATACATCTGACTATTCCCATGTGCCGGAAAAGCCTGTTTCGGCAAAACCGGCAGGCGACAGGCCCGCGGACGAGAACGACCGCGTTCCAAAGAAGGCCAATTAAGGTCCCGTCGGAGCCCGATAGTCGCTGTTCTTATGCCGCAAATCTCAGGCCGCCGTCGCAGGTCAGCACCTGGCCGGTAATGAAGCCGCTGGAGACGAGGAAGGCGATTGCGTCGGCCACGTCTTCGGCCCGACCGACGCGGCCGACCGGGGTCTTGCCGGCATAGTCGGCAAAGATCGTTTGCCTCTGCTCTTCGGCCAGAAAATCCCACCAGGGCGTGTCGATGACCCCCGGCGCCACGACATTGACGCGCAGCGGCTTCAGTTCCAGGGCCAGGATCGGCACCACAGTCAACAGCATGCCGTTGATGGCGGCGATACCGGCGACGCCGGGCGTCGCGAGTTGCGCCGACACCGCCGAGATGAAGGTGACCGATCCGGCCTTGTTCAGCGTCGGCAAGGCGGCCTGCAGGCAGGACAGCTGCGGGCGGACCTTTTCCTCGACGCCGCTGCCGATGTCGCTCAGGTCAAGCGTCGGGAAGGGGCCGAGGCCCTTGCCGCCGCTGGCCGCCAGCACCAGATGGTCGAAAGGACCGAGGCTCTCGAAGAACTGGCGGACCTCATCCGGCTTCGCGGCGTCGAAAGCAGCCTTCCCGGCAGCGCTGCCAAGGCTTTTCCAAGCGCTCTTCAGTTTGTCCTCGTTGCGGCCGGTGATGGTCACCTTCATGCCCAGGCCAAGCAGTTTTCGCGCCGTCGCCGGGCCGATGCCGGACGAGCCGCCGATGATGACGGTGTGTTCGATTGTCTTGGTCATGAATGGTCTTCCTTTGATGTAGGGGAGGCCGTGCCGATGAGATCAAGGCTCAAGGCTCGCAGACGTTGCCTTGCCTTGGCGTCATAGGCCTGGGTATCGGCGCGGGATTCCCGCAGGCCGTCGAAATAGAGGCCGCTTTTCCCGTCGAGTGCGGGTAAGGCGGCGAGATTGAGGATGGCCTCGGCACCGGTCTCGACCGAGCTCCACGGCGTCACGCCTGCTTGCCGGACCATGGTGGTGTTCATATAGCTCGCCGGATGCAGCGCGTTGACGGTGACGCCGGTGCCTTTCAGCTGCTCCGCAAGGTCGACGGTGAACAGGATCTGCGCCAGCTTGCTCTGGCAATAGGCACGCACGCCGTCATAGGAGCGGGTCAGCATGACATCGCTGAAATCGATCGCCTGCTGCCCCGCAGAGGCGACATTGACGATGCGGGCCGGCGCACTCGCCTTCAGCAACGACAGAAGCTCCGATGTCAGCAGGAAACCGGCGAGGTAGTTGACCGCGAAGCGCAGTTCGTAGCCGTCGGAGCTGACCTGCCTTTTGGCACCTTGGCCCGCTGTGCCGATTCCGGCATTGTTGATGAGGATGTCGAGCCGATCCGTCCGGGCGCGCACGGCTTCGGCAAGCCGGCGCACTTCGGCCAGCGACGAGAGGTCGGCGACCAGAAGCTCCGCCCTGCCGCCGGTCGCTTCGATCCCGGTGACAACAGCCTTGCCGCGCGTCGCATCGCGGCCATGCACCAGCACACGGGCGCCCGCGGCGCCGAGCCGTTGCGCGACGACCCGGCCGACGCCATCGGTAGAGCCGGTGATGAGGATCATCTTGTCTTTGAGTTCCATGTTCAGAGCCTCCGTTCTGTTGCTCTGAACCGAAGATGGGACAGTTGGCGCGGGCCAAACAGTTCAAACTTTATCCTGGTATCAATACTGCTATAATACCCGCATGGAGTCCCAACCCCACGCTGCCCCCACACATTCGGCTGAAGACAGCCGCCGGCGCGAACTCGGCGCCTTCCTGCGCTCGCGCCGCGAAAGGCTGACGCCCTCGGCCACCGGCATCGCCACCGGTCTCAGGCGGCGTACGCCGGGCTTGCGCCGCGAGGAGGTGGCGATGATCGCCGGTGTCGGCACCACCTGGTACACATGGCTGGAGCAGGGGCGGGAGGTCAGGCCCTCGGTCGAGGTGCTGACGGCACTTGCCGAAGCACTGCGCCTCGACGCCGCCGAAAAACAGCATCTGTTCATCCTCGCCGACCGCCAGCAGCCGGAGCGCCGTGGCGTGGCGCCGGAAAAAGTCGACGGCCCCTTGCTGCACATGCTGCAGAGCCTGGTGCTGCAGCCGGCCTATGTTGTCGGGCGGCGCTGGGATGTGCTGGCCTGGAACCCGGCTGCCGTCGCGGTGTTCGGCGACTATGGCTTGCTGGAGGGTGACGCCCGCAACATCGTCCACATGGTGTTCACGAGCCCGCACCACCGGCGCCTGCTGGTCGACTGGGAGCAACTGGCGCGCACCGTGCTGGCCTCGTTTCGGGCCGCGAGTGCGCGCTATGTCGGCGATCCGGATTTCGAGCGGCTGATCGAGTTGATGACGGGTTCGAGCCCCGAATTTCGCACCTGGTGGCCGCAGCGCGACGTCGCGCACCGGTTGTCGGGGGTGAAACATGTCCGGCACCCGAGCGCGGGCGCCATGACCTTCGAGCATATGAGCCTGTCGATCGGCGACGGCTCGGACATGAAGCTGATCGTCTACACGCCGCTCGCCGAGCAGAATTCGATCGCCAAGCTGCAGACGTTGCTGGACGCCCTGCCGGCCGAGCGGCGCAGCGCCTGAAGCGTCAGGTCTTCGGCTTCAGCCCATCCAAGAACAATTGTTCGAGAAACCTTGCCGCATCCTCGAAGCGGCCGTCGCCGCCGCGGTTCGGCCCGAGCACGGCCCGGACCTGGACGTCGAAATCGGCGTAGTGCTGCGTCGTCGCCCAGATCGAGAAGATCAGGTGCCACGGATCGGTCTTGGCGATCTTGCCGGCGCGCATCCAGCCCTTGATGACGGTCGCCTTCTCGTCGACCAGCGTTTTCAGTTCGCCCGCCAGCAGCGGCATGATGCGCGGCGCGCCTTGCAGGATCTCGTTGGCGAACAGCCGGCTCTCGCGCGGAAAGTCGCGTGCCATCTCCAGCTTGCGCCTGATGTAGCTGCGCAATTCGGTCAAGGGGTCGCCGATGTCATCGAGTTCACGCAGCGGCGCCAGCCAGGTGTCGAGCAGGCGCTGCATCAGCGTCTCGTGGATGTCTTCCTTGCGGCGGAAATAATAGAGCAGGTTCGGCTTCGACATGCCGGCGGCTTCGGCGATCTGGTCAATGGTCGAGCCACGAAAACCGTTGGTCGAGAAAACCTCGAGCGCCGCCTCCAGGATGAGTTCGCGCTTTTCCTGCTGGATGCGGGTGCGGCGAGGGGCGTCCGTGCCGATGGTCACCGTTGCAAGCCCTCGTGTTGCCAAACCTCGCGTTCAAGGTCATCTGGACCAATTCTCTGGACCAGTTTTTCCCTAGCCTGTGGAACGCACTTCAGGTGCCGCATTTCCGCTAGTAATCCCTTGACCGCCGACAGGGCGGTGCTAACGTTTGTCCAATCGGTCAAAAATTTGCGTAGCATGAAAACGCGGCATAGACCAAGCGTTGGGCGCACCGAAACAGATTACAAGGGGAAGTCCTGGTCATGTCCAACCGGCTGAAAGTCACGCCGAACGATCTCAGCGCATTCTGGATGCCGTTCACGGCAAACCGGCAGTTCAAGCAGGCGCCACGCATGATGGTGTCCGCCAAGGACATGCATTACACGACCAGCGACGGCCGCAAGGTTCTCGACGGCACCGCCGGCCTGTGGTGCGTCAATGCCGGCCACTGCCGTCCCAAGATCACCGAGGCGATCCAGCAGCAGGCCGCCGAGCTCGACTATGCGCCCGCCTTCCAGATGGGCCACCCGATCGTGTTCGAACTGGCCAACCGCCTGGTCGACCTCGCGCCCAAGGGCATGGACCATGTCTTCTTCACCAATTCCGGCTCGGAATCGGTCGAGACCGCGCTCAAGATGGCCATCGCCTATCATCGTGTGAAGGGCGAGGGCTCGCGCACCCGGCTGATCGGCCGCGAGCGCGGCTATCACGGCGTCAATTTCGGCGGCATCTCGGTCGGCGGCATTGTCACCAACCGCAAGATGTTCGGCACGCTGCTCGGCGGCGTCGACCATATGCCGCACACGCATCTGCCGGAAAAGAACGCCTTCACCAAGGGCGTACCGGAGTATGGCGCGGAACTTGCCAACGAACTGGAGCGCATCGTCGCCCTGCATGACGCTTCGACCATCGCCGCTGTCATCGTCGAACCGGTCGCAGGCTCCACCGGCGTCATCCTGCCGCCGAAGGGCTATCTCGAGAAGCTGCGTGAAATCTGCACCAAGCACGGCATCCTGTTGATCTTCGATGAGGTCATCACCGGTTTCGGCCGTCTCGGTACGCCGTTCGCCGCCGACTATTTCGGTGTCACGCCAGACATCATGACCACCGCCAAGGGCGTCTCCAACGGCGTCATCCCGATGGGCGCGGTGTTCGTCAAGAAGGAGATCCACGACGCCTTCATGACCGGCCCCGAGCAGATGATCGAGTTCTTCCACGGCTACACCTATTCGGGCAACCCGATTGCCTGCGCGGCCGCACTCGGCACGCTTGACACCTACAAGGAAGAGGGCCTGCTAACCCGCGGCGAGGAGCTGGCGCCGTACTGGGAAGACGCGCTGCATTCGCTGAAGGGCGAGCCGAACGTCATCGACATCAGGAACATCGGCCTGATCGGCGCGATCGAGCTGGCGCCGATCGCCGGCCAGCCGACCAAGCGGGCCTTCTCGGCCTTCGTCAAGGCGTTCGAGCGCGGCGCGCTGATCCGCACCACCGGCGACATCATCGCGCTGTCGCCGCCGCTGATCATCACCAAGGGCCAGATCAACGAATTGATCGACCATGTCAGAGAAGTCTTGCGAGCGATAGATTGACGAACTGGACGCGGATATCCCTCCCCCTCGAGGGGAGGGTGGCCGCGAAGCGGTCGGGTGGGGTCGGTGCGACTGGGTGCCGACCTGATCTTTTGCTGCGTGGCCGCGTCTGATGCCCCGTACCCGCGTGAGCTTCGAAATGCGCCAGAAGGCGCGCGCGCTTCGAGTTCACGCGACCAAGGGCGAATCCCTCCTGTGGTATGAACTGCGGGAGTTGAAATCGGGAGGCATCAAGTTTCGCCGTCAGTGCCCGATTGGGCCTTATATCGTTGACTTCGTTTGCTTGGCGGTGAAGCTGATCGTTGAGGTCGACGGTGATCTGCACGAACACGAGAGGGGTAAACGGCACGATGCTGTTCGTGATGCCTATCTGCGCTCTCTCGGGTTTCACGTCTTCCGTGTTGACGAGCCCGATGTCATAAACAGCGCGTGGCATGTCGCGCAGATGGTCAAGGGGAAGGTTGAGCATATGTCAGCCGACCCCACCCGACCGCTTCGCGGCCACCCTCCCCTCGAGGGGGAGGGGGACGCCTGCGCATCAATGAGGTTTTAGAGCATGGCCGCACCTGGCGAGAATCTGCGAATCAATTCAGACCGTATGTGGGATTCCATCATGGAGATGGCGAAGATTGGCCCCGGCATTGCCGGCGGCAACAATCGCCAGACCGTGACCGACGAAGACGGCGAAGGGCGGCATCTGTTCAAGCGCTGGTGCGATGCGGCCGGGCTCGAAATGGGCGTCGATGAAATGGGCACGATGTTTGCCCGCCGCGAAGGCACCGATCCCAGCCTGCCGCCGGTCTATGTCGGCAGCCATCTCGATACGCAGCCGACCGGCGGCAAGTACGACGGCGTGCTCGGCGTGCTGGGCGGGCTTGAAGTGGTGCGCTCGCTCAACGATCTCGGCATCAAGACCAAACATCCGATCGTCGTCACCAACTGGACGAATGAGGAGGGCTCGCGCTTCGCGCCGGCGATGATGGCGTCCGGCGTGTTCGCCGGCGTGCTCGACCAGGCCGATGTGTACCGGCATGTCGACAAACAGGGCAAGAAATTCGGCGAGGAGCTCGAGCGCATCGGCTGGAAGGGCAACGAGAAGGTCGGCGATCGCAAGATCCACGCCTTCTTCGAACTGCACATCGA
>NZ_RZTT01000198.1 GCF_003996995.1 Mesorhizobium sp. M7A.T.Ca.US.000.02.2.1 | reverse complement strand
ATCTGATCTTCGCGCCGGACCGGCCGAAGGTGCTGGCGGTGCTCGACTGGGAATTGTCGACATCAGGCCACCCCTTCGCCGATATCGCCTATCAATGCATGCAATGGCGGCTGCCGCACGCTTCCGGCTTTCGCGGCCTGGGCGGTGTCGACCGTTCCGCACTCGGCCTGCCCTCCGAGGAGGACTACGTCGCCGCCTACTGCCGGCGGCGCGGGCTCACCGGTATCGGCAACTGGACGTTCTATCTCGCCTTTTCCTTCTTCCGGCTGGCCGCGATTTGCCAGGGCGTCTATAAGCGGGCGCTGGACGGCAACGCCTCCAATCCGGAAAAGGCCCGGACCTATGGCGAGGCGGTAAAGCTGCTTTCGCGTCTTGCCGCGAAGCTGATCGACAAGGAAGCGTGATGGGCCGCTTTGACGGAGCAAAGGTGCTGATCACGGGTGCCGCAACCTCGACAAGCGTCGGCACGATCCGAAGCATACCGCCTGGGAATTTCCCGTGCCCTTGTCCGTTTCCGTACAGCGTATATAATTTAGCCAGCCACCAACCAACCAAAGGCACCAGATCTTGCCGCAGAGCGTCCAGACACGCCGCGAGAAACAAAAGGCCGAACTGCGCTCCGAACTGGTCGAGGCCGCGCACAAGCTCGTCCAGGAAGAAGGCTATGAGGGCCTGACCATCCGCAAGCTGGCCAAACGGGTCGGCTACGCCCCGATGTCTGTCTATTCCTACTTCGCCGACAAGCAGGACATCCTGTTCGCTCTGGCCGAGGATGCGTTCGAGACGCTGGCCCGCCGCATCGAGGAGCATCCATCCGATGATCCAATCGAGGCCTTGCAGGCGGTGATGACCGAATATGCCGCTTTCGGACTCGGCAATCCCAACGAATACCGCACCGTGTTCATGACCGAAAAGACCAAGCTGCCGGAAGGCTACAATGAAATGGAGGAGAGCAACCCTGCTATGAAGGTGCTGATCAGCAGGGTCGAGGCCTGCGTCGCCGCCGGCAAATTGCAGGGCGATCCGCGCGCCATCGCCACCATGCTGTGGGCGGTCGGCCACGGCACGATCTCGCTGCTCATCACCTTTCCGTTCTACCCCTTCGGCGATCCGCAGGCCTTCGTGAAGCGGATGTGCGATTTCACGCTCGCCACGCTCAGCACGCAAAACGTCCCGCCTCTGACCGAGACACCGGTCAACTGCTGAACGCCGTTTCCTTGTTTTGTGTATTCCCCTCCAGACCTGGGGGTTCTTGGTTAACAAAAAATTTATTGTACGCGTACGGTTTTCCTTGAACTTCGCGATCGACGGGCGTATATGTACAGCGCATCGTACATGTACGAGAGAAATTCACCCGTCGGTACGAATTGAATTCGACCCGGAAACCGGAGACTGATAATGAAAAAGACACTCCTCACCCTCGCCGCCGTGCTGGCACTTTCGGGCTCGGCCTTCGCCGCCAACACCACCCATCCCGTCAAGCATGCGCCGGTGGCGGCCTGCGTTGACACCAGGACCAACGTGAAGCTCGATTGCGCTTCGACCGGTTCGGTCGAGAAGAAGGGTGCCACGCAAAATACCGCTGAAGGCAAGGGCCCGCGGCTCGGCATCAGCATCAATCCGTGGATTGTACCAAGCGCATTTTGACATCAGCAAAGATCGCGTCTGGCCGGCACAAGCCGGCCAGCTTCAGCCGACCGAAACCGGCAGCTTCGCCGCTGAACTCTCGAAGGCCGCGTCGATCAGCTTTTGCATGTCCGCGGCACGCCGGAACGACGGATCGCCATTCCGGCCTGTATCCAGCGCATCGGCAAAGCGTCGCGCATTGCGATTGACACTGGGCAGCGCCAAGATCTGCCAGCGCTGAAGATCGACATCGCCGCCGAGACAGGCCGACAGGTTCGATGCCTTGCCGTCGGTTTCGACCCTGATGGCGCCCTTGGTGCCGTGCAGGGCCAGCGACAGATCGTTGGCGTGGCCGGTCATGTAGCGGCTCGCCACGATCGTAGCGAGCGCACCGGAACTGAGCCGCGCCGTCATTGCCACGCTGTCATTGGCGTCCAGCACATAGTCGCCGATGCGCTCGCCCTCGGCCTTCGGAAACGTCACCAGATCGGCATGCAGGCTGACGATATCCTGGCCGGCGCCATAGGTGGCGAAGTCCAGGATATGGATGCCGACATCGCCCAGCACACCGGTCGAACCGTGCCGGCTCGACAAGCGCCAGAGCCATTTGTCCTCGACCCGCCAGTCGCCCCACGACTGGCTGACCAGCCAGCTTTGCCGGTAGCTTGCCTCGACATGGCGCAACACGCCGATCTCGCCGGCCGCACCATGCGCCGCGCTTCATGGATCGCCGGTGAGTTGCGATAGGTCAGGTTGACCATGTTGACCACCCCTGCAGCCTCGGCCGCTTCGGTCATATCAAGCGCGTCGGCGTGGTTCGGCGCCAGCGGCTTTTCGCAAAACACATGCTTTCCCTGGGCAAGCAGCGCCAGCGTCGTTGCCAGATGCGCACCATCCGGCGTCGCGTTGATGGCGGCATCGAACTGACCCCAGGCGATCGCCGCCTCCAGGCTCTCGAAAGATTCGCCGATCTTGCTGACGGCGGCAAACGCCGCCGCGCGGCCAGGCACCTGGTCGACGCAAGCGACGATGCTGCAGCCCGGGATCCCGGCAAACTCCTCGACATGATGCCCGGCGATACCGCCGGTGCCGAGCAGAAGAATTCGATGCATCAGTTCAGGCCCCCAGCCACCTCACACCCCAATCAGCTCAGGCCCGAATCAACTCAGGCCCTTGTCGCCGTCGGCATGCAGGCGCAGCCCCTTCTGCACGATCTTCTCCTTGGCCGCATCCGTCGGCACGTTCGGCGCATTGGTGATGCCGGACCATGCCGGCGCCGGGTTGTGCGCCCAGTGCACGGCGTTGCGCAGCACCTGCTGCACGCCCTCATTGTGATAGATCGGATAGGTCTCGTGGCCGGGCGAGAAGTAGAAGATCCGTCCCGCGCCGCGCTGGTAGGTCAGCCCGGACCGGAACACCTCGCCGCCCTCGTACCAGGAGACGAACACCGTCTCCAGCGGCTCCGGCACCGCGAACGGCTCGCCATACATTTCGGTCTCGCCGATCTCCAGGCACTCGCCGATGCCTTGCGCGATCGGGTGGCCGCGGTTGATCGCCCAGACGCGCTCGCGCTCGCCCGCCTCGCGCCATTTCAGCGAACAGGGCGTGCCCATCAGCCGCTTGAATATCTTCGAGTAGTGGCCGGAATGAAGCACGATCAAGCCCATCCCTTCCCACACCCGCTTCTGCACCCGCTCGACGATCTCGTCCTTGACCTCGCCATGCGCCGCGTGGCCCCACCACAAAAGCACGTCGGCGGCCGCCAGGCGCTTTTCGCTCAGGCCGTGCTCGGGCTCCTGCAAGGTTGCGGTGGTCGCCTTGATGCCCTTGTCCTGGTTGAGGGCGGCGGCGATGGTGCCATGCATGCCCAAGGGATAGAGGTCGCGCACGGCTTCATTGGTCTGCTCGTGGACATTCTCGCCCCAAACGATCGCTTTTGTCGGCATTTTTATCTCCCAAAGCGCTTTAAATAGCATGTCAAAAGGGATTGAGAAGGTGCCGATGCCGCCTGGCCCGATGGAATACTACGTCTTGCGCTTCTTGCGCCCCGGCACGGTCTTGGCCTTGCCCGGTTTCGCCGGTGCGCCGGGGATAGCGGTTCCGGTAATGGATATCGGATCACTGGCCGGGAACGTGTCTTCGAGGCCTTCCTCGAGTTCCTCTTCGGCGCTCGGGGCTTCATGCCGCTCATGTTCGAGCGAGCGGACGGCCGATGTCTTTCTGACCGGCGACTTCGGTGGGGAATTCGACGGCATCGGCATTCTCCCTCGGCGTGCGGATGCAGAACGAGCGTGCCCTGCAAAACGTTCCGAGTTCAGACCGCCGCGTCGCGCGATCCCTCGGACAGGAAAGTAAAGACATAGTCCGAGAAGGAACGCCAGCATTCGACCCGGAAGGCATCGGCGGCTGTGCGCAGCAGCACGATCTCGGTCTTGCCCAAGATGGTGCGCGACGCTGCGCCCACCGGGAAGGCGTCGAGCGACAGGTCCTGCGGGCAGCCAGCATTGATCGTCGCCGCTGCCCCAGTGCCCGTCACCGATATCGCGATGTTGCGATGCGAGACGCCGACCGCCGAATGCAGCGCGGATACTTTGGCGCAATCGGCGAGCGGATCGTTGCCGGCCTCATCGATCACAAGCCATTCGTCGGGACCGAGCCACAAGACGGTGCGCCCGCCCTTCGCGGCAGAGGTTTTCGGCTTGTTCGGCAAGGTCACGCCGAGCGCCTTCGAAAGCGCTGCGGCCGAAGCCTCCGGCGCACGCAGTGAAACGCGCTCGGCCGACGGCAGCACCTCGACCTTGACGGCGGCGGCAGTGGTGCTGCGCCCAGCCAGCGCCGGACGGCGTTCGACCGAAGGCGATGCGGCCGGAGCCGTCTTCCTTGCAGCGGCCTTAGCCATTGAGGCGCCCTCCCGTCTCGTCGAAGAATACCATGCCGGTAACCTCCACTTCGATCACCCCATTCGGCATCGGCACATAGAGGGTCTCGCCCATCCGGTCGCGGCCGCCGGCGACCAGCGCCAATGCGATCGAGCGGCCGCAATTTTCCGACCAATAGCTCGAGCTGACATGACCGATCATCTTCATCGGGATCGCCTGCTTCGGATCCTCGACGATCTGCGCGCCTTCTTCCAGCACCACTTTGGGATCCCTGGTCTTGAGGCCGACCAGCTGCTTGCGGCCCTTGGCGACCAGATCCGGCCGCGTCAGGCCGCGGATACCGACGAAGTCGGTCTTCTTCTTGCCGACCGCCCAGTCGAGCCCGGCGTCGTTCGGCGTTACCGTGCCATCCGTGTCCTGGCCGACGATGATGTAGCCTTTTTCGGCGCGCAGCACGTGCATCGCCTCGGTGCCGTAGGCGGCCGCACCATGCTTCTGGCCCTCGGCCCACAGGGCTTCCCAGACCGCCTGGCCATAGTCGGCCGGCACATTGACCTCGAAGCCGCGCTCGCCGGTGAACGACATGCGAAACAACCGCGTCGGCACGCCGCAGATCTTGCCTTCACGCACCGACATATGCGGCAGCGCCTCGTCGGACATGTCGATGCCTTCGACCAGTGGCGCGATGATGTCGCGCGACTTGGGCCCCTGCACGGCGATAACAGCCCACTGCTCGGTGATCGAGGTCAGCCAGACATTGAGATGCGGGAACTCGGTCTGGAGATAATCCTCCATGTGGTTCATGACGCGCGGCGCGCCGCCGGTCGTCGTCGTCACGTGGAAACGGTCGGGGGCCAGCCTGCCGACGACGCCGTCGTCATAGATGAAGCCGTCCTCGCGCAGCATGATGCCGTAGCGGCAGCGGCCGGGTTCCAGCTTCTCCCATGGGTTGGTGTAGAGCAGTTCCATGAACTTGGCCGCATCCGGCCCAACCACCTCGATCTTGCCCAGCGTAGAGGCATCGAATAGGCCCGCCGTCTTGCGCACCGCGACGCATTCGCGGTCGACCGCGGCATGCATGTCCTCGCCCGCCTTGGGGAAATACCAGGCGCGCTTCCACTGGCCGACATCCTCGAACACGGCACCTTGCGCCTCGGCCCAGGGATGGATCGCGGTTCTGCGCGTCGGGTCGAACAGCGGACCGCGCGCATGGCTGACGATCGCGCCGAAGGTGACCGGCGTATAGGGCGCACGGAACGTGGTCAGGCCGACCTCCGGGATCGGCTTTCCCAGCGTCTCGGCGGCAATCGCCAGGCCGTGCATGTTGGAGGTCTTGCCCTGGTCGGTCGCCATGCCGTTGGTGGTGAAGCGCTTGACGTGCTCGATCGAGCGCATGCCTTCGTGCACCGCCTGGCGGATATCCTTGGCGGTGACGTCGTTCTGGAAATCGACAAACGCCTTCACCGTCGTGTCCGGCCCGGCGCCGGGCGCCGCGCCCAACATACCGCGCGACCAGCTCTCCGACGCATCGACTTTCGGCTTGTTGCCCTTGGCAGTTTTGGCACCAGCATCCTTGGCCGCCTTGGCACCCGCCGCATAGGCCTCGTCCACCGTCGCCGACAGCCCGTCGGTGCCGTTGCAGGCGCCCACCGAGACGCAGTCCTGCGCATAGGTGCCCGGCACGAAGCGCTTGGTCTCGTCGTTGAAGGCGACCTTGCCGCGCGACTGCGAGAACAGATGCACCGACGGCGTCCAGCCGGCCGACATCAGGATCGCATCGACCGCGATGGTGCGTTCGCCGCCGCCATTCTTCGGCTGCACGGTCATCGACGACACCCTGAGCTTACCGCCAGCGCGGAGCACCGCGCGGCCGAAATTGATCTCGATGCCGAGCGCCCTCGCCTCGTCGATCACCGGTCCGGTCGGATTTTCGCGCAGATCGACGATCGCCGCCACGTTGACGCCGGCCTTCTTCAGGTCGATCGCCGCCGCGTAAGCAGAATCATTGGCGGTGTAGACGCCGACATTCCTGCCGACCGCGACGCCATAGTGGTTGAGATAGGTGCGCGCGGCACCCGCCAGCATGATGCCCGGCCGGTCATTGTCGGCAAACACCATGTGACGCTCGATCGCGCCCGAGGCCAGCACCACGCGCTTGGCCCGGACCTGCCACAGCCGCTCGCGCGCCAGATCGTGGCCGGGGGTCCTCAGATGCTCGCTGACACGCTCGACCAGCCCCACAAAATTCTGCGCATAGTAGCCGAACGCCGTCGTTCGCGACAGCACGCGGACATTGTCCATTGCGGCGAGCTTCGCCACGGCAGCTTGCGCCCAGGCAAAACCGTCCTGGCCGTCGATTTTCGCGCCGCTCTCGAAACGCAGGCTGCCGCCGAACTCGGCCTGCTCGTCGGCGAGGATGACGCGCACGCCGGTCTCAGCCGCCGCAAGCGCTGCCGCGATGCCTGCCGCACCGCCGCCCAGCACCAGCACGTCGCAATGCGCATAGCGCGATGAATAATGGTCGGGATCCGGCTGGTCCGGGGAAACGCCAAGACCGGCTGCGGCGCGGATCTTTGGCTCGTAGAGCCTCTTCCACGCCGCTTTCGGCCACATGAAGGTCTTGTAGTAGAAGCCGGCCGAAAGCAGCGGCGAGGCGATATCGCTGACCGCACCGAGGTCGAAGGACAGTGACGGCCAGCGGTTCTGCGACTGCCCATCAAGCCCGTCATAGAGCTCCTGCACGGTCGCCCGCACGTTCGGCGTCTTGCGTGCCGCGTCGCGCTTGATTTCGACCAGGGCGTTCGGCTCCTCGGCGCCCGCCGACAGGATGCCGCGCGGACGGTGGTACTTGAACGAACGGCCGACGAGATGGACGCCATTGGCGAGCAGCGCCGAGGCCAGCGTGTCGCCCTCGATGCCGGCATAGGACCGGCCATCGAAGCTGAACCGCGCGGTCTTGGCTTGGCTGAAGCGGCCAGCGCCGGGAATGCGGAACGCGCCGCTCATTTGGCAACTCCCGGCAGCTTCGACGGCTTCGGCTCGCCGGCCTTGTAGGTCATGACGAATTTGTCGGTGACGGTGTCGCGTACGGCATTGAAGAAGCGCGCACAGCCATGCATGTGCCGCCAGCGCTCATAAATGATGCCCTTGGGGTTGGAGCGGATGAAGAAGAACTTTTCAAAATCGTCGTCGCTCTCGCCGGCCATATTGGCCGAGCGCGCGATGTGGGCCTCGCCGGCGTTGCGGAACTCGAGTTCCGGACGCTCTTCCTCGCAATAGGGGCAGCGGATGAGAAGCATTTGGTTCGTTCCTACAATTCGCCGTGGCCGACGCGGGCGCCCGCCGGTTGATCGCAAAGCTTCTGTCCCAGGGTCGCGAACGGTGCGACGAGCCGGATGCGCTCTTCCACGCTTGCAGCGGGACGAAACAGATCGCGGGACGCCATGTTGCCGAGGGTGAGCTGCATCGGATCGGTTGTGACGATGACTTGACGCGGCTGGAATGTCTCGTCTTCTTCGAGCCCTTCGGGTCGTCCCTCGAAGAACATCACCACCCTCTGGCCGCCGCTCCAGACGCAGGCCAACGTGCCGTCATCGACCGAAAACGGCCAGCCGGCTTCGTTGCCGGCACGGCTGATCGGCTGCGTGCGCACTTCATCCGGCGAGGGAAAATGGAACATGCCCCGTTCTCCCGCCAGCACTTGCTCCCCCGCCAGCATCAGCGGCATCGCGACAGCCATCTCAGCCATCATCAGTGCGCCACCGCCGCCGCCGCCGCCTCGTCGATGAGCCGTCCGGTGCGGAAGCGTTCGATGGTGAAGGGCGCGTTGATCGGATGCGGATCGTCTTTGGCGATGGTGTGGGCAAAGACATGGCCCGAACCCGGCGTCGCCTTGAAGCCGCCCGTGCCCCAACCGCAATTGACATAGAGGCCCGGCACCGGCGTCTTGGCCAGGATCGGCGAGCGGTCGGGCGTGACGTCGACAATGCCGCCCCACGAGCGCAGCATCTTCATGCGCGTGAAGATCGGGAACATCTCGCAGATGGCGTCGAGCGTATGCTGCAATATGTGCAAGCCGCCGGTCTGCGAATAGGAGACATACTGGTCGGTGCCGGCGCCGATCACCAGCTCGCCCTTGTCGGACTGCGAGATATAGGCGTGCACCGTGTTCGACATCACCACGCAGGGCACCACCGGCTTGACCGGTTCCGACACCAGCGCCTGCAGCGGATAACTTTCCAGCGGCATGCGCACGCCTGCCATGTTCATGATGACGGAGGAATGGCCGGCGGCAACGACGCCGACCTTCTTGGCGCCGATGAAGCCGCGCGTCGTGTCGACCCCCATCACCGCGCCATTGGCCGCCCGCTTGACCCCGGTGACCTCGCAATTCTGGATGATGTGGACGCCGCGCGCCGAGGCGCCGCGCGCATAGCCCCAGGCAACGGCATCATGACGGGCCGTGCCGCCGCGCCGCTGCAGCGACGCACCGACCACCGGATAGCGCGCATCCTTGGAGGTGTTGAGCGGTGGGCAGAATTCCTTCGCCTGCTCCGGCGTCAGCCATTCATTGTCGATGCCGTTCAGCCGGTTGGCGTGCACGTGGCGCTTCAGCACCTGGACGTCGTGCACATTGTGGGCGAGCATCATGACGCCGCGCGCCGAATACATGACGTTGTAGTTGAGTTCCTGGCTCAAGCCATCCCACAGCTTCAGCGCATGGTCGTAGATGCCGGCGCTCTCGTCATAGAGATAGTTGGAACGGATGATGGTGGTGTTGCGGCCGGTGTTGCCGCCGCCGAGCCAGCCCTTTTCCAGCACCGCGACATTGGTGATGCCGTGCACGGTGGCGAGGTAATAGGCGGTGGCCAGCCCATGGCCGCCGGCGCCGACGATGATGACGTCGTATTCTTTCCTGGGCTCAGGCGAGGACCACTGTTCCTCCCAGCCCTTGTGACCGCGCATGGCTTCACGGGCGATGGCGAATACCGAATATTTCTTCAACGTCCCAACCTCGCCCCAAAAAGGCTTCGCGAATGGCGGCCGGCGTTCATTCGGTCCCGGCGCGCGAGGTGTATCACTAGCGAAACAGCGCTTCCACCCTTGCGCTGTTTGCGACGGCGCTTGCCGTTTTGCGCCGTGGCGGAAAAGACGCATCCGGCGCTTCCACACATTGGCAGGTATCGGGTGGCTCGTGCTTGCCCCATCTGCGACCAAGCATCTCGGATCGCCGCTAAAGCCGACGCGAAGAAAAGGATGCAAAAATGTTCGCACTCGCCAACAAGATCGCCATCGTCACCGGCGCCAGTTCCGGCATCGGCCGGGCCTCGGCAAAAATCTTTGCCGAGGAAGGCGCCAAGGTCATCGTCGCCGCCCGCCGCCAGGCCGAGCTCGATGCGCTTGTCGCCGAGATAGAAGACAATGATGGCGCGGCCATCGCGCTTGCCGGCGATGTCAGGGACGAAGCCTATGCAAAGGCCCTTGTCGATCAACCGGACGTGAAGATTCCAGCGGCGGGATGCATGTTCATAGCCGCCAGGCAAACGGCCGCTCTTGATTTTTCGCCGCGATTTGGCGATTCCGTTCCTGTCTAAAAGCGGGTCTGGAACCATGATGCTGATCAGAACCTATGTGACTGCGAGCGCGATCGAAGGCGTCGGCGTGTTCGCCGCGGAGCCGATCGGGAAAGGCGCTTCGATCTGGCAGCTCGATCCGGATTTCGACCGGCTGATCCCCATGGACAAATACGAGACGGCACCCCCGCATCTCAGGGAACTGCTCGACCGCTATGCCTATCCGAGCCCGGACCGGCCGGGTTTCATGGTCTATGAAGTCGACAATGGCCGCTTCATGAACCATTCCAGCAATCCGAATACGGATTTTTCGCAATATGGCGGAGCCACCGCGACCCGCGACATCGCCGTGGGCGAGGAGATCACCTGCGACTACGGCGAGTTCTTCGAGGATTTCGAGCTGCTGCACCTCGCGACGGCCTAGTCGGCTCCTTATCTCATGGGCAAGTGGCACACTTGTCCCAGGGCAAACAGACGGCGGCTGGCCCCGCAAAATCATTTCCGCTGTGGACAGCGCGGCATGATTCTGCTATCAGCCGCCCCAATTCGTGGTGTAAACCGCCGCGGAGGCTAGTGGCTATGGCCGCTTGCCTGTTGATATCAAACCCGAAAGACAGGATTGCCCGTGCAGGTACTCGTCCGCGACAATAACGTTGATCAGGCGCTTCGCGCTCTCAAGAAGAAGATGCAGCGCGAAGGCATTTTCCGCGAAATGAAGATGCGCGGTCACTACGAAAAGCCGTCCGAGAAGCGCGCCCGTGAAAAGGCTGAAGCCGTCCGCCGCGCCCGCAAGCTGGCCCGCAAGCGCGCCCAGCGCGAAGGCCTGCTGCCGATGACGCCGCGCCCGGTCGCTGCTGGCGCCGCCGGCGGTGCAGGTGGCGCTCCGCGTCCGCCGCGGTTCTAACGCCAATTTTTCGTCCTTTTCGAAGGATATCAGAGGTGGCGCGATGTAGAAT
>NZ_RZTT01000197.1 GCF_003996995.1 Mesorhizobium sp. M7A.T.Ca.US.000.02.2.1 | reverse complement strand
CGCCGGCGCAGTACGATTCGCTAATCACTTCTGGCGACGGCACCATGGCCAGCGTGCTGAAAGCCCGGCTGGAAAAGCTCGCTTGCGATTTTCCGCTTGAGAACAACTACTTCGCCTGGCAGGCCTTCGCCCGGCGCTATCCGAACCCCGGCGAGGCCGCCCTGCCCGCCTATCTCGAAAAACAGAATTACGAGACCATCCGCGGCAATGTCGGCCGCGTCGCCATCCACCATGCCAATCTGATCGAATTCCTCGCCGGCAAGGATGCAGGCTCCGTCGACCGCTTCGTCCTGCTCGATGCGCAGGACTGGATGACTGACGATCAGCTCAACGCGCTGTGGGCGGAAATCACCCGTACCGCGTCGGCCGGCGCCCGCGTCATCTTCCGCACCGCCGCCGAGCCCAGCCTGTTGCCGGGCCGCGTCTCCAGCTCGCTGCTTGATCAGTGGGATTATCGGGACCAGGCTTCGCGCGAATTTTCAGCCCGCGACCGCTCGGCCATCTATGGTGGCTTCCACCTCTACGTGAAGCGCGCGGCATGAGCGCCACCGAGCTGCCTGCCAACCATGCCGAATTGATGGACGGCGTCTACCGCTGGCAGCGCCACATCTACGACCTGACCCGCAAATACTACCTGCTCGGCCGCGACCTAATGATCTCGGGGCTCGACGTGCCTGTCGGTGGTACCGTTCTGGAGCTCGGCTGCGGCACCGGCCGCAACATCATCCTGGCTGCCCGCCGCTATCCCGATGCCCGCTTCTACGGCCTCGATATCTCGGCCGAAATGCTGGAAACGGCCGGAAAGGCAATCGACCGCGAGGGCCTGTCCGGCCGCGTCGTGCTGGCAAGGGGCGATGCCACCGATTTCGATGCCCGTGCACTCTTCGGTGTCGAACGCTTCGACCGTGTCTTCGTGTCCTATTCGCTGTCGATGATCCCCGGCTGGGAAAAAACTGTCTCGGCAGCGCTTGCCGCCCTGTCGCCGAACGGTTCGCTGCACATCATCGATTTCGGCCAGCAGGAAGGCCTGCCCGGCTGGTTCCGGACCTTGCTGCGCGGCTGGCTGAAAAAATTCCACGTCGCGCCGCGTGAATCGTTGCGCGAAGTGCTGGAATCGGAATCTCGGCGAACCAGCGCAAGCTTCCGTTTCCGCACGCTTTATCGCGGCTATGCCTGGCTGGCGGTTATCAAGATCACTTCCTGAATATTGCCGTGGGAAAGGCACATAAAGGCGAAGCAGCCACGATCCGTTGGATCAACGTTGCCTTATGACCCCGAGAGCGGTACACTATCTCACATGCATGGAAGCATGTGGTGATCATCGGCTTCAGGGATGAATGGCTGCGGGCCTTCTTCGTGGAAGACACCCATTCTCGCAACATTCCGTCCGATCTCGAAAGCCGTTTGTTCCGCAAGCTCCAGATGATTGACGACGCGATGATCGATCAGGATTTGCGTGTGCCGCCCAGCAATCATTTCGAGAACTGCGCGGCATTCTCGAAGGCTTCCATTCAATACGCGTCAACAAGCAATGGCGGCTGATCTTCCGCTGGGACGGCGGCCGCGGTGAGGCGTCGGACATCTATCTCGACGACCACAGCCATAGATGAGGTGAGAACATGTTGATGACCACACGCAAGCCGGCAACGGTTGGCGAAATTCTCACGGAAGAATTCATGCAGCCGCTTGGCCTGACGCAGGCGGCTTTGGCCGAGGCGATGGGGGTCCAGCGCAAGCATGTGAACGAATTGTGCAACGACCGCCGCAACGTGACGGCGGCGACCGCGCTTATTCTGGCGCGGGTGTTCGGCAACAGCCCCGACTTCTGGTTGAACGTCCAGCGCCGCAGCGATCTTTGGCAGGTCATGAACTCGCCCGACGAGCGGGCGCGAGTTGACCGCGCCAAGCCATTGGCGACAGCTGCATAGCAAGAGTTTGCGCCGCGCTAATGCAGCGCCTTGATCAGCGCCCCCACCATCGTCTGCGGCCGGTAGCCGAACTTGGCAGGCGTCAGCCCCAGCCGCACCACCACCAACTGCTCCGAGGGGATGATGGCGACCGTCTGCCCGTCATGGCCTTCCATCCAATACGTGTCCTTGGGCAGGCCTGCCGCGACGCCGGCGCCGGGGTTTTCCTCATCGCCCGGGGCCTCGATCCACAACTGACCCTTGCCGTAGACCTTCGAGGCGGATGCCGGCTCGCGCATCCAGTCGATGAAACCGGTTGGCAGGATCTGGTTGCCGTTCCACACCCCGCCCTGCAGCAGGAACTGGCCGAAGCGCGCCCAGTCATGCGCGGTCGCGTAAAGATAGGACGAGCCGACGAAGGTGCCCTGCTCGTCCGTCTCGAGCACCGCGCTATGCATGCCAAGCGGCTCGAACAGGGCGGTGCGCGGCCATGTCAGCGCCTTGGCCTTGTCGCCGACCGCGTCCTGCCAGAGGCGCGACAGCATCACCGCCGTGCCGCTCGAATAGGAAAACACCTTGCCGACCTCTGCAGCCAGCGGCTTGGATTCGGCAAAGCCCGCCATATCAGGTTCGAGATAGAGCATGCGCGTGACGTCGGCGACGTCGCCATAATCCTCGTTGAACTCCAGCCCGCTCGACATCGCCATCATCTCGGCAAGGCTGATGGCGGCGCGGCCGTCCGCCTTCCACGGCGCGAACAGGTTTTTGTCGTCGAAAGCCATCTTGCCGTCCTTGACCAACGTACCGACGATGGCGGCATTCACCGTCTTCGTCATCGACCAGCCGAGCAACGGCGTCTTGGCGGAAAAGCCCGCGCCGTAGCGCTCGGCGACGACGCGGCCATTCTTGACCACCACCACCGCCCGCATGCCGGTGCCGGTCAGCGCCGCATCGTCGAGCAGTTTGGCAACAACCGGATCCTGCGATGCCTCAACCCGCTCGCCTTCCGGCCACAGGTCGCCCATGGTGGCCGCCGACGGCTCCGCTTGGATCGCGGTCCGCCGCGCCTTGCCGACATCGCCGTCCGGAACCGAAGCGCAGCCAAGCCCGTCGCGGGCGACAGCGACGCTCTTGCCGAGGAACCCGAACAGGCCGGCAGACACCGTTCCCCTGTTCTTGTCCACCGAAACACGCATTAACCGCAGCAGGGGATGCCCAGGCGCCTGCACGTCGACGGCCAGCACCTCATTGGCGTCCCGGCCGGCGATGAAGACATTCGAGCAGACGATCTTGGCCGAATAGCCGGAACCGACGCGGATCAATTCGGGCGGCGCGATGTATAGCCACGCAAACAGCGCGGCGACCGCCAGCACGATCAGACCAAGCAGCCATCTGACGATCTTGACGACGATCCGCATTTATTTCCTCCGAGCCCTGCGCGACCCCTTATGTCATCGATTTGCCGCCATTGCTTCCGCAAATCACAATGCTTGTCGAGCGCCATCAACGGATTATCAACCATGATCGGCGATCACAGGATATGCTGAGCGATGCTGTGGGGCGATCGCTCGGAGGGGGCCCAATCACAAGCCGGCCATCAGGTATAGACCCATCAGCGACCGGCTGAATCCGGCTCGGGAATTGCGATGCGCCGTCTTGCGGGCCTCATTATGCTAGCGCTGCTTGGCGCGTGCTCGACAGTAGACGATCTCTCGCCACTGTCGCCGTCGGCGTCGAGCAGCCCGACGGTCACTGTCCGGGCGCCGCGCTTTGCCGATTCCAAGCCGCATGAATGGGAGAGCGGCGCGCCGTGGAACTATGCCGTCCACGGCACCGATGTTTCCAAATACCAGACCTCGGTCGACTGGCCGGCGGCCAAGGCCAGCGGCATCTCCTTCGCCTTCATCAAGGCGACCGAGGGCGGCGATCGCTTCGATGAATACTTCAACGAGCATTGGACCCGGACCAAAGCTACGGGCGTTCCCCGCGCCGCCTATCACTTCTACTATTTCTGCACCCCGGCTGCCGTGCAGGCGCGCTGGTTCATCCGCAACGTCCCCGTCGATCGCTCGGCGATGCCGCCGGTCCTCGACATGGAATGGAACCCACAATCGCCGACCTGCAGGCTGCGTCCCGACGCCGCCACGGTGCGTGCGGAGATGACCACCTTCCTCGAGATCGTCGAACGCCACTACGGCAAGAAGCCGATCATCTACACCTCGGTCGACTTCTTCGACGACAACGGCCTGGCGGGGTTTCGCGGCTATCCGTACTGGCTGCGTTCTGTCGCCGGCCATCCACGTGAGAAATACGGCAGCCACCCCTTCACATTCTGGCAGTACACAGGAACCGGGATCATTCCGGGCATGACCGGCAAGGCCGACATCAACGTCTTCAACGGCAGTGAAGCCACCTGGAACAAGTGGCTGCGGCAGAACACCCGTTGACACCGGTTCAACGGCAGCACCGCCATGGATCAAATCACTCCAGCAGAGCTTCCGTTGAACCGGTGCAACGGCAGCGAGTCCGTCCGAGATAAGAAGCTCCGCAGAACACTGTTGACACCGGTGCAACGGCAGAGAAGCCGGCGGAATAAGGGGCTGCGGCACAAGAACCGTTGACACCGGGCCTGCCGCCTGCTTTTCGACACAGCCAGCGGTGAAAAGTGCAACCGCCGGCAATTCAGGGCGTTGGGCTTCCGGGGAGCACAACAACTGCCACTATTCGTTTCGAGAGGAAGCTGATGCGACTGCGTTCCAAAGTCCTCGCGGCTGCGCTGACCCTGTGCGCCACGGCCTTGCCGGCGATGGCGCAGGAATGCGGCGGCGACTTCGAATCCTGGAAGCAGGGCGTCGCTGCGGAAGCCAAGGCGGCTGGCGTAGGTACAGCGGGTCTCGACGCCCTTGAAGCGGCAACCTTCGACGACAAGGTGTTGGCACGCGACCGCGCCCAGGGCGTTTTCACCCAGACCTTCGTCGAATTCTCCAACCGCATGATCTCGGCCTACCGGCTGAAGCAAGGCGCGGCAAACCTGAAGAAATACGCCGATGTCTTCGCCCGTGCCGATCAGCAGTTCGGTGTCCAGGCGCCCATCATCGCCGCCTTCTGGGCGCTGGAGACCGATTTCGGTGCCGTGCAGGGCGATTTCCACACGCTGAGCGCGCTGGTGACGCTTTCCCACGATTGCCGCCGCCCGCAACTGTTCCGGCCTCAGTTGATACCGCTTCTGCAATTGATCGATCGCGGCGTGCTGCCGGCCAACGTCACGGGCGCCTGGGCCGGCGAGATCGGCCAGACGCAGATCCTGCCCTCCGACTATCTGGCACGCGGCGTCGACGGCGACGGCGACGGCAAGATCGACCTGCGCGGCAGCGTGCCCGATGTGATCATGACCACCGCCAACAAAGTGCTGTCGCGCGGCTGGAAACGCGACCAGCCGTGGATCCAGGAAGTCCGCGTGCCCGAAGACATGCCGTGGGACCAGACCGGTCGCACCAACAAGCTGCCGCTGTCGCAGTGGGCGCAATGGGGCGTCACCTACCCCAGCGGCGCGCCGCTGGTCGACAACGGCCTCAAGGCAGGCTTGGCGCTGCCCATGGGCCGTAAGGGGCCCGCCTTCCTCGCTTATGACAATTTCGACGTCTATCTCGAGTGGAACCAGTCCTTCACCTATGCGCTGACCGCGGCCAACCTCGCCGCCAGGTTGGCGGGAGAAAAACAGTTCGATCCGCGCAATCCCGAGACCGGCCTCAACAACGAGCAGATGAAGGCGCTGCAGACCAAGCTGGAAGCCAGGGGCTACGATGTCGGCACTGTCGATGGCATTTTGGGTACCAACACCCGCGAGGCGATCCGCAAGGAGCAGATGCGGCTAGGCTTGCCGGTGGATGGCTGGCCGACGCCGGAGCTTTTGGCAAAGCTTTAGCGAATAGCGAATAGCGAATAGCGAATAGCGAATAGAAGGTAGTCCTTCCTTGCTGCTGTCTCTGCAAATCTTCCCTATTCGCTACTGGCTATTCCCTATTCGCTAATCCGCCATTGTCTCCAAACTGGCAAACCCCTGCGGCGCGTCGCCCTCGTCGAACGGCGTCGTCACCTCGACGAAGGTGTCGGGGTAAAAGCCGTTGAAGCGGGTCCGCAGCGAGAGCGAATAGGCGCCGATATGGCCGATCTCGATCCAGTCGCCGGTATCGACCGTTTCCGGCAGCCAGAACGGCCGCGACAGGATGTCGACGGAATCGCAGGTCGCGCCGCAGACCTTGAACGGCACGATGTTCTTCTCCTCGCCATTGCGCGAGCGGATCGCAGGATCGGGAATGAAGCGCGCCGGCAGCGTGATCTTTCCGGTCCATGAATCCGACAGCGACGCCCAGATGCCGTCATTGATGTAGAGCCGCTTGCCCTTGCGCAGCAGCACCCGCACGATCAGCGACAGGCAGCGCGCCACGATCACGCGGCCCGGCTCGGCCACCAGCGGCATCTGGTCGAACTGATACTCTTTCAGATCGCCCGAAAGCCGCGACATGATCTGGCCGAGCGACGGCATCTCGATCTGCTTGCGGTTGGGGTCATGGCCGTATTCGGCGGGGAAACCGCCGCCGAGCCCGGCAATATCGAAGGTCAGCCGGTTGCGCACCCAATCGGCGGAAGCCAGTGCCCGCTCATAGGTGTCGGGATCCTCGATCTGACTGCCGACATGGAAACACAGGCCAACCTTGTAGCCGGTGCGGTTCAGCCGCTCGGCCAGTTCGACGGCATAGGCCGGCCCGGCGCCGAATTTCTTCGACAGTTCGTAGGCGGCATGGCCCTTGGTCTGCACCCGCACGAACACGCTGATCGAGCCCGGGTCGATGTCGAGTGCCCGCACCACTCGCGTCAGCTTGGTGATCTCGTCCTCGTGATCCAGCGAAATGACGCGGATGGCGTATTTCTCCAGCGCCAGCTTGATGTCCGACTGCGCCTTGACCGGATGCATGTAGAGCATCTCGGCATCGGGAGAGACGGCACGCACGGCAGCGAACTCGCCCGGCGAAGCGACGTCGAAAGCCTTGACGCCGGCTTCGACCAGGGTCTTCAGCACGATCTGCTCGCCATTGGTCTTGACCGCATAGGCGGTCTTGCCCGGGAACATGCCCATGAACTGCCTGGCATCCGCCATCAGCACCTGCGGGCGGAAGCAATAGACCGGATCGTCCGGGCGAAGCGCCAGTGCCGCCTCGCGGGCATTCTCGAATCGCTGCATCGACGAATCCTTGATCTAGCCTGCGCACAATTAATCCAAGCTAGCGGCTAATGAAAACAATTCTGTGTCTCGTACGGCTGACGCTGGGGCGCTAGGTCTTGGCGGCAGGCGTTTGCCATCAATCACGTTTCGGGTGGCCCTTGTCTCCGAACCGGATATGGCTTCTGCCTGACTGGCATACGTCTGGGAGGGCGACTCACATGGCAATGGCCGCCACATCCGCACCACGCGGGCCGATGGTGCTCAAGGATTGGGGGCAACTCCTGCTGCTCGGCGCGATCTGGGGCGGCTCGTTCTTCTTTGCGCGCATCGCGGTGGCGGAACTCCCCCCGCTGGTGCTGGTGCTGTTTCGCGTCGCCATCGCCGCGATTGCGCTGCAGATCTATCTCGGTCTGCGTGGCCCGTCCTTTCGCCTCGCGCTTCCGCATGCCGGCCTGTTCTTCCTGCTGGCGCTCACCAACAATGTCGTGCCCTTCTCGCTGATCTTCGCCGGCCAGACGGAGCTCGGAGCCGGCATCGCCTCGGTGCTCAACGCGACAACGCCGTTCTGGACGTTGATCCTCGCCAACGCCCTGACATCGGACGAAAAGCTGTCCTGGAACAAGCTCGCCGGCATTGCGCTCGGCATCGCCGGCACGGCCGTCATGATCGGCCCCGGCCTGCTTGCCGGGCTCGGCGGCCCGATCTGGGCCAAATTCGCGCTGATCGGGGCTTCGCTGTCCTATGCCGTCGCGCTGATGGTCGCCCGCCGCTTCAAAGGCGTGCCCTCGCCGGTCATCGCCACCGGACAGTTGACGGCATCGACCATCATCATGATCCCGATCGTGCTCTTCACCTACGGTCCATCCGGCCTGTTCTCGGCCTCGCCGCCGGTCTGGGCGGCGGTGCTGGCACTGGCGCTGCTGTCGACCGCCTTCGCCTACATCCTCTATTTCAACCTCGTCGCCTCGGCCGGCGCCACCAATGCCTCGCTGGTCACGCTTGTCGTACCGGCCAGCGCGATGCTGCTCGGCTTCCTGTTCCTTGGCGAGCGGCTGGAACTGTTCGAAAGCGGCGGCGTGGTGCTGATCGCGCTCGGCCTCGTCACCATTGACGGGCGGTTGTTCGGCCGACGTTAGAGCGCCGCGCGTCCACTGGACGCGCAAAGGATGCTTTAACCACCCAATTGCCCCCCGCATCGCGAAAGTCGAATCGACTTTCGCAGCGGTAGCGCTGCCATGACACGGCAGCGACACGAGTCGGCCACATTTTATTCACAGGCCTGAAGCCGGTTTTTGCCTAGGAGTTTCAAAGCCTAACGGCAAAAGACATGTCGCGGATTTCACAATCACGTCGCAATGCAGCACATTTTCCGCTTGCCTGTGGCACAAATGAACCTAGACTCCGTGACATAGCTCTTTAAGAGGAGGCTATGTCATGGGACTTACGAGGCCTATCAACGCATTGATGATCTGTGCTGCGTTCGCCTTTATCGGAGCCCTTATTATGGGCTTCCTTCCCTGACCGCCAAAGCGGGGAAGACCAGCACCCAAATAGTCCAACCAATTCAAAAGGCCGGGTTTTTCCCGGCCTTTTGTCGTTCAACCCACTCTCATGCCGCAGCTGATCCGGCGGCCGCCGCCTCGTGCGAGCGGATGCCGATCATATGACAGATGGCAAAGACCAGATCGGCGCGGTTCATGGTGTAGAAGTGGAAATCGCCGACACCGCGCTCGACAAGGTCCATCACCTGTTCGGCCGCCACCGCCGACGCCACCAGCGCATGCGTCTGCGGGTCCCGGTCGAGGCCTTCGAAACGCTCCGCCAGCCAGCCGGGCACATGCGCGCCCGCCCTCGCGGAAAAGTTCGCGACCTGCTTGAAACTGTGAACCGGCTGGATACCCGGCACGATCGGGATGTAGATGCCGGCGCGGCGGACGCGCTCGACATAGCGCTCGTAGAGATCGTTGTCGAAAAAGAACTGGGTGATGGCACGCGTCGCGCCATTGTCGACCTTGCGCTTCAGCATCTCGATGTCGGTGGCGAAATCGGGGCTTTGCGGATGCTTTTCCGGATAGGCCGCGACGGAGATGTCGAAATCGGCGATCGCCTTGAGCCCGGCGACCAGTTCCGCGCCGTTCTCGTAGCCACCGGGATGCGGCCGGTACGGTTCGCCGACGCCGGAAGCCGGATCGCCGCGCAGCGCCACGAACCGGTTGATGCCGATCGATTTGTAATCCTGGATGACCACGTCGACCTCGTCGCGCGTTGCCCCGACACAGGTCAGATGCGCCGCTGCAGGAATACCGGTTTCCGTCAGGATGCGCTTTACAGTGCGCGCGGTGCGCTCTCGCGTCGAGCCGCCGGCGCCGTAGGTCACCGAGACGAATTTCGGCTTCAGCGGCTCCAGCCTCGTCACAGTCTCCCACAGCCTCGCTTCCATCTCGTCCGTCTTCGGCGGGAAGAATTCGAAGGAAACCCTGACCTTGTCGCCAATGTCGGGGCGGCGGGAAAAGCGGAACTGGTTCATCAGGCGGTTTCCCTTATCTGCCTTGGGTCGTTGGAAGGATCGGCGATCAAGAGGCGCCGATCGCGGCCGAGCCAGAGTTTTACGGTGAGCCTGGCCTCGTTGCCGCCGCGCGGCTCGAATTCCTGACTGTCTTCAAGATCGAGGCCGGCTTCCGAAAACCAGTCGGCGATCTGCCGGTCGGAAAAGCCGAGCCGCATATGCGCGTGCTCCTCACGCAGGAATTCCAGCGCATGCGGCGCGAAATCGACGATGACCAGGCGTCCGGCCGGACGCAAAAGCCGCGCCGCCTCGTGGATGGCGCGGGCGGGATCGTCGAGATAGTGCAGCACCTGATGGATGGTGACGAGATCGAAGGCATCGCGCTCGACCGGCGGCGCGAAGATGTCGCCCTGCCGAACCTGCGCGTTCGAAACGCCTGCCTTGTCCAGATTGGCGCGTGCCACGGTCAGCATCTCGCGCGACATGTCGATGCCGACACCACGCCGATAGAGCGGCGAGAAGATTTCGAGCAGCCGCCCGGTGCCGGTGCCGAGATCGAGCATCGACTGGAACGGCCGCTTACCGACCAGCTTCAGCATCGCGGCCTCAACGGCGCGGTCCGGTACATGCAGCGAGCGGATATGGTCCCAGCTCGCCGCATTCACGGAAAAATACGCGACCGCCCGGTCCTGCCGCTTGCGCTTGACCGAGGCCAAGCGCTCAAGATCGCGTTCGACCTGCGGATCGGCGCCGCGAATGCCGGAAACCAGCCCCATGACGAAGTCACGCGCGGAATCCGCATCCGACAGGCGGAAGAAGGCCCACGACCCTTCCTGGTAGCGGCCGATCAGTCCGGCCTCCAGAAGCAGCTTCAGGTGCCGCGAAACGCGCGGCTGCGACTGGCCGAGAATTTCGGTAAGATCGGAAACGGTGAGGTCACCGCGCGACAGAAGTGCCAGTATGCGCAATCGGCTGGATTCGGCCGCCGCCTTTAACGTATCCACCATAGTGTCGAGCGAGACATGCATCAGCGTATTCTCTTTGAAAAGATATAAACATATGTTTATGTCGATTTTCGAGACCTTGCAAGCGCAATGTCGTTTGCGGACAAGAAAATGCCGTTTGTGTGGCGCTTTAAGAGACGTGGACCATGACTGAAACGCGTGAGATGTTCGAGGCGCGCGAAGGCGAGCAGAGGCTGGAGAACGATCCGGCCTTGATGCCGCCTGATGGCGGGATCGTCTTCATCGGCCGCATTGCCTCGCCATGGACGACGCGCGAAACCTGCCCGAAGAACATGCGCGCCGCGCGCGAGACCGGGCAGAAGGCGGTGCTGACCGTCGACGCAGCTTACCGAAGTGGCCTGCAGGGGCTGGAGCGCGCCAGCCACGTCATCATCCTGTCCTGGCTGCATCATGCGCCGCGGGACCTGATTGTGCAGAAACCGCGCCATGCCGCTGAAGCGAAAGGCGTATTTTCGCTGCGCTCCCCTGCCC
>NZ_RZTT01000196.1 GCF_003996995.1 Mesorhizobium sp. M7A.T.Ca.US.000.02.2.1 | reverse complement strand
GTGATCGCCTACGCGCTGCCGAAGTAGGGGCGCAGGGGGGCGCGATCTCTCAGAGGTCGCGCCGCCCATCATCTGTGCCGGTATCTTTTCCCCGCATAGTGACGGGGAAAAGTGCCCGACTGGGCGATGAGGGGCGGCAAATCTTCCGATCGGCCCGATTGTCGATCAGCCAATCCCCAGATGGCCCTTCAGGCTGGGCACCGAGCCGAGCACCTTGTTGGTCAGGTCGGGGCCGGCGGCGGCTTCGGCCTGCTGGATCAGCGTCGCGCCGGCCTTCTGGATCTGCGCCATGTCGAGCCCGGATGCCTTGAGCGCGGCGACGCCGTTGATCAGCGCGCCGGCCTTCTCGCCGAGAACGCCGCCAAGCGCGCCCTGCAACGACGACAGAAAACCGCCACCGCCGGCCGGAGCGGCAGCCATGACGTCATTGATGGGCGAGGTCGTCGGCGCCGGGGATCTTGGCGAAGAACGCCGAGGCGCTTGTGCCTTCCGCTTCGTGTTCGAGCACCGAGAAAATGGTGCCGACGACTTTCTCCGTCGTCGCCTGGTCGAGGCCCGCCTTCTGCGAAACGGTGTTGACGATGTCCTGGACGTTCATGGCGTCACTCAGCCCTGGGTTTTCGTGTTGCGGTTCCGCTCAGTGCGGACCCTGATCAACGATCGTCTACCTGCGTTCAGAACCATTGAGCACAGGGCCAAAGCGGCGGTCGCCGCAAGGACGAGCGCGCTGGCGAGGATTGGGGAAGGCATGGTCATGGTCATCGCTTCCTTCTGGGTCTGACGTGTGGGCACACGGCCAAGATACTGGTCGATTGCCACCTTCCCTCACGATTGTGGCAGCGCCAGCAGGATTTATCGCCAATGACCTAAAAGTGATGACACGGCCGCGCATGGCGCCGGCTTTACTGCTCGGGCGCGGCCGGCGCCCTACGCCCTGAGGCAATCGGCGGCCGCGATGAGTGCTCGACTGGATCATGCCGGCTTGGTCCCTATGTAGCTGGGAATTAAAGCCCGAAGCAGAGGACCTATCCATGACGAAACCCGATGCCAAGCCCGCCATCACCCAGGCGATGATCGACGCCTATGACGAATACACGCATCTGACGCTCGATCGCCGCCGGTTCATGGAGCAGTTGACCCGGCTTGCCGGATCGGGTGCGGCGGCGGCCGCGATCGCGCCGCTTCTGGCGGCAAATTCGGCGCAAGCGGCTGTTGTCGCCGGCAACGATCCGCGGGTGAAGGGCGAGGACATCAGCTATCCCGGCGGCAGCGGCGAGATGAAGGGCTATCTGGTCAAGCCCGCGGACAGGGCGGGCAAGCTTGGGACGGTGATCGTCGTGCATGAGAACAGGGGGCTCAACCCGCATATTCGCGACGTGGCGCGACGCGTGGCGCTAGAAGGGTTCGTGGCGCTGGCGCCGGATTTTCTGTCGCCGCTCGGCGGAACGCCAACCGATGAAGACAAGGCGCGCGACATGTTCGCCAAGCTCGATCCGGCGCAGACCATCGCCAACGGTGTCGCGACCGTCGCTTTCCTCAAGAGCGACAAGGACGGCAACGGCAAGGTCGGCGCCATCGGCTTCTGCTGGGGTGGCGGCACGGTCAACATGCTGGCCATCAACGCGCCCGATCTCAGTGCCGGCGTTGCCTATTACGGCATGCAGCCGAAGGCCGCCGATGTATCCAAGATCAAGGCGGCCTTGCTGCTGCACTATGGCGGACTGGACGACCGCATCAATGCCGGCATCGACGCCTTCAAGAAGGAACTCGACGCGGCGCATGTCGAATACACGGTCTATGTCTATGAAGGCGCCAACCACGCCTTCAACAATGACACGTCGGCAGCGCGCTACGACAAGAAGGCGGCGGACCTCGCCTGGGGCAGAACGATCGCCTTCCTCAAGCAGAAACTGGCATAGGGGCGTTCGTCTAATCCGTGTTCGCCGGCTTGTGGAAGGCGACGCCGGCGACCACCAGCGCAATGCCGAGGCAATCGGTAAAACTTGGCATCTGGCGCAGCACGACGACGCCGATCAGCGTCGCGGTGACGGGCAGCAGCGACAGCATCAGCGCGAAGCTGGCGCGTGGCAGCCGCGACATGGCGAGCTGGTCGCAGATGTAGGGAATGACAGAGGAGCAGATGCCGACGCCGATGGCGGCGAACAGCAGCGGCAGTGAGAAAAAGGCCGGCAGCTAATCGCTGAGGCCGATCGGCAGCACGACGATGAAGGCGATCGCCATGGCGGCACCCAGGCCGGCGATGCCGCTGCCTGCGCCTGACGCGGCAACGCGGTGGCCGAGCACGATATAGCCGACAAACAGCGCGCCGTTAAGGAAGGCCCAGCACAGCCCGATGGGATCGTCGGACCATCTGACGTCGATGAGCAGCTAGGTGCCGGCGACGGCGACGGCAAGGGCGGCGAGATTGCGCGGGCTCCTGAGGCCGATCGCCGCGACGCCGATGGTGCCGACGAATTTCGATCGCCGCCACCAGCGAGATCGGCAGGCGGTCGAGCGCCAGGTAGAACGAACAGTTCATCACCGCCAGACAGGCGCCGAAGGCCAGCAACAGCAGCCTTGTCGAGCGATCGGCGCGGGCGAAACTTCGCCATGGGCGGGTCAGCGGCGCGAAGATGAGTGCTGCCGTGGCGATGCGCAGCCACGCCATGCCGAGCACGCCGACATGCGGGAAAAGCAGCACGGCGAAAGCCGGCCCGAGATAGTGGAAGACGGCGCTGACGCCGAACCAGACATGCGGTGGCAATTTTTCCGTCAGCCTGGCCAGGGTGGGGTTGCCGGGGACAGGATCTGCCGTAAGAGCTTGCGTTTGATCATTCATCGGCTCAGTATCGCAGGCATATTTGCCGGTTTACATGAGTGATGATAGGCTCGCCTGGCGGGATTTCTCTCAGAAGCAAGGAATTTCCCATGAAGCGCCTTCGAATTGAAAGTGCCGACCTCGATGTCTCTGACATGAAGATCCTGCGTCTGCTGGAGAAGGACGCGCGCATCAGCACGGCGGAGCTGGCACGCTCAGTCGGTCTGTCGGCGCCGAGCGTGGCCGAGCGCATCAAGCGGCTGCAGGAAAGCGGCGTCATCGAGGCCTATTCGGTCAGGATCAACCCGGCGACACTCGGCCTGCCGCTGTCGGCGTGGCTGCGCATCCGGCCGGTGCCGGGGCAACTGGCCCTCGTGGCCGAGATCATCCGCGAACTGCCGGAGATCGTGCAATGCGACCGGGTGACCGGAGAGGATTGTTTCGTCGCGCTGGCGCATGTCGGCTCGGTGGCCGAACTCGAGCGGGTGATCGACCGCATCATTCCTTATGCGATGACCAATACGGCGATCATCCAGTCGTCGCCGGTGGTGGCGCGCTCGGCGCTGGGAGCGTTGAGGCGCCAGGCTTGACCTACGGGAGAGGAACCTATGCGTGGCCGCGCTTCATGCGCGCCTGTTTCAGGATGGCACGCCAGCGGATCATGTCGAAAGGGATCGGCTCGTTGTTGTTGGCGATGTGGAAGATCTCGTTGTTGACGTTCTTGAGCGAGCGCCAGAAATCGTAGTCGGTGATGCGCGGATCGGCAGCCAGCCTGTCCACCTCGACCTTGATGTCGGTTTTCATGCACTTTCCTCGAACCGGCGCCGCGCCGCCCGTGTCGCTCCTCGATGCGGATCGTTTTCGACCGACCCGCTGAGTCGCGCAACGGCTCAGATGGCTTGTTCCCGTTAAAACCTTGGTAAGGTTAACGAGGGCGCCGTGCCGCTTCAAGCGCCGCCGCCGGCCAATGGGAGGGTTCCGCGATTTTAGATTGCGGGTGTGGCTTTGAAGCCGGGAACGAGAAGGTGTGGGCTTTGCCCTATTTGCGTTTGATGCCGATCGAACGGCCGGCCCGTTCCGGCATCGGCAGTGCCGAATGGGCGGCGCGCATGGCTTCGACCCTGGCCAGCACATCGGCGGGGAAGGGCGCCACCTTCGGCCCGGACATGTCGACATGCAGCGACAGCGATTCGGAAGTCGCGGCCAGCCAGCCATCGACATGGCGGATTTCCTGATAGGCCCTTAGCCGCTTGTCGTCGTGGTCGATGAGCTGGAAGGAGACCGTGACCTTGTGCTCGAGGTGCAGTTCCTGCACGTAGCAGACATGGACTTCGGCCGTGTAGATGGTGAGGCGACGATCCCTGGCATAGTTCGGTCCCATGCCCATTGCCTCGAAGGCATCGTCCGAGCAGCGGTCGAACAGCACGTTGTAATAGGCCATGTTGAGATGGCCGTTGTAGTCGATCCAGTCCTTCTCGATGTCCATGGGTTTCGAGACGAAGGGAGTGGGGATGGGCATCGAAACTTCCTTGTTCTGGCGCTGGACAGAGCGTGGCTCCGGAGACTCTATTTGTTCTGACGCAATTCCCCAAGGAAAGCGCTAAGCGGTTTTCCCGGGAAAACCGCTTCACACTTTTCCTGGAATTGCTTTACGCATCCATAGACGCATAACAAGCGTGGACGCTGGTCCATTCGCGGAGGAATTCATGGCTCTGAGCGACCTCAACCCGGTCGAACGCAACGAGGAAGGCATCGCGGCGGTGCTCGGCATCCTCAAGCAACGGCTAGGCGAGCGATTCCAGACCGGCCAGGCGATCCGCTCGCAGCATGCCCACACCACCACCTATATTCCGACGCAGGCGCCGGACGGCGTCGCCTTTCCCGAGACGACCTCCGAGGTGCAGGACATCGTGCGGGCCTGTGCCGCGCACCGCGTGCCGGTGATCGCCTTTGGCGTCGGCTCCTCGCTGGAAGGCCACACCAACGCACCGGGCGGCGGCATATCGGTCGACACATCGCGCATGAACCGTGTCCTGGCGGTCAATCCACAGGATCTCGACTGCACGGTCGAACCCGGCGTCACCCGCGAGGATTTGAACCGGCATCTGCGCGACACCGGACTATTCTTTCCGATCGACCCCGGCGCCAATGCCTCGCTCGGCGGCATGGCCGCAACGCGGGCCTCCGGCACCAACGCAGTGCGCTACGGCACGATGCGCGAGAACGTGCTGTCGCTGACCGCCGTCATGGCCGACGGCGAGACGGTGACGACCGGCAAGCGGGCGAAAAAGAGCTCGGCCGGCTATGATCTGACGCGGCTGCTGGTCGGCTCGGAAGGCACGCTCGGCATCATCACCTCGCTGACCTTGAAGCTGCAAGGCATCCCGCAGGCGATTTCGGGCGGCGTCTGCCCGTTTCCGAGCGTCGAGGCGGCCTGCAACGCGGTCATCGCCACGATCCAGATGGGCATTCCTGTGGCGCGCATCGAACTGGTCAACGCGCTGCAGATGCGGGCGATGAAGAACTATTCCAAGCTCGACTATCCCGAAAGCCCTTGCCTGTTCGTCGAGTTCCACGGCAGCGATGCCGGGGTCGCCGAGCAGGCCGAGACCTTTGGCATGATCGCGGAAGAGAATGGCGGCGGGCCGTTCCTGTGGACCAGCGTCGCCGAGGAGCGCACCAAACTGTGGAAGGCCAGGCATGACGCCTACTGGTCGTCGCTGACACTGCGGCCAGGCGCCAAGGGGCTGTCGACCGATGTCTGCGTGCCGATCTCGCGCTTTGCCGAATGCGTCCTGGAAACCGAAGCCGACATCGCCGAGATGGGCCTGATCGCGCCGATCGTCGGCCACGCCGGCGACGGCAATTTTCACGTGCTGGTGCTGATGGATGTCAACGATCCCAGGGAGATCGCGTTGTCGGAAAAGTTCGTCGCGCGGCTCAACATGCGGGCGATCGCCATGGACGGCACCTGCACCGGCGAGCACGGCATCGGCCAGGGCAAGATCGGTTTCCTGCGCCACGAGCTCGGCCACGGCGTCGACATCATGCGCACGATCAAGCAGGCGCTGGATCCGCTCGATATCATGAACCCGGGCAAGATTTTGCCAGCAGGGTAGGGATTATCCCGCCACAGCAATGAAGGAGCCGGACCGGCATCTCCAATGTAAGGTTTCCGATTACACCGGTGCTCGGCGAGCGGGCTCTGCCTGATGGAGATAACCCGTGAAGGTGTCGGGCGACGATGGCTTCGACAATTGTGTCACTATGCGTCCGACCTCACCGCGATGATAGCCGCCATGGGTGATGACATGTGCCAGCATCTCCTCTCGTGACATCTGCCCGGGGGCGCCGTCCGTAAAGGCAAAACGGATCGCCTCCGCCAGTTCTTCGGGTTCGACCTGTTCGACGTAGCGGAGGTACCATCGGTCGGTTTCCTTGATCGCCTTGGACAGCTCCGCGAGCGTCGGTGTGCTGCTCGTGCCCGTGTCTCGATAGGAGTGCTTCTGCTGCTGGAGGTTCGACGCAAAGATCCGGTCGACATGCGCGTGATTGACGGTCTCAAGGATCGCGCCAAGCTGCTTCTCGGTTGTCTCGTTTTCGATCTCTGCCAAAAGAGCGAGGAGTTCATTGTCGGCCCAGGATTTGTAGCTGAACAGGGATAAAAGCAGTGTCTTGTTGCTCATAGCGACCTCTCATTGACTTGCGTGGCAGGCTTGGCTCGATAAATGTGAGCGGACACTCGCATTTTGGTGAAAAGGCCCTGATATGGCTACTCGCGTTCCCTCAGAGCATGGAAGCGTGCGCAAAGCGCCACGGCAACTGCGTTCCCGCGCAACCGTGGATACGATTGTCGAAGCCGCGGCTCGCGTTCTAGCTCGGCGTGGGTGGGCGCATTTCACCACCAACGAGACGGCTTCGGCGGCTGGTGTCAGCGTCGGCTCGATCTACCAGTATTTTCCCAACAAGCTGGCCTTGGCGGAGGAGATCCGAAAACGCCATCTCGACGCGGTGCTCGCGGCCATATCCGGTTCGGATGAGCGTGACGCAGTGATCACGGTGGAACAGCGGGCGGCGAAGCTTGTCGATGGCGTCGTCGCCGCCCACAGCGTCGATCAGGAACTGCATCGCGTCCTGCTCGACGAGGTGCCGCTTGCCGCACGCTCGACACAGGATCAGTTCGAGGCGGAGTATCTGCGCCGCTACCAAGCCGTGATCGCATCTGCCCCGGGCAAGCCCGATCCCAAGCGCGACGACATTGCCGGACGTGTGCTGTCGGGTGCGGTCGAAGGGGTCGTGCATGCCGCAGCGCGACATGGCGAACTGCAATCGCCGGAATTGCGAGCGGAACTCATCGAGCTGGTCTGCGCCTATCTGCGCAGCCGATGCACAGGCTGAGCGGCTCGGTATTCGACCATCCGGCATCGTCAGCAGGGCTATTCTTGACCGACGCGGTTTTGGGGCAGAAACTCATGCGAATGGCCTGAAACAGACAGGCGTGCCAGCGGAGGAGGAATGCCATGGCGATTTCACGCAAGGAAGCGGCGCGTGCGCTGAGCGCCGACGAACAGGAACTGGTGGGGAAATCGCACCATCCGGCGGTGCAGGAGCTTTCCGACGCCGATCTTGCCGGCCTGGTCAAGCTGTTGCGGGAGCGGCGCGACAAGGCGCAGACCCAAGCACACCGCCGCCGGCGTGAAATACGCGGCAAAGGAGCGCCGAAAGGCGCTGCGCCCTCAAAGTCCGATGGCGGTTCGCAGACAAAGCTGGCGGTGCTGGCCATGACCATGCGGCGGCTGAATGGCGAGGCCGAGCGGCGCCGGCAGCTGGCGGCCAGCGTTTCGCTGATCGAAAACGCGCGCAAGGCATTTGTCATGAAGCAAGGGGCGACGCCGGAAGGCCCTGCTTTCAATTCGCGCACCGCGCGCAAGGGGATGCGGTCGGTGGCAAACCAGAGGGCGCAAGACCTCGTCCGAACGATGGAGCTTGGCCGGCAGCGCAAGGCGGCCAAGGTTGCGCAAGCAAAGCGCGACGCACGCTGAGGGTTCTGACAATCGCCGGGTGAAATCGTTGGGGCGCCGGCCTGCCGTGCGGTCGCAGGCGTCTTCTATGCGCCCTCAACAAGGGTTTGCAGCATGGGGCGGGTTGGCGCGAAGAACGTCGTGCCGGTGTGCGGCGTCGAGAAATCGAGCAGCCGGTCGTAAGCGCCCGGCGGCTCACCGATGTACATTCGCTGCAGCATCTTCTCGATCACCCAGAGATACCTGCTGTAGCCGATAAAATAGGTGCCGAACTCCTTTTGCCCCGGCCTGCCGAACGGCATGTTGTCGCGCAAAATGTCGTACTCATTGCCGTCGGCATCCTCGATGGTGGCCAGCGACTTGTGTGATTTGCGCGGTGCGTCGTCATCATCGATTTCGATGTTGTCGATCTTGGTGCGGCCGATGATCGCTTCCTGCTCGGGCGTCGGAATGCGCGCCCAGGCCTGGAGATCGTGCAGGTATTTCTGGACGACGACATAGCTGCCGCCGGCGAAGTCGGCGTCTTCATCTCCGACGAGTGCCGAGGCCGGAAGGTCCAGCCCGGTCGGATTGGCCGTGCCGTCGACGAAGCCGAGCAGGTCACGGGCATCGAAATAGCGAAAACCGGAAACCTCGTCGACGACGCTCACGGCATCACCGAGATTGTCGAGCAGAATGCGCTCGAACTCGAAGCACATATCGGGCCGCTCGGAGCGGATGTGGAAGAGAAGATCGCCGGCGGTCGAAGGCGCCGAATGAACGGCACCCTTGATCGGCGCAAACGGTTTCAGTTCCAAAGGTCGCCGATCTGGGGAAAGACGATCCCAGAGATCGCGGCCGATGCCGGCAATGCACGAAAGCCGCCCGGAAAGATCGCGGAACCCGACGGTTTTGACGAGATCATCGAGGCCGCCGAGCACGGAGGCTATCTTGGCGAGCGCGGTCTGGCCGCTGGCGATGGTGACGACAAGAAAGACCGCCGAAAGCGACAGCGGGGCGTCGACACTTTGCGCATCGATCGGCACGCGATCCCAGTTCTTTCCAGACATCCGGATTCTCCGCTTCGCCGGGATTTGTTTCAGATCATCCGGGATCGCGCAACACTGGATGAATTGCCTCTTTATCGACACGCGGATGCGGGTAGAGTGCGGCAGAATTTCAATCAACCCATTCGGAGCTGATGCTCGCTCGCCTGTTCGTGATCTTCGGTGGCCTTTTTGTGCTGGTGCTGTGTGCGGCGCTGGTGGTGCCGTATTTTATCGACTGGACCGGCTACCGCGCCCAATTCGAGCGCGAGGCCAGCGCCATCCTCGGCCGCAAGGTGACCGTGCAGGGCGACGCCACGGCAAGGCTGTTGCCGTTTCCCTCGGTGACCTTCTCCAACGTCGCGGTCGCCGGCGGCCCCAATGGCCAGCCGGCCATGACCGTCGAGACGTTTTCGATGGATGCGGAACTGGCGCCCTTCCTGCGCGGCGAAGTGCTGATCTTCGACATGCGGCTGGTGCGGCCGAAAGCGACCATCGATATCGCCGATGACGGCACTGTCGACTGGGCGATGCGGCCGTCCTCTCCCTTCGACCTCAATCAGATCTCGATCGAGAAGCTGACGGTGACGGAGGGGCAGGTCGAACTGCGCCATGCCGCCGGCGGGCGCAGCCACCTGTTTTCCGAGATCAATTCGACCATCTCGGCCAAGTCCCTGGCCGGCCCATGGCGCATGGACGGCACGCTGCGGCTCGACGGACTGCGCACCGCGGTCACTGCCTCAACCGGCAAGGCCGAAGGCAACGGGCAGATGCGGCTGCGGCTGAAGGCCGATCCGGACGCCTATCCGCTGGTCATCGAAGCCGACGGCAATGCCGGCATCGTCAATGGCGCTGCCGTCTACTCCGGCCAGTTCAAGATCTCCGGTGCCGACAACAACAGCGCCGAGCTGCGCGGCACCGACGGCGAGACGGTGAAGGTCTCGGCCGGTAAGCCCGATCCGGGCTTTCGGCTGAACGGCAAGTTTTCGCTCGACCATCAGAAGCTCGGTGTCGACGAGTTCCGCTTCGAGACCGGGCCGCTCGACAACCCCTACACCGCTGATGGCAAGGCTTCTGTCGATCTCGGGCCGAAGCCGAGTTTCGCCATCGAGGCCAATGGTGCGCAGGTGCAGTTCGACGAGGCGGTGGGCGCCGAAGCCGGCGCCGGTCTGACGCTGGATCAGCGCATCGCGGCGTTTGAGCAGGCGCTGCTCGACATGCCGAGGCCGACCATTCCCGGCACTGTCGAGGTCAAGCTGCCGGCGGTGGTGGTCGGCGACACCACGGTGCGCGACGTGCATCTTTCCGCCGAGCCGGTCGATGGCGGCTGGTCGGTGAAATCGCTTGCCGCGACCTTGCCCGGCCGCACCACGTTGGAAGCCGATGGCATGCTCGTGCTCAATTTGGAGGGTCATTTCGGCTTCAACGGCTCGCTGCTGCTGGCCGTGGCGCAACCCTCCGGCTTTGCCGCCTGGCTGTCGAAGGATGTCGACGAGGCGATCCGCCGTCTGCCTGCCGCCGGCTTCAAGGCCAAGGTCGACCTATCGCAGAAGCGCCAGGCCTTCAGCGATCTCGAATTGATCCTGGGCAAGGCGAAGTTTTCCGGCCGCATCGATTCCAGCCAGCCCGACGATGCCAAGCCGTCAGTGCTGATGCGTCTCGAAGGCGGCGACCTCGATGTCGACGGGCTGGCGGCCTTCGCCTCGATCTTCGTCAGCGACAAGGGTGCCAATCGCTTTGCCGACCGCGACCTCGATTTCCAGATCAAGGCAGGGCCGGTCAACGCTGGCGGGTTGACCGCGGATACCGTCGACACGGCGCTCAGGCTGCGCGACGGGCTGCTCGAAATCGACCGGCTGTCGGTGGGCGGGCTGGCCGGCGCCTCGATCAGCGCCACCGGCAGGATCAAGGATTTCCCGGCGAGCCCGACCGGCAAGCTCGATGCATCGGTGGTTGCCGTCGATCTGAAGCCGCTGATCGACGTCGCCGCCCGGCATTATCCCGACAGCGCCGTGCTCAAGGGACTGGCGAGCCGTGCCGCAGCCTATCCCGAGCTGTTCCAGGATGCGCGTGTCGACCTCGTGGCGAGTGCGGCCGACAATGGCGACGGCACCACGGGCCTGGCGGTGAGCGGACAAGGCAAGGCCGGCGGCTCGGCCTTTTCCGCATCGCTGTCGGGAAAGGGGGCGGTGGACAAGCTTCTCGAAGCGCCGGTGGCGCTGACCTTCAATGCCAAAAACCCTGATGCCACCACGCTGCTGGCCCTCTACGGCCTGCCGGCACTGCCGCTCGGCATGCTGGGCGAGGCAAGCAC
>NZ_RZTT01000195.1 GCF_003996995.1 Mesorhizobium sp. M7A.T.Ca.US.000.02.2.1 | reverse complement strand
AATCGCACGTCCAGGGCACGCTGAGGATGGGTACGGGCCCAGCCGATTCGGTCATCGACAGCGGCATGATCCACCACCAGCTCAGAAATCTGGTCGTCGTCGGCACAAGCACCTATCCGAGCTGCTCCTGCGCCAACCCGAGCCTGACCGCGGCAGCGCTGTCCTTGCGGGCGGCGAGCCGGATCGCGTGAAAGGAGGTATCGCATGATCGAGATTTCCAGACGCTCGGCCCTGGCCGTCATGGCTGGCGGAGTGGTTTCGACAGGGGTCGCCTACGCCGCCGTTTCCTCGTTCTCGGACGAGGATCTGGTGCGCGTCACGCTGGAAAAATACCTTGGCAAGTTGAACATCCGCATCGAGCATCTGCAGCAGTTCGTGCTGGCGTTCCGCAACAGGAATCCGTGGAACTTTCCAAGCGAAAAACTAAGCGACGCCGTCACGCTGGTGGAGGAACTCAAATTGGGCGCAGCACGCCGCCTGCTGCCCGAGCGAAAGCGGGAAGATCTAGTGCATTTCGACCGCTGGGTGGTCGCCGAATTCCATATGCTGACGGACTATGCCTGGCGCAGTTCGCCCAACGACCCGATCCGATTTACCGGCTGGCAATCGTGTACCAATCCCTTCGCCAATCTGGAGCCGCCGAAACTTGCCTGACGTCGAAAGCGAGGCGGCGGACTTTGCCTGTTGTCTCCGAGCAAGGAATACGAGATGCGACAAGGAGCCCGATCATGAAAGTTCTCTTTGCAGGCGGCAACGGCTACCCGCCCGAGTTCAGCGGCGGCGTTCAGTCGAGCACGCATCATCTGGCCGAACAGCTGATCGAGCACGGTCATGAAGCCGCTGTGCTCGCCGCCCTGTTCGGTGATGGTGTCTTCGGCTTCAAGGCGCGCGCCAAGATGAAGCTGCTGCGGCAGCCGGCGGTTGTCGACAGCTATCCCGGCTATCCGGTGGTGCGGGCCTGGTTTCCCTGGGAAGCAGCGGGCTATGCCGTCGACAGGCTGAAGCCCGATGTCGCCGTGGTCCAGTGTCACAAATCGGTTCCGATCGGCAAGGCGCTGCAGGCGGAGGGCGTGCCTCTGGTCGTCTATCTCCGCAATGTCGAGTTCCATGAACTGGGCGGCGATCTGCGCGAATTGCATTCCGCGCTTTACATCGCCAATTCTGACTTCACCGCACGTACTTACAGACAGGAGTTCGGCATCGAGGCGGTGGTGATCCCGCCAACCATCAACCCGGCGCACTACTCGACGCCGACGACGGGCCAGTTCGTCACGCTGATCAACCCTTATGAGGAAAAGGGGTTCGAGCTCGCGGTGCGGATTGCCGGCGCCTGCCGCGAAATTCCATTCCTGTTCGTCGAAAGCTGGAAGCTCGACGACGATCACCGGGCGCGGATCGAACAGACGATCGCTCCCTTGGGCAATGTCGTCCTGGAGAGCCGCACCAGCGACATGAAGACGGTCTACGGCCGCACGAAGATCCTGCTTGCTCCCAGCAAGTGGGAAGAGGCCTGGGGCCGCGTCGCGTCGGAGGCCCATTGCAGCGGAATCCCCGTTGTCGGCTCGCGGCGCGGCGGTCTGCCCGAAGCGATCGGCTCCGGTGGCGTGGTGCTGGATTATGATGCACCGCTGGCCGACTGGGTCGCGGCCGTCAGGCGGCTGTGGAACGACAACCAGGAATATGACCGGCTTTCCAGCCTCGCCCGCAGCTTCGCCGGGCGCCCGGAACTCGATCCCGATCGCCAGTTCATCACCTTCTTCTCGATACTGGACAGGGCCATGCAGCAGCGCGCGCGACAGGCGGCCTGACGGCGCCGCCTGAGCAGGTCAGGCCGGGCGCTTGACCCGGCTTTTCAGCGTCTCGTAGCCGCGGGCGCCAAGCAGCGCGCGGGCAATGGTCTTGGCGGCGCTTTTGCGGCCCTCTTGCGACTTGATCTGCCGCAGCCTTGCCGGCAGGTTCCTGGCCGCCTGACCAAGTGCCGGCAGCGACAGCGTGTTGGGAAAGCTGACCATATGCGTTTCGACGCACAGCACCGGCTTGCCTGACAGTTCGGTGATCCTCAGCGCCTGTTCGTGCTCGCTCTCGATGAACAGGATGGCATCGGACTTGCGGTAGAAATCCGCCTTGAAACTGCCATGCGCGCCGAGCCGTTGCCGTTCCGCCTTGCTCGGCAGGTCGAGCATGATCAACTGGTCGTATTTGATCTCATGCTTGGCGAGCCATGCCTCGGTGAGCGCGCGGTATTTCTCCAGCCGGCTGGTGACCAGCCAGCCGATCCTGTGGGTCGCGACATGGAGCGGCCGCGCTTCGCTGAGGAATTTTTCATAGGCCGGGCCGTCGTCGTTTTCCGCCTCTGTCGGATCGAGGCACAGCACGCCGTCAATGTCGACGCAGCATTGCGCCAGGAATTTGTGATGCATGAAGTTCCACTGGAACATGCGCGGATGCGGCACGACTTCGAAGACGAGGTCGGTTTCCTGGTGCTGGGGCTCAAGGCCGAACACGGCGGCAAAGGTGAACTCCGCCTTGATGCCCGCAGCCTGGATGCGGGCGCGTGCGTCACGCATGGCGTTGCCGCCGGCGACGCTGTCGTCGATCACCAGCACCTTGCGCATCTCGGAAACCTTGCGGTCGAGAGCGGCACGGCGCTTGGTGACGCCAGACGTATAGATACGCCCTTCCAGGAAGCTGTCGAGATCGGTCATCGGGATGTTCGCGGCAAGGCTGACCAGCGTCGCTGCCAAAACGCCGCTTCTCGGCACACCGACCACCAGGTCGATGTCGCGTGGCAGCCGGTGCAGGCCCCTGACAATGGCGTCGTTCATATCGGAGATCGATCGGTAGTGCATGGTTCAGACCTGGTCCTGGAGGAGATGTCCGTAGCAGTCGAAGACGCCCAAATTATTGCGCTTCGCGCGCCGCCGCTGCAGGCAGCCTTGCCGGCAGCATCTTGAGGGCCTCGCGCAAGGCTTCGCGGCCGGAGGCGAATGCCAGTGCGATGACGATGGTGATGAGGTAGGCGAGCACGGCGCCGCTGGCCAGGGCGACGACATGCTGCTGCGGCAGCGCTGGCTTGATGAACCAGATGCCGGCCAGTGCCAGATGGGCGCCAAGCACGAACGGCGTTGCCGCGCGAAGTACATGGTGCGCCTGAAGCGGCCCGCTCTTGCCGACATAGAGCCACAGGAACGGCGTCCGCAGATATTCGCTGATCGCATAGGCGATCGCCACGCCCAGCGCGCCATAGGGCAGGCCGAGCATGAAGGCCAGCACCGACGTCACGGCCGTTATGATGCCCCAGCGCATGAAATCGCCGGAGCGGCCCTGGCTGACGAAAAGCCACCCCGCCGGATTGTTGAGCGGCTGCAGCAGCCCGGCAAAGCCGAGCGCCAGGAAAATCGAGGCGCTTGCGCGCCATTGCTCGCCGAGCACGAAGGGGATCAGCACATCCGACATCGCCGTGGCGAAGGCGACGCCGGGAAGCGCCACCAGCAGGATCAGCGGCATGACGCGCAGGTAGGCGCTGCGGTAGCGATCCGGCTCATCCTTCAGCCTCGAAAGCGCCGGAACCATCACCTTCGACAGCGGGTTGGTGATCTGGCTCAGCGGAAACAGAAGCAGCTTGTAGGCGCGGTCATAGAGGCCGAGTTGCGCCTCGCCCCAATATTTGCCGATCAGCACATTGTCGAGGTTGCGGGCAAAGAAATTGGCGAAGTTGAAGCCGGTGATGCCGGCGCCGAAATTGATCAGCTCGCCGATGCCGGCGACCTTGCGCGGCAGGCCCGGACGCCAGCGCGAGCTCGCCCAATAGCAGAGCGTCGGCAGCACGGCACCGGTCAGCGTGCCGGCAAACAGGGCCCAATAGGAGCGATCGATAAAGGTCCAGGCGATCGACACCGCAAGCCCGGCAATGGCGCTGGCGACGTCGATGACGGCCAGCCGGCCGAACTGCATGCGGCGCGTCAAGAGCGCCAGATGCTGGGCGCCCAGCCCATAGGCCATGATCTGCAGCCCGAACGCAGCCACCAGGCCCGTCACGCGCGGCTCGCCGTAGAAGGCGGCAACCAGCGGCGCCGCACCCGCAAGCACGCAAGCCAGGATCGCGCTGACCGCGACGTTGATCCAGAAGAGGTAGTTCACCTCCTCATGCCGGATGCCCGACTTCTGGATCGTCGCCTGGGTCAGGCCGAAATCCTGGAACAGGGCGATAAAGGCAAGCACCGGCGCGCACATCGCCACGACGCCGAAATCCTGTGGCGACAACAACCGCGACAAGACGATAACGGACAGGATCTGTGTCGCGACCCGCACCGATTGCGCCATGGCCGTGACAACCGCGCCGCGCCCAACCGATTTGCGCAAGGAGCCTTCTGGCGGATCGAATGCATTGGCTTCCAAATTCAGGATTCCTGATTTTTTACGTTGATTTCCGAGCCCGAAAATCCACGACCGCCGCCGACCACAAACTACGGCAATAATTTTGCAGTGCAACAGAAAACGTGGACCGCCGCACCAAAAATGTTGCGATGCAGCAAGACCTGTACTAGCATTCCCTCGGGTGGGCCAACAGCGGTCGAGTTTTTATGCTGCATGTCTTGTACCTTGTGCACGACGTTTCCGACCCGGCGGTGCGCCGGCGGATCACGATGCTCAGGGCAGGTGGGGCCCAGGTCACTTTGGCCGGCTTCCGTCGCACCGCGAATCCGATTGCGGATATCGAGGGACTGCGGCCGATCGACCTCGGCGCGACGCGTGACGGGCGATTCGGCCAACGCCTCGCGGCCGTCGCCAAAGCAGCCGTTTCGATAGGCTCGAAGCTTGGCGGTATGCCAAAACCGGATCTCATCATCGCGCGCAACCTGGAAATGCTGGCGCTTGCCCGCCGCGCCAGGTCAGCCTTCGGTGCATCGGTTCCGATCGTATACGAGTGCCTCGACATTCATCGGCTTGTGCTGCGCAACGATGTCCTGGGCAAGGCGCTGCGCGCCACCGAGCGCTTTCTGGCCAGGGATGTGAAGCTGCTGGTGACCAGTTCTCCTGCCTTTATCGCCAATTATTTCAAGCCGTTCGGCCAGGTTGCGGCACCCATCGAGCTGGTCGAAAACAAATATTTCGAGGCCGCGACGATCTTGCCCGGCGCTCCGGAGACTGAAGAGAGCCCGGTCGGTCCGCCATGGCGGATCGGCTGGTTCGGTGCGCTGCGCTGCCGCCGCTCACTCGAGCTGCTGGCCGATTTCTCCCGCCGCATGGAGGGCCGCTTCGAGATCGTGCTGCGCGGCCGTCCGGCTTTGTCGGAATTCCCTGACTTTCACGGCTTTGTCGAAGCCGAGCCGTGGCTGTCGTTTCTCGGGCCCTACCGCAATCCGGAAGACATGGCGGCGATCTACAACGATGTCCATTTTTCGTGGGCGATCGATTTCTTCGAGGCGGGGCAGAACTCCGAATGGCTTCTGCCCAACCGGCTCTATGAAGGCTGCCGTTTCGGAGCGGTGCCGATCTCGATGGGCAACACCGAGACCGGGCGGTTCCTCAAACAGCAGGATATCGGCGTGCTGTTGCCGCAGGCGTCGCCCGAAGCGCTCGAAGCCGTGCTCGGCAAGATGGAAGAGCATCGCTTCGCCAGGCTGAAGGAGCGCGTTCTGGCCCGCAATCCGAGGACCTGGAGCTACGATCGCAGCGATTGCCGGGCGCTTGTCGAGCGGCTGCGCAGCCTGACGGCCGTGCCCGGCTCCTTTGCCGCCGAGGCATTGGCATAGGATGGCTAAGGATGGACAGAGGCAAGATGGACAGAGGTTGATGACGCAGACGGACAAACCCTCATCCAGCCTGATCGTCATTCCGTGCCTGAATGAAGCCGCCCATATCGGTGCGCTGCTCGATCAATTGCGGCCCGCGGCCGCCCGGCTTGGCGCCCGGATCATCGTCGCCGACGGCGGCAGCACCGACGGCACGCTTTCCATCGTCGAGGATGTGATTGCCAAGGACCCGCGGGTTATCCTGCTCCACAACAAGCGGCGCATCCAGAGCGCGGCGATCAATCTCGCCGTCGGTACCTTCGGCGATGGTGCCGACTATCTCATCCGCATCGATGCGCATGGCGGTTATCCCGACGATTATTGCGACCGGCTGGTCGAGGAAGCCTTGGCCACGGGCGCGGATTCGGTTGTCGTTTCGATGCTGACCAGCGGCAGCGGTGCCGTGCAGAAGGCGGCCGCCGCGGCGCAGAACTCCAAGCTCGGCACCGGCGGCTCGAAGCACCGGCATCTTTCGCAGGGACAGTGGATCGATCACGGCCATCATGGACTGATGCGGATATCGGCGTTCGGCGCCGTCGGCGGCTACGACGAAGCGTTCAGCCATAACGAGGACGCCGAACTCGATTATCGCCTGCGCAAGGCCGGCTACAAGATCTGGATGAGTGGCAAGACGCAGATGGTCTACTATCCGCGCGCCTCGCTCTCAGGCCTCTATTTCCAGTATCTCGGCTACGGTCGCGGGCGTGCCAAGAATGTGCTGAAGCACCGCGTCATCCCAAAGATCCGGCAGATGGTGCCGCTGGCGGTCTTCCCAGTGGTTCTTCTTGCGGCCTTCTCCTTCGTGCATTGGATTGCGGCAGTGCCTTTGTTGCTGTGGGTGTCGGTGTGCCTGGGCTACGGACTGGTAACGGCTATCCGCCAGCGCAAGGCTGACGTTGCGCTGGCCGGTGTCTCGGCCATGGTCATGCATCTTGGCTGGTCGGTTGGCTTCTGGCTGCAGCTTCTCGGCCTCGGCTCGCGACGCGGAGTGGCCTGATGGCGGTGTCGGCAAAGAACCGCAGCATCGACATCGGCGTCTGCACGTTTCGCCGGCCGGAGCTAGCTGACACGCTGCGCTCGCTCGACGCCATGGAGATGCCGGCGGGATTCGATATCCGCATTATCGTCGCCGACAATGACGATACCCCGACGGCCCGTGATCTGGTGGCGGCGCTGTCGCGGGAATTGACGGTGCCGATCCACTATCGGCATGCCCCGGCGCGCAACATCTCGATCGCCCGCAATGCCTGCCTCGATGCGAGCACAGCGGATTTCGTCGCCTTCATTGATGACGACGAGACGGCCACGCCTCAATGGCTCGCCGAACTGGTCGCGATGGCGCAGCAAAGCGGTGTCGCCGTCGTGCTCGGCCCGGTCAGGGCGCGCTATCGCCCGGATGCGCCGGATTGGATGCGGCGCGGCGATTTCCATTCGACCTTGCCCGTCTGGGTGCGCGGCGAGATCCGCACCGGCTACACCTGCAATGTTCTGCTGCGGATGGGCTCGGACAGCCTGCGCGGCCGCCGCTTCAGCCTGGCGCGTGGCCAGACCGGCGGCGAGGACACCGAATTCTTCGACCAGATGCACAAGGCCGGCGGCCGCATCGCCTTCGCGCCCGAGGCGTGGGTCGACGAAGTGGTGCCGCGCTCAAGGGCGGCATTCGAATGGCTCGGCCGCCGCCGCTTTCGCGTCGGCCAGACGCATGGCCATCTCCTGGGCAGCAGCGCCAGCGGCATAGGCCTAGTCAAGCAGGTCGGCCTGGCCTCGGCAAAGGCCATCTATTGCTTCGCCTCGGCACTTCCGGTCGTCGTCAGTCCAGTCCGCAGGAACCGCAGCGTGCTGCGCGGCATTATGCATGTTGGTGTCGTCAGCGGCCTCGTCGGCATCCGCGAAATTCGCCTCTATGGCCAGCCGTCGCCACAGGAGGGAGGCAAGCGTGCAGCCTGACGTCAGCTCTGTCCCGGATGTTTCCTTCGTTATTGCCGCCTACAACGCCGAGGCGACCCTTGATCGGGCGATTGCCAGCGCCATCGCCCAGAAGGGTGTCAGCGTCGAAATCATCGTCGTCGACGACAAGTCGCGCGATGCGACGCTCGACGTGGCGCGGGCCTACCCCGGGGATATCGTCCGTGTCGTCGCCCTGGCCAGCAACCGCGGCCCTGGCGGCGCCAGGAATGCCGGCCTCGACGCCGCCCGCGGCAGATGGATCGCGGTTCTCGATTCCGACGACGCGGTCTTTCCCGGCCGGCTCGCGGCCATGATCGCTCGTGCCGAAAGCGCGGATGCCCAGATCGCCGTCGACAATCTGCAGGTCGTTCGCGAGGACGGCGTCATCGAGGACGCGATGTTTCCGCGGCAATATCTGGAAGGCTTGCGCGAGATTTCGCTGGCCACCTACATCGCCGGCAACGTCGTCTTCGAATCCAAGTTCAACCTCGGCTATCTCAAGCCGATCTTCCAGCGCGAGTTCCTGAACGAACACCGGCTTCGCTATGACGAAAAGCTGAGGATCGGCGAAGACTACATCCTGTTTGCCGGCGCCCTGGCCAAGGGCGGAAAATGCGTCGTCGAGCCCGATATCGGCTATGCCTATCATATCCGCAGCGGCTCCATCTCGCGCGTGCTCGAGCTTCACCACGTCGAAGCGATGCGCAGGGCGGATGCCGTGTTCGCTCAAACCCATCGGATGGATGAGGCCGCGCAGGCCGCGTTTGCACGGCGCGGCCGCAGCCTGCGCAAGGCGGCATCGTTTCTGTCACTGGTACAGCACATCAAGGCGCGGTCCCCGCTCAAGGCGATCCGGACAGCGCTCAGCGACCCGGCGGCGGTCAGGCATATGGGCATGCCGATCGCCGTGCGGTTGCGAAGAATGGCGGCACAATTTGCCGTTGGGGCGGGGAGGTGAAGATGCAGGCACATGGAGGGGTTTTTCGTGGCTTGTGAATGGACTGAAGTCGATCTCCTCAGAAGGAATTTGCGATGAAGAAAATCAGGAAGGCCGTGATACCGGTGGCGGGGCTTGGAACACGGTTCCTGCCGGCGACCAAGTCGATGCCAAAGGAAATGCTTCCCGTGGTCGACAGGCCCGTCGTGCAATATGCGGTGGACGAGGCCTTCGAGGCGGGCATCGAGCACATCGTCTTCGTGACCGGCCGCAACAAGGCGGTGATCGAGGACTATTTCGACCTGCATCCGGAATTGATCGGCACCCTGGAGCAGACCGGCAAGAAGACCCAGTTGGAGGCGCTCGAAAGCATGCTGCCTGTGGCCGGTGCCACCAGCTTCATCCGCCAGCAATCGCCGCAAGGCCTCGGCCATGCCGTCTGGTGCGCGCGCGAGGTTATCGGCAACGAGCCCTTCGCCTTGCTGCTGCCGGACATGGTGTCCTTCGGCGGGCGCGGATGCCTCGCCGAAACCGTCGAGCTTTATGAGCGCACGGGCGGCAACGTGATCGCCGTCGAGCGTTGCGAACCGAGCGAGACCAACAAATACGGCATCGTTGGCCGTGGCGCCGAGATCGGTGGCGGTTTCGAGGTGACGGCCATGGTCGAGAAGCCGGCGCCGGCCAATGCGCCGTCGAATTTCTACATCAATGGCCGCTACATCCTGCAGCCCGAGATTTTCGCGCTTCTGGGCAATCAGCAGCGCGGCGCCGGCAACGAGATTCAATTGACGGACGCCATGGTTCGTCTGTCGAAGGATCAGTCGTTCTTCGCCCAGCCTTTTAAGGGTCGCATGTTCGACTGCGGTTCCAAGGAAGGGTTCATCCAGGCCAACATCGCCTTCGCGCTGGCGCGCGACGACATGAAGGGTCCGGTTTTCGAGATGCTTCAGGAGTTCGTCCGGTCGCATGAACGCCAGGAAGAAGCCGCATAATGTCCATCTTTCGGGAGCATGGTCAGATGGCCGGCGAAGAGGGGCCGGCAGGTTCTCGCCGTCTGGCACGACGCTTGCTTCGCTTCTGGCGATGCTCCCGATCTTCGAGGCGCCTGCAAGCCAAGGCATGATCCCGGAAAGTGGGTCCCGGTTTCCGGAAAAGATCATGTTGAAACAGTGAGATAGAGCCCATTGCGATGGACCGGCTCTAGAATTGGACCGAAGATGAATTATGCCAACTTTCCTCTCGACAAGAGGATGCCATTGCCGAATTCGGACGCAGGAGACGGCGAAGACTTCATCGATATCGAGCGGCTGCTTGGCATGGCCGCACGGCAGGCCAAGGTGGTTGCCGTGTGTGCCGTCATCGGTCTCTTCCTGGGCTTGCTCTATTTGCAGACGACGCCGCCTAAATATCAGTCGGTCGCCAGCGTGCTGATCGATGAGGGCTTGAACAAAATCGTCGACGACATTTCGGCGACGTCGACAACCATGCAGACCGATTCGGCGATCCTGAGCCAGATCGAGATCCTGACCTCGACGCGGCTTGCCGCCGTGGTCGTCGACAAGCTGAAGCTCGACCAGAACGACACATTCATGAATCCGCCCCAGTCGGCGCTTGCCCAAGGCATAGGCCTCATCCGCGGCCTGATCCAGTATGTCCGCCCCAGCTCTTCCATGCCGGGTGGCACTGACTTCAGCAAGCTCGACCCGGCCGCCCGCGATGCGCTGATCGCCACGTCGCGCCGCGACTACGCGATCCTCAAGCTGCAGAGCGAGGTGCGGGCAACGCGCATCGGGCGAAGCTACGTCATCGCGCTCGGCTATCAGGCGACGGACCCGGCTTTGGCAAACGCGATCACCAAGGCCTACGCCGATGCGTATCTCGCCGATCAGCTCGACGCCAGCTTCGATGCCACCGAGCGGGCTGCGGTCTGGCTCCAGGGCCGGTTGACGGAGCTGCGCCAGAGCTCGCAGGCAGCTTCGCTTGCGGTTGAGAAATTCAGGGCCGAACACGGGCTGGCCGCCAACAGCGATGGCCAGCTGATGAGCGACAAGCAGCTTTCCGACCTCAACGCCCAGCTTATCGTGGCGCAGGCCGACACCGCGCGCGCCAGCGCCCGCTACCAGCAGTACAAAGCCATTGTCGACAGCGGCTCCGAAAACGCCTTCAAGGATGCCGCCATATCGAGCGACCAGCCAAGCAGCTCGGTCATATCGGCGCTCAAGACCCGCTACCTCACGGTGGCCAAGCGGCTGCAGGACGTCGAGGCGAATTTCGGCCCCGAGCACCCGCAGGCGGTGGCTCTCTCCAAGGAGAAGGCCGACATATCGACGCAGATTTTCGGCGAGTTGAAGCAGCTGACCGAAAGCTATCGCAACGAATATGAGGTGGCGCAGGCACGCGAGACCGCGCTCAGGGCCAACGTCGCGGCCGCACAGGGCAAGAGTTCCGTCGACAACCAGACGCAAGTCAAGCTGCGTGAACTCGATCAGCAGGCGACGGCGCTCACCACGCTCTACCAGACATTCCTCGGCCGCTATGAGGAAGCTGCGCAACAGCAATCCTTCCCTGTCGGCAAGATCCGCATCATCTCCGACGCGTCGATGCCGATGGCGGCCTCAAGCCCGCGCACCATCGTCGTGCTCGGACTTTCGCTGGTGCTTGGCCTGCTGATGGGCGCCGGCTTTGGTGGGC
>NZ_RZTT01000194.1 GCF_003996995.1 Mesorhizobium sp. M7A.T.Ca.US.000.02.2.1 | reverse complement strand
CTCCAGCACTTCGGGCGATGCATTGCGGCCGGCGATGCGCGCAGCCGGGTCGGCGCCCGGCGTTGCGAAGAAAATCAGGAAGACGATGACCGAGATGCCGAACATCACGAACAGCATCTGGCCGAACCGGCGCAGGATTGCGTAGATCATCAGTCGCGCCCCAGCCGAACCTTGGAGCGCGGATCGAGCGCGTCGCGCAGGCCGTCGCCGAAGACATTGAGCGCCATGACGGAAACCGCGATCGCCAGGCCCGGCACCAGCGCCACCAATGGCCTGGTGTAAAGCAGCGCCTGTCCGTCCTGGATGATGGTGCCCCAGCTCGCGGCCGGCGGCTGCACGCCGATCGAAAGGAAGGAAAGGGCTGATTCGGTAAGCATGTTCAGCGCCATCATCAGCGGCACGAAGACGATTAGCGTGGTGGTGACGTTGGGCAGGATGTCGCGCCACAGGATGCGCCACCCCGGCACGCCCAGATTGATCGCGGCCAGCACGAACTCGCTTTTGCGCAGCGCCATAACCTGCCCGCGTATTGGGCGGGCCACGTAGGGCACGTAGACGATGCCGATGATGATGACAGGCAGCCACAGACTGCCGGACTCGATCTGGATCGGTCCGATCGTGATGCCATGCGCGATGGTGACGATGGAGAGCGAAATCGCCAGCAGATAGATCGGGAACGCCCACAGTATGTCGAGGAACCGCGACAGCACCGTGTCGGTAACGCCGCCGAAATAGCCGGCGATCAATCCCGCCGCCGTGCCCAGGATCAGGGTGAAGATGGTGGCTGCTCCGGAGATCAGCAACGAGCTCAGCCCGCCATAGAGCATCCTGGCCATGACATCGCGCCCCTGGCTGTCGGCGCCGAGGAAATAATTGCCCAGCCGCCAGGTCGGGCCGAGCGGTGTGTAGCCAAGCCCCAGCCCTTCCGTCGATTGTTCCATCACCGGAACGTCGGCACCGTCGATCTGGACGACGGCGTCGAGCGTCGAGGCGAAGGGGTCCACGCCTGCCCATTTTGCATAAAGAGGCGCACTGAGGCAGGCAAGGACGATGAGGAGGAACACGGCCAGCGAGGCCATGGCAGCCCTGTCCCTTGCCAGCTTCGCAAACGCGACGGCCCAGGGCCCTCGCGTCTTGCGCGGCGCGGCGACAGCTAGGTTCGACACGGACGTGCCCCTCCGCGGTTCGTTACTGCACCCAGGCCATCACTGCACCCAGGATTGGGTGATCATCCAGTTGAACTGACGGTTGAACTTGAAATTGCCAAGACGTTTGCTGACAAAGTCAAGCCGCTTCGGCGTGAAGAGGCCGACGGCAGGTGCCTTGTCGGTGACCTGCCTGTCGATTTCAGCCCACATTTTGTCGGCGGCTTTCTGATCGGTGACGCCGAGGTCCAATGCCTTTTGCATCTTGGCGTCGATTTCCTTGTCGCAGAAGCCGGCGATGTTGATCGACGCATCCGAACCTTCACGGAAGGAGGCGCAGCTGAACAGGATGTTCAGGAAGTCCGAAGCCGCAGGATAGTCCTTGTACCATTGGGTAACGGACATCTGCACCTTGTTGTTGGTGTTCTGAATGTAGGTGAACTGGATGTTCGACGAGATCGGCTTGACGTCGGCGACATAGCCGATGCTGGTCAGCACGCTCTGCAGATAGACGCCGATGGACCGCGAAATGGCGGTGTCCTCGACGATGATGGTCACCTTCTGACCCTTGGTGCCGGAGTCCTCGACGAGCTGCTTTGCCTTGTCGAGGTTAGGGGCCGACCATTTGGCGCCTGGATTCTTGGTGAAGGGGCAATAGTCTTCATGGCCGGGGAAGTCCGGAGGCAGGACCTGGCAGACCGGCGAGGCCAGCACCTTGCCGCCGAACAGCTTGACCAGCGTGTTGCGATCGATCGCATAGGCAACGGCCTGGCGGGCTTTTTCATTGTCGAAGGGTGCGAGACGGTTGTTCAGCGGCGCGTACCACCAAGCCGAAAGCGGTGAGATGTGCAGCTGGTCCATGGACTTGCTGCCCAGTTCGCCCAGGCGATCGCTGGGCAGAGCGTCGAACATCCAGTCCGCTTCGCCGTTCTGGATCGCGGTGACGGCTGCCTCTTCGGACAGGCCGAAATCATATTGGACGACATCCGGATAGCCGTCCGGCTGGGCTTCTTCGCTCCACTGCTTGAAATTGGGGTTGCGGGAAACCGTCATGCCCTTGTTCGGGTCGAAGGCGGAGATCATGTACGCGCCGGTGCTGGGAATGGGCTTGGAGCCCATGTCTTCGGCGGGCGTGTCCGCCGGCAGGACCACGGCATGCGGCAAGGCGAGCTTGTAGAGCAGCTCGGCATCCGGCTTGGTGATGTTGATGGTGATGGTGCCGGCCGCTTCGTCGCCGACAACGCCGCCTTCCAGCGTGCAGCTCTTGGTGTCGGCCAGGCATTTGTCGGCACCGACGATGCCGGCATAGAACGTGCCGGAGGTGGGTCCGGAAACCTTGAAGATGCGCTGGAAGGAAGCGACGACGTCCTTCACGCCAAGATCGTGGCCGCTGGAGAACTTGATGCCCTTGCGCAGCTTGAAGGTGAAGGTCTTGCCGTCATTGCTGACCTGCGGCAACGCCTCGGCCAGATCGGGAACGATGGTGAAGCCGTCCATACCCTCGGCCTTGCGGAAGGCTACCAGGCCGTCATAGATCGGCTGGTACATCTGCCAGCCCTGGTCCGTGTAATTGATGTGCGGATCGAGCGTTCCGGCCGCGGAGCGGGCCAGCAGGCGGATGGTGCCGCCTCGGTGCTCCTTGAGATATTCGGCCTGTGCCGGGGCCAGCCATGTACCGGCCAGCAATGCCGCGGCTGTTGCCGCCAGAAGCAGTTTCTTCATGTCTTCATTCCCCTTTTCTTCAATTGTCGTTGTGGTCCAGGAAGTCTCCCACCACCCGCATGCACGCATCTTGCTCTTCGACATGCGGCATGTGGCTGGAATGCTCGAATATCTCCCAGCGAGACCCCTTGATGCCGTCCTTGTAGGGCTGCACGGTCGCGGGCGTGGCCTCGTCGTGACGTCCGGAGATGATCAGGGTGGGAACATCGATGGCCGGCAGACGGTCGACGATGCTCCAGTTCTTCAGCGTTCCGATGACGTGGAACTCGTTTGGCCCATTCATCAGATTATAGACGGTCGGATTGCGCACGACCTGGGCGAAACTTTCCGTGACTTCGGACGGGAAAGGCACGACCTGGCAGACATGCCGCTCGTAGAACACCATCGTCGCCGCCTGGTACGCCGCATCGTTTGTCGTGCCGGCCTGCTCGTGTCGGGTCAGGGTCTCCTGCACATCCGCAGGCAGATCCGCACGCAACCGGTTGGCCTCTTCGACCCACAGTTTCATGGACGCCGGTGAGTTGGCGATGGTCAGCGACTTCAGGCCCTGCGGCCGCGTCACGGCATATTCGGCGCCCAGCATGCCGCCCCAGCTCTGGCCGAGCACGTGGAAGCCCGTCCGAATGCCGAGATGGTCGACCAGGTTTTCAAGCTCGTCGATGAACAGCCCAGGTGTCCAGAAATCGGCGCCGTTTTCGGGGAGCAAGGTGGAATTGCCGCAGCCCAACTGGTCGTAGTGAATGACGGCGCGATCCCTGCGCGCAAGAAGCTTGTAGGCGTCGACATAATTGTGGGCGACGCCCGGGCCGCCATGCAGGATCACCACAGGCGCCTTTTCGCCACCGAGTTCACCGGTGACCCGATACCAGGTCTCGTAGGCGTCGAAAGCGGCCCGTCCTTCCATGCCTATGATCTCAGATGACATCCCAGTTCCCAGTGCGGTTGAAGGCATCTTGTATTTGTCCGTGACGGCAGGCGCCCTAACTCATGTTGCGGGTGACCTGCACCCACTCTTCCAGCATCTGCACGCCAAATGCCGTGGCGCCTTGCCTGCCCAGAGGCCGATCGGTGTCGGTCAGTTCCTTGCTGGCGATGTCGAGATGCACCCAGGGGCGGTCTTCCGTGAAGTGACGCAGGAAGGCCGCCGCATAGGGAGCGTCGCCGTCTTCCATGTCCTTGGCATGATGCCTGAGGTCTGCGAACGGCGATTGCAGACCCTCATCATAGGCCCGGTCGAGCGGCAGCCGCCAGAACCGCTCGCCGACCGTTTCTCCGGCCGCGATCATCTGTGAAGCGATGGCATCGTCGGTGCTGAATAGGCCTGCGAATATCGACCCCAGGCCACGCGTCACCGAATAGGTCAGCGTCGCCAGATCGACGATCACCGAAGGGTTGAAGCGCGTGGCTGCATAGTAGAGGCAGTCGGCCAGAAGCAGGCGTCCCTCCGCATCCGTGTCGAACACTTCCACTGTCTGTCCCGAGGCCGTGGTGATGATGTCGCGCGGTTTGAGCGCGGTGCCCGATGGCATGTTCTCGGCGATGCCGAGAACACCGACAACGTGTACCGGGCTGCCTTGCCGGGCGAGCGCGATCAGCAGGCCGACCACAGCCGCCGCTCCGCCCATGTCGGCTTTCATGTCGAACATCTGCGCTCCGCCCTTGATGCAGAGGCCTCCCGAATCGAAGCAGACGCCTTTGCCGACGAAAGCGAGTGGTTGGGCGGGAGCACCCTTGCCGCGGTAGCGCAGGACAGCGACCCGTGGCGGACGCGCCGAGCCCGACCCAACGGCGAGGAGCGCGTTCATGCCGAGCTCCTTCAGTTGCGCGGCATCGAGCATTTCGATGTCGATGCCGGCTTCACGCAGCGGCTCCAGATGATCATGGAAATTGTCGGGGTGGAGATGGTTTGGCGGCAGGTTGACCAAGGTGCGTGCATATTCGACGCCGTCGGCGATTGCATTGATCCGCGTCAGCGCCGCGGTCAGATCCGGGCCGCCGGCTCCGACCAGTTTCACCCGCAAGGTTCGATCCGCTCCCGCTCCTTGCCGCCGGTTGCGCATGTCGAAACGATAGCGGCGCAGCCGCATGCCAAGCGCGACACGCGCCAGGATTTCGGCGCCGGATAGTTCAATGCCAGCGATGGGGTCCAGGACCAGAGTGGCCGCGCATTCCCCCTTGCCTTCCAGATGTGCGGCAAGCAGACCGCCGGCGCGCGCCAACGAGAGGGTGGTTACGGCTTCGGCTTTGCCCAAGGCCAGGACAACCACGCGCTTGGTCGATACTGCCTGCGGGGCAATAAGATCGATGCAGGTGCCGGATTCGGCCAAGGCGGCCGGGTCAGAGCATGCACGAGAGAGAATCCCGCTCATCTCAGCGTCCAGAGCCGCTGCCCGGGGACCAAAGCCTGGTTGGGCAGTTTGCAAAATCACGACGACGGAGGTTTCCGCGGAAATCTCCTCCGCAGCTTCGAAGACCGGCGCTGGCGATTGAGGCATAGGCTGGCGCTCTCTCCAATTGCGGCGATACCGAGCAAAGCTTCGCTCTCCACCGGTGAGACTGGTCAAGCCGGTCTCAGCCGTCGATGGTATGGTGCCGGTGTTCCCAAACAGTCGCCTTCTTGAGACGACTTAATTGCTCTTGTCTTCTGGGGTATCCCCTAAGGGGGCAGGCGATCAAACGCGAATTCTGCCCATGTCGATTGACAAAAACTCAACTGACAATTCATGATCGGCCAATGGCCCTTCCCTCACTCAATGGCATGCGCGCTTTCGAGGCCGCCGCTCGCCTCGGCAGCGTCAAGGACGCGGCGGAAGAACTGCATCTGACACCCTCGGCTGTCAGCCGCCACATCCGCGCGCTTGAACGAAATCTTGGCCAGGACCTGTTCGAACGCGGTTTTCGCCAGATAACGCCAACCATCCGGGGCTCCTACTATGCGCGCAGCCTCTCGGAGGCGTTCGAAGCCATCTGGCGCGCCACCGATGACGTCAGCCTCTCCGAGGGGTCGCGCCACGGCAAGATCCAACGGGTCCGGGTCTTGTGCGTGCCCACCGTTCTGAACCTTTGGCTGGCGGACCGGTTGCCGAACTTTCGCCGGTTGCATCCGTCGGTGGATCTGGAGATCTCCACTTCAGGCAAGCGCGCCAACTTCGATTTGGCCATTGTCGACGAGTTCGTCTACAAGGCCGGCCCGGCTTTGACGCTGCTGATCCCGCTGCTTTTGACCCCGGTCTGTGCGCCTTCGCTTTTGGAAGGGCCTGTGCCGCTGCGATCGCCGGCCGATCTGGTCAATCATCATCTGATCCATGAATGCGAAACCATGAGATGGAAGCGTTGGCTGGAGCAGGAAGGCGTTCTGGAAACGACGCCAAAATCCAGCACAACACTGGATGATTGTACGCTCATCATGCGCGAAGCGATCAATGGCGCCGGAATAGCGCTTGCGGACACGATCATGGCGCAAGATTTTCTGCAGCAAGGCAAACTGGTCGCGCCGTTCCATGTCCGCCACACCTATCCGGCCGGCATTTACCTGCATCAGCGTCGCAGCATCGGCAACAAACCAGGCACCGGCCTGTTTCAGGATTGGCTGCTCGCTGAAGTCGCGGACCACAAGCAGGTGATGGCCATCGCTTAGGGCCCCTACCGAAGATGTCGGCAGCCACCGCTTCACATTGGAAGCCCAGCGTCGAACTTCGAATCATCCGTGCCGGGTTCAGCGATGACCCACCATCGCCTTGCATCGATAATCGCAGTTCTCATTGAATATCTTTAAGGCCAAAGCCGGCAAATAGGTTGCTTGTCGGTTCCCCTGCGGCAGGCTTAACCTGCACGCGGCCAACGCGTGAGGGCGCGTGCTGCAAAAGGGGAACATTGCCATGACGATACAGGGTGCTTCACCTGATCTGTACAACGAGGATCTGGCTCCGGCCAAAGTTCGAAACTGGGGACCATTCTCGATCTTCAACGTCTGGACATCGGACGTCCACAGCCTTTGGGGCTACTATCTTGCCGCCAGTCTGTTCCTGTTTTGCGGCGGCTTCGTCAACTTCATCATCGCCATCGGTATCGGCTCGCTGATCATCTATGTGCTGATGAACATGGTCGGCTATGCCGGCGTGAAGACGGGCGTGCCCTACCCCGTGCTTGCCCGCGCCTCTTTCGGCATCTGGGGCGCCAACATACCGGCACTGGTGCGCGCCATCGTCGCCTGTTTCTGGTACGGCGCGCAGACGGCCGCCGCCTCGGGCGCGATCGTGGCGCTGCTGATCCGCACGCAATGGTTCGCCGATTTCAACGCCAGCACGCATTTCCTCGGCCATACCGGCCTGGAGGTGATCTGCTTCGTGGTCATCTGGGGGCTGCAACTGCTGATCATCCAGAACGGCATGGAAACGGTGCGCCGCTTCCAGGACTGGGCCGGCCCCGCGGTTTGGGTGATGATGCTGATCCTGGCGATCTATCTCTGCGTCAAATCCGGGAGATTTGCCTTCACCAGCGATATCCCGATGGACGTGCTGCTGGACAAGACGAAGGACGCGGGCGTGCCGGGCACGCCGGGATCGTGGACCTCGCTGTTTGCGGTGGCGGCGATCTGGGTCACCTATTTCTCGGCGCTCTATCTCAACTTCTGCGATTTCGCCCGTTACGCGCCGGACAAGGCATCGCTGCGCAAGGGCAACATCTGGGGCCTGCCGATCAACCTGATCCTGTTCTCGCTGGTCGCCGGCGTCACCACCATTGCCGCCTTTGACGTTTATGGCGAGGTGCTGCTGCATCCCGACCAGATCTCGGCGAAATTCGACAGCTGGTTCCTGGCAGCGCTCGCAGCCCTGACCTTTGCCGTGGCAACCCTCGGCATCAACGTGGTGGCAAACTTCGTCTCGCCGGCCTTCGACTTCTCCAACGTCTTTCCCAGGCAGATCGACTTCAAGAAGGGCGGCTATATCGCGGCCGTGATTGCCCTGCTGCTTTACCCCTTCGCGCCGTGGGAAGGCAGTGCCGCTTCCTTCGTCAACATCATCGGCGCGACAATGGGGCCGATCTTCGGCGTGATGATGGTCGACTACTACCTTATCCGGAAGGGCGAGGTCGACGTCGAGGCGCTTTATCGCGAGGACGGCGAGTTTCGTTTCCAGGGCGGCTGGCACGTCAACGCCTTCATCGCCGCCGGCATCGGCGCCATCTTCTCGTCGATCCTGCCGAACTTCACCAACTGGCTGCCGTCCTGGTGGGGCGTCTATGGCTGGTTCTTCGGCGTGGCGATTGCCGGCATCATCTACTACGTGCTGCGCACCGCCGCTTTGGGCGCCGGCGCCAGGACCGCGAAAGCCTGACGAGCCACCAAGGGGCGGCGCAAAGCCGCCCCCAACTACCCGATCATCTCGGCCAATTTGCGCACCGTGTTCCAGTTGCGCGACGTGCCGATGCCCATGCGCTTGTGGTTCATTGCCGCAAGCAGCCGCGAGCTTGGTCTCTCTCGCGAAAAGACGACCCAGATGTCGCCGTCGAGCGAAGTCATTTTCTCGTCCTCGGCGGCATAGGCCTGCAGTGCCGTCACGGCCTGCTCGGGCGCAGGCTTACGCATCACCCGTACGGCCACCTGATCGCCTGCTTTAGCCGAATCGGCCGGGAACGGATTGCCGGCGGCAAGCTTCAGCCAGTCCTCGGCACCGCGCACGATGATATCGACATGGCGGCCGAAGGTTTTTTCAAAGGCAGCCTCCAACCACTGTTCGAGGTCGGCGATATCAGTTGCCGGTGCCTCGAAGACCAGATTGCCCGTCGCCACCAGCGTGCGCGGGTTGTTCAGCCCGAGCTCTTCGGCCATGGCCTTGAGGTCGGCCATGACGACCCGTCGCCCCTCGGCCAGGATAATGCTGTAAAGCAGTGCGACATAGGTCTGCATTGCGCCCGACCTGATCGCTACACCAGCCGGCTCTGCTCCACGGCCGCCTCGATGAAACTGGCGAACAGCGGATGCGGCTCGAGCGGCCGGCTTTTCAGTTCCGGGTGATACTGCACGCCGATGAACCACGGATGGTCTGGGTATTCGACCGTTTCCGGCAACACGCCGTCGGGCGACATGCCGGCAAACACCAGGCCGCAATCCTCAAGCCGCTCCTTGTAGTCGACATTGACCTCGTAGCGGTGGCGATGGCGCTCGAAAATCTGTGTGTCGCCGTAAATCTCGGCGATCTTGGAGCCCTTGGCGAGTTCGGCCTGATAGGCGCCGAGCCGCATCGTGCCGCCGAGATCGCCGGTTTCGCGGCGCTTCTCCAGCATGTTGCCTTTCAGCCATTCGGTCATCAGGCCGACCACCGGTTCCTCGGTCGGACCAAACTCGGTCGAAGACGCGTGTTCGACGCCGGCCAGCGACCGCGCCGCCTCGATGCAGGCCATCTGCATGCCGAAGCAGATGCCGAAATACGGCACCTTGCGCTCACGCGCGAACTTCGCCGCCAGGATCTTGCCTTCCGAGCCGCGCTCGCCAAAACCGCCGGGAACCAGGATGCCATGCACCTTTTCCAGCCAGGGCGTCGGATCCTCTTTTTCGAAGATCTCCGATTCGATCCAGTCGAGCTTGACCTTGACGTGGTTGGCAAGGCCGCCATGCGAGAGCGCCTCGATCAGAGATTTGTAGGCGTCCTTGAGGCCGGTATATTTGCCGACAACGGCGATGGTGACCTCGCCTTCCGGATTGTGGATGCGGTTGGATACCGCCTGCCACGGCTCCATGCGAGGCTTCGGCGCCGGATCGATGCCGAAGGCGGCCAGCACTTCCGAATCGAGCCCTTCCCTATGGTATGCCATCGGCACATCGTAGATATGCGGCACGTCGAGCGCCTGGATCACGGCACTTTCGCGCACATTGCAAAACAGCGACAGTTTTCTGCGCTCTTCCTTGGGAATGGCGCGGTCGGCACGGACCAGCAGGATATCGGGCGCGATGCCGATGCCGCGCAGCTCCTTGACCGAATGCTGAGTCGGCTTGGTCTTCAGCTCGCCTGCCGTCGGGATGTAGGGCATCAGCGTCAGATGGACGTAGACGGCGTTGTTGCGCGGCAGGTCGTTGCCGAGCTGGCGAATAGCTTCCAGGAATGGCATCGCCTCGATGTCGCCGACCGTGCCGCCGATCTCGCACAACACGAAATCATAGTCGTCATTGCCGTTGAGAACGAAATTCTTGATCTCATCGGTGACGTGCGGGATGACCTGCACGGTTGCGCCGAGATAGTCGCCGCGCCGCTCGCGCTCGATGATGTTCTTGTAGATGCGGCCGGTGGTGATGTTGTCCTGCTGGTTGGCGGAGCGGCCTGTGAAGCGCTCGTAATGGCCAAGATCGAGATCGGTTTCCGCGCCGTCGTCGGTGACGAAGACTTCGCCATGCTGATACGGCGACATCGTGCCTGGATCGACATTCAGGTAGGGATCGAGTTTTTTGATGCGTGCGCGATAGCCTCGCGCCTGCAGGAGAGCCCCAAGGGCCGCTGCGGCAATGCCTTTTCCAAGTGAGGAAACCACGCCGCCTGTGATGAATACATATCGCGCCATGGGAGTCATCGCTTAACGCGGCCGGATTGATTCCGCCAGAGAAAAAACCGCCGCGAAGCTTTTTTCCCAAGAAGGCGCTTGGATCGTGAACAAGGCAAAACAAAAGGGCCGGCTGAGCCGGCCCTTTCGGCAGGATGACGAAAACGTCAGATGATGACGACCTTGGTGCCAACCCTGACGCGGCTGTAAAGGTCCATGACGTGCTCGTTGATCATGCGGAAGCAACCATTCGAAGCGCTGGTTCCGATCGACTGCGGCGCAATGGTGCCGTGGATGCGCAGATGCGTGTCCTTCTTGCCGTCATAGAGATAGATGGCGCGCGCGCCGAGCGGATTCTGGCCACCGCCGGGCATACCGTCCTTATACTGGCCGTAATGCTTCGGCTCGCGCTTCTGCATGTCCAGCGTCGGGATCCAGCGCGGCCATTCCTGCTTGTCACCGACTGCAACCGTACCCTTGAACTGCAGGCCGTCGCGGCCGACCGCGATGGCGTAGCGGCGCGCGGTGGAGGACGATTCGACGAGGTAGAGGCGGCGCGCGCTGGTGTCGATAACGATGGTACCGGCAGCGTAACCGCTGAATTCCACGTCCTGCGGCACGAATTCCGGCTTCACCTTGAACTGCTTCTTGGCTTCCCTCTTGGCGAGAGCCTGGTCGAGAGCCCGTGTCTCGGGGAGATATGAAATTGACGAAGAGGAAGAGCTACCGCCGAAGAGACCGGCGAACAAACCGCCGCTGCTCGGCTGCTTCTGGCCGATGACCTCGCTGCGCAACTCGCCATTGTTGCCGGTCAGGGCGATGTTCATCGCCTCTGCCGGAAGCGGCTCGGCCGACTGGATCGGCGCGATCGGTTCGATTGGTTCGATGATCTTGGCAACCAGCTTCTTGGCCGGCTTGGCATCGGCCACCTGGGTTGCCTGCGTGCTCTTGCCCTTCTTGGCCAGGAATGCC
>NZ_RZTT01000193.1 GCF_003996995.1 Mesorhizobium sp. M7A.T.Ca.US.000.02.2.1 | reverse complement strand
GCTCGCCGCTGGTGTAGAAAGAATAGAGCGCGGCCCCCAGCGGATCGGCGAGCGCGATCTTCACATCCCGGCTTTTGGCTTTCAGTCCGGAGGCGACGCCGGCCAGCGTGCCGCCAGAACCGACCGCCGACACGAAACCGTCGACCTTGCCGCCGGTCTGGCTCCAGATCTCCTCCGCGGTGGTGCGGATATGGCCGTCACGGTTGGCGACATTGTCGAACTGGTTGGCCCAGATGGCGCCGTTCGGTTCTATCTTTGCCAGTTGCTCGGCCAGCCGCCCCGACAGTTTCACGTAGTTGTTGGGATTCCTGTAGGGCACGGCCGGCACCTCGATCAGCTCAGCGCCGAGCAGCTTGATCGTGTCCTTCTTTTCCTGGCTCTGCGTATCGGGAATGACGATGACGGTCCGGTAGCCGAGCGCCTTGGCGACCAGCGTCAGCCCGATGCCGGTATTGCCCGCCGTTCCCTCGACGATCACGCCGCCGGGCTTCAGCAGCCCGCGCTTCTCGGCGTCGCGGATGATGAACAGGCCCGCACGATCCTTGACCGACTGGCCGGGATTCATGAATTCGGCCTTGCCCAGGATCTCGCAACCGGTTTGTTCCGAAGCTTTGTTGAGGCGGATCAGAGGCGTGTTGCCGATCGCGTCGATCACAGAACGGGGCATTCAGGATTCCTTGTGTAGGTGCGCCGAAACCCTAGAAACCCGAAGCTGCGGTTTCAAGGCAAGAATTTGTCTGGTCCAGTCGCATTTGCAGTGCTGTTGTTGCGTCGGCGCTTCACGAGGCTGGCCTCTTGCGCCACTGTTGATTTCCGGCTGACGTTGAAAAGCGGCTTTTCATTCGATTTCTTCACCGCTAGAGCAATTCCAGGAAAAGTGTGAAACGGTTTTCCGTCCGGAATTGCGTAGAAACAAGGAGATAGGGCAGTTCGCCGTTTCCGTGAAACGGTGAACCGCTCTAGAGCAAAGCACCAACAAGTCGACAGGGCGCAGCATGACACTCTACCGGGCTAACCCGAAGCACGGCGTCGCCTGGATCACGGGCGGCTCAAGCGGCATCGGCCGTGCGCTGGCCAGGGATCTTGCTTCCCAGGGCTATGCCGTCGCGGTGACGGCGCTTGACGACGATCCGATCGACACGCTTGTCGTCGAGACCGCGCAGATGCCGGGCAGTGTCACGGCCTTTCCCTGCGATGTCACCGACGAGCCGCGCATGGCAAGAACCGTCGCCGCGATCGAGAAGGAGCTCGGTCCCATCGTGCTCGCCATCTTCAATGCAGGGAACTACATTTCGACGCCGGGGGAGAATCTTGTCGTCAACGACTTTCGCCGGTCCTTCGAGGTCAATTATTTCGGCATCATCAACGGCCTCGTGCCCGCGGTCGAACGCATGCGTGTGCGGGCGCGCGGCCATGTCGTGCTGGTCGGCTCGGTGACATCCTATTTCGGCTGGCCGACAACGGCCGCCTATGGCGGCACCAAGGCGGCCATCAACATCCTGGCCGAGTCGCTGAAGTATGATTTCGACAAGATGAACGTGCGTATCCAGGTGTTCAATCCCGGCTTCATCGACACCCCACTGACCGAGAAGAACATGCTGCCCATGCCGGGACTGATGCCGGTCAGCCGCGCATCGCGCCGCATGGCGCGGGGCATCAAGTCGGGCGGCTTCGAAGTCCATTTCCCGCGCCGGACCAGCTGGCCCCTGAAACTGCTCGGCCTGCTGCCGAGACCGCTGTGCAGAGGGTTTATCAGCCTGATGACCGGTTGGAAGGCGCGGCCGCTGCATTACGACCGCAAGCCCCCGATCGAATAGGACGCCGGCGAAATTGGCAGGCTCACCGTTTCGGGCCGCCTTGGTCATGGTTGAGACAAGTGCTGCGTGGAGTCTGCGATGGGGCGACGGATCGTGCTTGCTGTGCTGGGCCTGATCGCCATTCTCGCACTGGCCTTCGTGCTCGGCCCGCGCGTTCGCGTCGACACCACGATCCGTTTCGATCCCTCGCTCATCGCTGACGATCCGCAGGCCTATGTGGCAAAGGCGGAAGCCGCCATCCCCGGAATCCGTGACGGGCTGGAAAAAGAGATCGTCTGGGCCGATCCGTTGGTGCATGCCAGGACGCCGCTGTCGATCGTCTACATCCACGGCTTTTCCGCATCCAAGGGCGAGGTCCGCCCGCTGCCCGACGAAGTGGCGGAACAGCTTGATGCCAATCTCTTCTACACCCGGCTCACCGGTCACGGGCAGGATGGCGCGGCGATGACGCAAGGCAGCATCAACGCCTGGATCAACGACTATGAGGAAGCGCTCGCCATCGGCCGGGCGATCGGCGACAAGGTGATCATCATCTCGACGTCGACCGGCGGCTCGCTGGCGGTCTGGGCGGCAACGCAGCCCGGTGCATCGGACGGGGTGGCGGCGATTGCGTTCATCTCCCCGAACTTCGGCGTCAAGGCTTCGGGCGCCGAGATCCTGACCATGCCGTGGGGCAAACAAATCGCCAGGCTGGTCGCCGGCAAGGAACATAGCTTCGTGCCACGCAACGCGCTGAATGAAAAATTCTGGACCACCCGCTATCCGATCGAAGCAACCTTGCCGATGCAGGCGCTGACCGAGCTTGCCTATGGCGCGCCGGTGGAGAAGGCGACCATCCCTGCTTTGTTCATCTTTTCTGATTCGGACAAAGTGGTGCGGGCCGACCGCACCCGCGAGATTGCCGGGCGCTGGGGCGCGCCGCATGAACTGGTTCCGGTCGATGACACCGGCGACCCGGACAATCACGTCATTGCCGGCGACGCGCTGTCGCCATCGACCACGGCGTTTCTGGCGCAAAGGATCGCCGTCTGGATCGAAGCGGTGGTGAAGTAAGCCGACGAAAAAGGGCGGCCGAAGCATCGCTTCAGCCGCCCTTTCCTTGGTCTGTCCCGGCAATCAGCCAGGCTAAGCCTGACTGACTACAACGCGATCTGGCTTACGCAGCCCGCGCAGCCGGACGCTTGCCGCCGAAGCGACGCTTGTTGTTGCCCTTGAAGGCCGGCTTGGCGCCATCCGGCTTGCGCTCGCCGGCGAAGGCAGGCTTGTCACCGAAGCGCTTCTTGCCAAAGCCGTTGCCCTTGTTCTCGCCACCGGGCCGCCTGCCGTCGCGACGGCCATTGCGGTCGTTGCGATCATTGGCCGGCTCGAAACGCTCGTTCTTTTCAGCCGGATTGCGCAGCGGATCGGGGCTGCCGAGATGGTCGGCAACGATCGGCAGCTTGGTGCGGATGATGCGCTCGACTTGGCGCAGCTTGCTGTTCTCGGAAGGATCGCAAAGCGTTATCGCGATGCCGTCCATGCCGTTGCGGCCGGTGCGGCCGATGCGGTGGACATAGCTCTCGGCTTCATCAGGCAAGTCGAAATTCACGACATGGCTGATGCCGGGGACGTCGATGCCGCGCGCCGCAATGTCGGTCGCCACCAGAATGCGCACCGAGCCGTCGCGGAAATCGTTCAGCGCTTTCTGGCGGGCATTCTGCGACTTGTTGCCGTGGATGACGGCGGCCTTGAAGCCGTCGCGCTCGAGGTCCTTGGTCACCCTGTCGGCACCATGCTTGGTGCGCGAAAAGATGATGACGGACTTCATCGCTTCATCGGCGAGCATCGTCGACAGAACCTGGCGCTTCTGCTTGGTGCGGGCAAAGACGACGCCCTGCACGATCTCGGCCGCCGCCGTGCTTTGCGGCGCGACTTCGACACGAATCGGGTTCTTCAGCAGGCCCTTGGCCAGTTCGGCGATTTCATTGGGCATGGTCGCCGAGAACAGCACCGTCTGACGGTCGGGCGCCGTCGCCTTGGCGATGCGCTTGACGTCGTTGATGAAGCCCATGTCGAGCATGCGGTCGCCTTCGTCCAGCACCAGCCATTTGGTGTCGGCAAGCACGAGGTCGCCCTCACGCACCAGGTCGGTCAAACGGCCGGGCGTGGCGATCAGGATGTCGACGCCGGGAGCAACCTTCTTCACCTGGCTGAAGCGGGACACGCCGCCGAGCACAAGCGCGGTCGAGACATGCGCGCCCTTGGCGAGGATCTTGATCGTGTCTTCGATCTGCACGGCGAGTTCGCGCGTCGGCGCCAGGATCAGCGCACGCGCCGTCTTCGGCCGGCGCTTGGTGCCAAGCGCAATGATCTTCGACAGGATCGGCAGCGCGAAGGCTGCGGTCTTGCCGGAGCCGGTCTGGGCGATGCCGAAAATGTCACGGCCTTCCATCTGAGGCGGGATCGCCTGTGCCTGGATCGGCTTCGGCTCGGCGAAGCCGGCGTTGTGGGTGGCCTTGAGCAGCGCGCCCGTAATACCCAGTGCCGCAAAACCGGTGAGTTCCGCAGTGCTACCGGGCAAAGTGTTTTCGTTGGTCAAAATAATCTTCTTTCACGCGGCTTCTGGCCGCAAACATCGATGGCGGCAGGGCGCAACCTGCCGTCGAAAAATCTGTGATGAACGACAAGGCGGGCGGACGTATTCGTCCACTCGGCTGCGCTGTCGTGCCCGCAGGCATCATGCCACGGGGCTTTTTCGCCGCTTTGTGATTTACCGGAAAAAGGGCCGATATACCGGAAAGAGGGAAAACAGACGCAACCAGTCTCATTCGTCGAGAAGGCCGGATTCGTTCCCGGCCCAAGCGCCTATGGGCTGCATATGGCTGAGTTCGCCGCCAAATGCAAGGGGCGTCATGCTGCAGCGCAACAAAACCCGTGGCGCAAGCGCGCTTGCGCTCGCTTGCCGGCACGATTACCACGAAATGCCACTGGCTTGGGAGGTAATCGATGAAAGACGTTCTCAAGGAACTCGAGCGCCGCCGCGAGATTGCCCGCATGGGCGGCGGCCAGGCTCGCATCGATGCCCAGCACAAGAAGGGCAAGCTCACCGCGCGCGAACGCATCGAGGTGTTTCTCGACGAGGGCTCGTTCGAGGAATTCGACATGTATGTCGAGCACCGCTCGACCGACTTCGGCATGGAGAACACCAAGATCGCCGGCGACGGCGTCGTCACCGGCTGGGGCACCGTCAACGGCCGCCCGGTCTACCTCTTCGCCAAGGACTTTACCGTATTCGGGGGCTCGCTGTCGGAAGCGCATGCCGAGAAGGTCATCAAGGTGCAGGAGATGGCGCTGCGCAACCGGGCGCCGATCATCGGCCTCTACGATGCTGGCGGCGCGCGCATCCAGGAAGGCGTGGCAGCACTCGGCGGCTATGCCGAGATTTTTCAGCGCAACGTGCTGGCCTCAGGCGTCATTCCGCAGATTTCCGTCATCATGGGGCCGTGCGCCGGCGGCGACGTCTATTCGCCTGCCATGACCGACTTCATCTTCATGGTGCGCGACACTTCCTACATGTTCGTCACCGGACCGGATGTGGTGAAGACCGTGACCAACGAGACGGTGACCGCCGAGAGCCTCGGCGGCGCCTCCGTCCACACGATGAAATCCTCGATCGCCGACGGCGCCTATGACAATGATGTCGAGGCGCTGTTGCAGATGCGCCGGCTGGTCGACCTGCTGCCGGCTTCCAACACATCGGAGCTTCCCGAGATCGAATGCTACCAGTCGGTCACCGATCATGATTTGTCGCTCGACCGGCTGATTCCCGACAACGCCAACAAGCCCTACGACATCAAGGAACTGATCATGAAAGTTGCCGACGAAGGCGACTTCTTCGAGATCCAGCAGAACTTCGCCAAGAACATCGTCACCGGGTTCGGGCGTGTCGAGGGCCGCACCGTCGGCTTCGTCGCCAACCAGCCGATGGTACTGGCCGGCGTGCTCGATTCCGACGCCAGCCGCAAGGCGGCCCGTTTCGTGCGCTTCTGCGACTGTTTTTCGATCCCGATCGTCACCTTCGTCGATGTCCCGGGCTTCCTGCCTGGCACCGCGCAGGAATATGGCGGGCTGATCAAGCATGGCGCGAAACTCCTGTTCGCCTATGCCGAGGCCACCGTGCCGAAGATCACCGTCATCACCCGCAAAGCCTATGGCGGCGCCTATGACGTGATGGCGTCAAAGCATCTGCGCGGCGACATGAACTATGCCTGGCCGACGGCGCAGATCGCGGTGATGGGTGCCAGGGGGGCGGTGGAGATCATCTATCGCAAGGACATCGGTGACATCGAAAAGATCGCAGCCCATACAAAGGCTTACGAGGATCGCTTCCTGTCGCCCTTCGTCGCCGCCGAGCGCGGCTATGTCGATGAGGTGATCATGCCGCACTCGACCCGCCGCCGCATCGCGCGCGCGCTACGCATGCTGCGCAACAAGGATATGCAGAACCCCTGGAAGAAGCACGACAACATCCCGCTGTGAGGCGTGGCTGGGCATCTATCCGAGGTAACGGTCGGGCAGCTCACTCCTCTTCCGCCGCGCCAAATCCTGCCCCCATGGTGGCGCGGACAGGGCTGCCCCATGGCGTCGCGTGATTGTCGATACGCATCTGGAAGATAAAGTAAGTCGGCGAGCAGAAGCCGATGCCTTTCACCTTGCCGATGCCCGGCGTGTCAGGCGGCAGTGACTGGCACATATAGTCCTCGCGGCAGAAATGATCGGCCGAACAGGCCGGCCGGTTGCCGCGATTGACGGCGCCGCCAAGACATTGGTCGAAATTGTTGGTGGCCACGCAGATATCGAATTTCTTGCCGCCGACCAGCCCGCAAATCTCGTTCGGCATCGGCTTGCCGGCTTTGAAGGCCGCGAAGTCGCGGTCCTTGTCGTCGCAGCCGCGATAAGCGATCCCGCCCGGCACGCCGATCTTCGGCGGCCGGCAGGTATAGGCGGTGCGCGAGACATCCGGGGCGAAGGCCGCGAACTGGCCCGATCTGCTGTAGCGGTCGTTGAAAGGCTGCACCGCGTTGCTGGCGATCGAGCCGGTCAGGCAGGGGTGGCCGGAAAACATTTTTTCGCTGTCCTTGGGCAGCAGGCATTGCGCCAGTTTCGTGTGCACGCCTGAAGCGGTGGCCAGCGGCGTGCAGACGGTGCCGCCGTCGCATTGCCAGGTCGCGCCGAACCGCGCGGCATCTTCCGGCATCAGGCACGGCATGGCCATCTCCGCCGGCGCGTAATCGACCGCGTCGGCGTTCGTCCAGACCGCCGGCGGCGCAAAGGAGAGCGGACGGAAGCGGTTCGGCTGCTTGCCTTCGGCCGTGGCGGCGAGCCACGCCTGGCGCCGCGGGATCTCGGCATGAAGATGCGGCGAAATCCCGACCTCGATGCGGTTCAACGGCGATGTCGTCTTGTCGTCTAGCCCGATGAAATGGAAACCGGCGGTCGAACCGGCCTGATGGCAACCCTGGCAGGCGCCGTTGTCCAGCCGCTCGACCAGCGCTTCCGGCGTGCGCACCAGTTTCAGCGCGGAATAGTCGAGCGGTGCGAATTCCTTGGGCTGGAATAATTGCGTAAACGGATGATTGGCCTGCCGCGCGCTGCCGAAGGTCGACCATGAAATGATCTTTCTGGCCAGGAACTCGTCGGGGATTTCATAGACGCCTTCGTCGACCGCCGGCAGATTGGCGCCGACATAGGCGGCAAGCCGTGCTTTCAGCGCCGCGTCCTGCGAGAGCCGTGCGGTGTCGGGCGTGTTCTCCAGCGGCTTCTCGCTGATAGCAGCGCCATAGATGCCGAATACCCGCATGAGATAGGCCGCCTGCCCGCCGAACTCGGTTTCCTGGCCGGACGGGAAGCGCACCACCTGCGCGTTGAGCTCCAGTTGCTTGAAGGTCAGCCCGGCCTTCTCCAGCGGCCCGCCGGTCAGCCAGCCGGCATCGACGCTCTCGTCAAGCTGTGGCGCCCAGCGTCCGGCAGTGCCGACGCAGCCGCCATCGGCATCGGGCGCGGCGCTGTAGACGGCATTGAAGTTGAAAGGCAGGCGTGATGCCAGCAGCTTGCCGTTCTTGCGAAAACTGTAGGCCAGGCGGTAGATGAAGCGCACCTCGCCGCAGCTCCTGTCGCCTTGCAGCGGCATGAAATCGCGACGGTCGAGCCGGTTGACGACGCCGACCAGACGGAAGCGCGCGGCGTCGGTCTTCAGCCAGCGCACGTCCATGATGCGGCCGACATTGCCGTCTGTCACCTCGTAGAGCGGCCGCCCGCCGGCCTTCATCTCGGCGCGGAGCGCCGCAACATCGGAGGCAACGATGTCAACGATGGCGTGATAGGCGGGGGCCTCGTCGTAAAGCGTCTTTAGACCGTCCTCGCCGTCAACCCCCAAAACATCGGCGAAGCCGAAACCCCCGGCATCGAGCGCGGCGAGCACCGCCGGATTGTCGATGACGGTTACGGGGCCTTCGGCGCGCGCCGTCGACGCCACGAAGGCGATAAAGAAAGTGGCAAGCAAAAGAGCAAAGGGACGGCTCATGGAGCGGCCGTGCGCGCGTCGAAGAGTTCACGCAACACCGGCAGCAGCGCCAGCGGCAGATCCTCGGCGATCAGGCCGGGTCCGAACCGGCTGCCGGCTTCAGCGTGTAGCCACACCGCCGCGCAGGTGCCCTCGAAGGGCGGCATGCCTTGTGCGAGCAGACCGGCGATGATACCCGACAGCACGTCGCCTGACCCGGCTGTGGCCAGCCACGGCGCACCATTGGAATTGATGGCTGCCTTGCCATCAGGCGCAGCTATGACCGTGTCGGCGCCCTTGTAGACGATCGTTGCGTTGGCCCGCGCGGCAGCCGCTCGCGCCTTATCCAACTTCGACATGGTTTTGTCTCCGGCCACATCTGGGAACAAGCGGCCGAATTCACCCTCATGCGGCGTTATCACCAACACTGGAGCGTTTGGCTGACGGGCGGCTTCGAACAGCGCCTGCGGCTGATGGGCCAGAGAGGTGATGGCATCGGCATCAAGCACGATCGCTCCTCCGTGGTTTGCAGTTTGCGATGCGCGTGCACCCTCCGCCAAGGTCTTGATCAGTTGCAGGGCGAAATCGCCGACCTTGGGCTTTGGCCCGAGCCCCGGTCCAAACACCAGCGCCTCGGGATGGCGCGCCGTCAGAAATTCCTGCACCTCCTCGAGTGACCCCGCCTCTCGCAGCATGATCGAGGTGAGGTGTATCGCGTTCACCTGCATGGCATTGCCAGGCGACAGCACGGTGACCGCCCCTGCCCCGCTTCTCGCGGCGGCCATCGCCGACAGCCGCGCCGCGCCGGTAGCACTGGGACCGCCGGAAAAGACGCCGACATGGCCGCGCTTGTATTTATGCGCGTCCACCGCCGGCACCGGAAATTCCCGCAACCACAGGTCCGGCACATTTTCGAAGGTCGAGACGGCGAGCTGGGCGATGATGCCGTCATCGATGCCGATATCGGCGAGCACGATCTCACCGCATTGCCCGCGCCCCGGCAGCAGCAATTGGCCGGGCTTTTTCCGCGCGAAGGTGACGGTGACCTCGGCGCGAAACGCCCTGCTCAATATTTCGCCGCTGGCTCCCGAGACGCCCGACGGCAGGTCGATCGCGACCACAGGCAGGCGCAGGGCTGTCACGGTATCGACAGCTTTCGCGGCATCGCCGGACAGCGGCTTGGACAGCCCTGCCCCATAGAGCCCGTCGATCACGATCGAGCCGAATTCGGCGTCGAAATCAGACAGCGGCCGGGACTTGACCAGGGATTCCGCGGCGGCGAGCGCCGCATCGCTTTCCGGCCTCGGCGCTCCGGATGACCAGATCGTTGTGCCGACGCCGCTGCCGGCCAGGAGGCGTGCGACGACATAGCCATCGCCGCCATTGTTGCCGGGCCCGCAGAGCACATGGATGTGCTTTGCCGAGGGATAGCGCTTGAGCACCTCGGCCGCGACCGCTTCGCCCGCGCGCCGCATCAGGCTGATTCCATCGGCCGGACCGGCCGCGATCGACAGCCGATCAGCCTCGCTCATTTCGGCCGGGGAAAGAAGTTCGTTGCTCATGGATTGCCGATCCGCATGCTATCGCGCATTGTCCAATTTCGATCCTAAGCAAACAAGGGGGAGTTGCCGAGATCTGCAGCCATAACGTCGGCACGATAGGCATCGCGGGCAGAAAATTGCCTGCGGGATAGGCGATATGCCTGATTTTTGTGCGGACGCGGGTGCTGGCGCTGTGTAGGCTTTGGCAGCCCATGCCGCTTCCGGTGCAGCGAATGACGCGAATTTGCATCCCGGTGCGGCGCGGCTTTGAAATCTTATGAGACCGCTTCGAATCCGCTGAATTGGCACAGTTCGTGCTTGATGGAGGCGCAAGCGGGGGGTCACAACCCGTTTTTTTGGCAGTGGAGGCCACTTTTTACATGAAAAAGATCGAAGCGATCATCAAGCCATTCAAGCTGGACGAAGTGAAGGAAGCGCTTCAGGAGGCCGGACTGCAAGGCATAACCGTCACCGAGGCAAAGGGCTTCGGTCGTCAGAAGGGCCATACCGAACTCTACCGCGGCGCCGAATATGTCGTCGATTTCCTGCCCAAGGTGAAGATCGAGGTCGTGCTTGGCGACGACGCGGTCGAAGGCGCCATCGAGGCCATCCGCAAGGCGGCCCAGACGGGCCGCATCGGTGACGGCAAGATCTTCGTCTCCAACATCGAGGAAGTCGTGCGGATACGCACCGGCGAAACGGGCATGGACGCGGTCTGAACCGACCGCCCCATCCTCCTGAAAACGTCATCATCAAAAAAAGTCATCACACAGGGATACACGACATGACGACAGCCAAAGACATCATGAAGCAGATCAAGGACAACGACGTGAAATTCGTCGACCTGCGCTTCACAGACCCGAAGGGCAAGCTGCAACACGTGACGATGGATGTCATCGAGGTCGAGGAAGACATGTTCGCCGATGGCGTGATGTTCGACGGCTCGTCGATTGCCGGCTGGAAGGCCATCAACGAGTCCGACATGGTGCTGATGCCCGACCCGGAAACGGTTCACATGGATCCGTTCTTCGCCCAGTCGACCATGGTCATCCTGTGCGACATCCTCGATCCGGTTTCGGGTGAATCCTACAACCGCGATCCGCGCGGCACGGCCAAGAAGGCCGAGGCTTACATGAAGGCCGAAGGCATCGGCGACACCATCTATGTCGGCCCGGAAGCCGAATTTTTCGTCTTCGACGACGTGAAGTACAAGGCCGATCCCTACAACACCGGTTTCAAGCTCGACTCCACGGAACTGCCGTCGAACGACGACACCGACTACGAGACCGGCAATCTCGGCCACCGTCCGCGCGTCAAGGGAGGCTACTTCCCAGTGCCGCCGATCGACAGCGCGCAGGACATGCGCTCGGAAATGCTGACCGTGCTCGCCGAGATGGGCGTGCGCGTCGAAAAGCATCACCATGAGGTGGCGGCGGCGCAGCACGAACTCGGCATCAAGTTCGACGCACTGGTACGCAAC
>NZ_RZTT01000192.1 GCF_003996995.1 Mesorhizobium sp. M7A.T.Ca.US.000.02.2.1 | reverse complement strand
GAGATGGGCCGCTCCCCCGCCCGCTATTATCTCGAAATCCGGCTTGACCGCGCCCGACATCTGCTGATCCAGTCGTCGATGCCGGTGGTCGAGGTGGCGGTCGCCTGCGGCTTCGTCTCGGCCTCGCATTTCTCCAAATGCTACCGAGAACTCTACGCCCGCTCGCCGCAGCAGGAGCGCGTCGACCGCAAGCAGCTGCTGGCGGCCTGATCCGATATCCCTTAGAGAATTGTCATGACATTGTCTGGCAAAATGTGATATCCTTATGTCGAAAGGTGTCACATGACCACGAGAACGACTCGATCCGAAAAACTGGACTTGCGTCTTACCGTCGAAGCAAAGCGGACGCTCGCGACCGCAGCCGCCGTTGAACGCCGTTCGCTGAGTGATTTTGTCCTTGAAAGTGCACTTGGGCGCGCCGAGGAAACACTGGCGGACCGACACAGCTTCTCCCTCGACGCAGAAAAATGGGCTGCGTTCATCGCGGCGCTGGATGCCCCCACGCGAGATCTTCCGCGCCTGAAGCGCCTGCTGAGTGAACCGAGCATCTTTTCCGGCCGCGATCCAGCGTGAGCCGGTTTCGTATCGAGAAACTGGCTCGCACGCATTTGGTGGATGTGTTCGATTGCGGCGAACTGCCGCTCAATAGGTTTCTCGCCAGGTACGCACTTCAAAACCAGCAAGCAAATGCTTCGCAAACCTATATTGGTCTCTCCGGCGAAGATGTGGTCGGCTTCTATACGCTCGTGGTTGGTGAAGTCGCCTATGATGGTGCGCCCGAGCGGTTGACGAAAGGCCTTGCGCGCCATCCGGTTCCGATAATGCTGCTGGCGCGTCTCGCGGTCAGCCTGAACTGGCAGGGCAAAGGCGTTGGCGGCGGAATGCTGCGCGATGCCATCCTGCGCAGCCTGCAGGCGGCTGACATTGCAGGCATCCGCGCGGTGACCGTACATGCCAAGGATCACAATGCCCGCGCCTTTTACGAGCGTTATGGTTTCATTCAATCCCCAACCGACCCGCTACACCTCTATGTGCTTGTAAAGGATTTACGGAACCTTTGAGGCACACGTAATCGGTCTGCGCTCCGCCGCCTGAACCTCAGTAGTCGTCGCAGGTGCATTCCGCCGAGGAGATACGGTCGTTCCAGTCACTGCCGCCCAAATTGCGGATCCTGCGCGTGATCTCGATCGAGCGGCCGCCCATCCGAGAATCCTCATAGGCCACGAGCGTGCAGCCGCGGCGAACGATCACCGACGACACACGGTCATTCCAAAACTGGCCGCCACGAAAATTTACGGAATCCTCGGCACCCATGCCGATGGACCGCCCGCGAAAATTCCCGTTCTCGAACATGATGCAGGCAGCCTGGTTGTATTGGGCGCTGGCGACGTCGGCATAAAGCACAGACGCGACTGCGGTCAGGATGGCAAGACGTCTCATCGGTGTTTCCTCGGTTTGGCCGCGCTCCTGGCTGGATCACGCGGCCCGCCCAGTTTGCCACTGCTTCGGTAGCGGAGGCAAGCCTGGAGCGTAAGCCCGAACAGGTAGGCAGCGGGGCAAGAATGGGACCCGGTTCGGCCAAAGATCACGCTCAACGGAGAAGAGCTTTAGCGGCTGTCGAACATCCAACTCCGGTTTCGCCACATTTTCTCACCGACCAGACAGTCGGTGGTGGACCTCTCCTGCGCCAATATCACCGGCGGATGCGCGGCCTCTTCCGCCGCCCATTGCGGCGAGGCCGGACCGGCGAGTTCCAGCACCAGTTTGCGACGGATGGCTTCGGGAAACTGCGTCCAGTCATTGACCGGGATCATGAAGGCTCCGGGACCGCCAATGACGCAGTCGCTGTAGTAGCGATCGAGATTGCTGACGTCGTAGGCACCGGTGAAGCCGCCTCGTGTCATCAGCGGCAAGCCGTTGATGACGATGCCTTGCTTGATCAGCCCATCGCGGATCAGGTTGACCGGCGCACCCTGGTTGTTGGGGCCGTCGCCCGAAATGTCGATGACCCGCTTCGTGCCCCGGTAGCCGCTTTCGGCGAACAGGTCGTTGCCGAACTCCAGCGCTCCGGAGATCGAGGTGCGCCGCGCGCTATTGGGCGGCTGAGCGGACAACTGCGCGACCACGCGCTCCGCGTCGGTGCGGCTGGCGATCACCGTCCACGGCACGATGACGCGCTGCCAGGTGGTGCCGGCCCATTCGACATAGGTGACGGCGATCTTGCCATAAGCGCCATCGGCAATGGCTTGCAGCACATTGTCGTGCGTCAGCGCCGCTGCGTAGCCATGACGCTGGATCTCGAGCTCGTCCGGTGACATCGACAACGAGACATCGACGGCCAGCACCAGCTCGACATCGACGGGCTCGTCAGCAAGGGACGCCGGCGCCAACCAAAGCGTCAGCGCGAACGCGGCACAGCCCGAAAGCATATGTCTAGCACAGGCAAAAGCAGACATTCCGCAAGGGTAAGCGAAAACCGCCGGCTTAAAAAGAGAAAAGCCCGGCCGATGGCCGGGCTTTTGCCTTCATGCCCTTGCGCCTGCCAGCAATCAGCTGCGCGGCTTCAAATTCTCCGGATCGTAGAGCGGCTTGTAGCCGACGGCGGCGACTTCGACTGGATAGGTCTCGCCGAAATACTCGATCGTGAGCTTGCGGCCTTCCTGGGCGTACGCCCACGGCAAATAGGCAAGACCGATATTCTTGCCGACGGTCGGCCCGTACGCCATCGAGGTGGTGAAGGACCGGCGGCCGAGGTCGTCGACCAGCGTTTCGCCGGTCTTCGGGTCCATCACCGGCATCGTGCCGACCGGATAGCGGGCCACGCCCTTCGCATCGACATTCTCGGTCATCACCAGCGTGCACAGCATGGCCGGCTGGTGCTCGCGGGCGCGATATTCGACATGCTTCGCCTTGCCGCAGAAATCGTTCTCCTTGACCTTCGGACGTGCAAGATCGGCTTCGAGCAGATTGTATTCGGTCAAAAGGTCGGCGTTCTGCAGCCGCAGGCTCTTTTCCATGCGGCGCGTGTTGGCATAGGTCTCAACGCCGAAGGGCATCACGCCGGTCGAGCGCAAGGCGTCCCAGACGGCCAGGCCGTCCTCGTAGCGCATATGCAGCTCCCAGCCCTGCTCGCCGACATAGGAGATGCGGAAAGCGGTGACATCCTTGCCGCCGATGCGGACCGGCTTGATTGCCGCGAATGGGAAGTTCTCAACAGAGAGCCCGTCCGGATTTTCGACCACCTTCTGCAAGGTCGCCCGGGCGTTCGGCCCCCAGATGCCGATGGTGACGTATTTTTCCGTCACGTCGGTGATGGTGACGTCGAAACCTTTGTCCTGTGCCGTGCGGCGCATGTACTGGAAGTCGCGCGGACCGGCGTCCGCGCCGTCGATCAAACGACAGCGGTCGGCCATGCGGATGACGGTAAAGTCGGCGCGCACCATGCCTTCCTCGTCGAGGAAGTGGGTGTAGATGCCCTTGCCGATGTTGTTGTCGCCGCCGATCTTGGCCGCGCACAGCCATTCCAGCAGCGCGACATGGTCGGGACCTTCGATGTCGTACATGGCGAAATGCGACAGGTTGACGATGCCGCAATCCTCGCTCATGGCGAGATGCTCGGCATTGGAGACGCGCCAGAAATGGCGGTTGTCCCACTCGTTCTCGCGCACCGGCACGCGGTTGCCGTATTTTTCCAGGAGATGCTCGTTGGCGGCATAGCCGTGGGCGCGCTCCCAGCCGCCGAGCTCCATGAAATAGCCGCCGAGTTCCTTCTCGCGTTCCCAGAACGGCGAGCGCCTGATGTTGCGGGCTTTGGAGAACGGCTCGCGCGGATGCACCGCCGGATTGTAGACCTTCATCGCCGTCTCGGTGCAGCGATCCCAGATGAATTGCTCCTTGGTCTGGTGCGGATAGAACCGTGCATAGTCGATGGCATGGTGATCGATTGCGGTGCGGCCGTCGGTCATCCAGTCGGCGATCAGCTTGCCCATGCCGGGACCGTCCTTGACCCAGATGGCGACGGCATACCACAGGCCCCGCACCTTCTGGCTTTCGCCCATGGACGGGCCGCCATCAGCCGTCACCTGGAGAAGCCCGTTGAAGGAATGGCTCTCATTGTAGCCGAGTTCGCCCAGGATTGGCGTCAGTTCCATGGCGCGTTCGAGCGGTGCCAGGATTTGCTCCATGTCGAGGTCGCGCTGGGAGGGCGAAAGCCGCGCCTGATCCTTCTCCAGCAGGTCGCGCGGATGGCAAAGGCGCGGATTGGTCTCTTCGTAATAGCCCCACTCGATCTGCCCGCCCTCGGCGGTCTTGGGATCGCCGGTGTCACGCATATAGGCCGAGTTGCCCTGGTCGCGCAGCAGCGGCCAGCCGATCTCCTTGCCCGTGCCGGCGAACTCGTTGTAGGGGCCGAAGAAGGTCAGCGGATGGTCGATCGGCATGACCGGCAGGTCTTCGCCCACCATTTCCGCAATCAGCCGGCCCCAGATCCCGGCGCAGACGACGACATAGTCGGCCTCGATGGTGCCGCGGTCGGTCACCACGCCTGATATGCGGCCGTCCTTGACGACGAGCGACCTGGCCGATGTGTTGGCGAAGGATTTCAGCTTGCCGGAGGCTTCCGCTTGGTCGACCAGTTTGCCGGCGACCGTCTGCGAGCGCGGGATGACCAGGCCGGCATCGGGATCCCACAGGCCGCCCTGCACTATTCCTTCTTCGATGAGCGGAAATTTTTCCTTGATCTCGGCCGGTTCGATCAGACGGGCGCGCGTGCCAAACGCCTTGGCCGAGGCGATCTTGCGCTTGATCTCTTCCATGCGGCTGTCATCGCCGACGCGAGCCACTTCCAGGCCGCCGATGCGCGCGTAGTGGCCCATCTTCTCGTAGAAATCGATGGAGTAGAGCGTCGTCCAGCACGACAGGAAATCATGGCTGGTGGTGTAGCAGAAGTCGGAGGCGTGCGCGGTCGAGCCGATATCGGTCGGGATGCCTGACTTGTCGATGCCGACAATGTCGTCCCATCCGCGTTCGATCAGATGATGGGCGATCGATGCGCCTACGATACCGCCCAGGCCGACGATGACGACCTTCGCCTTTTTCGGAAACTCTGCCATTGCCCGCGACTCCAAAGTGATAAAGCGCGCGGACTATAGGGCGGAGCGATGGGCCTGATGAAGCCTGTTTGCGACATTGGCAAAAGGCCGAGCGACCAGACGGCAGAATGCGTCCCGTCGGACCCTTGGCGGTTCGCCTTCCAAGGTAAGGCTATAACTCAGGCGAAGGCCCAGATGTCCTCGGCCTGGAAGCCGACCTGATAGCCTGATGTCTTCAGCTTGACCACGACCTGGCCGATCTCGGCGGCCGGCAGCGCGCCGACCTCGACCTTGATCATGCCGGGACGGTAGCGCTTGAGGTCGAGCTGTTCGAAAACGATCCAGTCGGCGCCCTCGCAATCGACGAGGAAGGCGTCGATATGGGTGATGCCGTTGCGGTCGAGCAGCGTCTGCAAGGTCTCGGATGGCACCTCGATGTCCCTGAGATGCGGCGCGAACTTGTTGAAGTTGGCGTCGGCCTCGCCCCAGGCATTCTTGCCCGACATCAGATTGGTGTCGGTGACCGACGAGCAGCCGATGAACTCGATGGGCAGCGTGCCGGCCTCGAGCGCGGCGGCATCGAAAGTGTGGACGGTGATCGTGCCCTTTGTCTTCGTCACCGCCACCGGCTCGATGATGAACCGGCTGGTGTCGGGGTAGTTGGCGCGCAGTCGTTTCTGATTGTACGGGATCGGCTCGACCAGCATCGCGCGTGCGCCAGCTATGCGGTGCAGCCACGGCGTCACATCGTCGAACAGCGCACCGTCGCAGGCACCGACATTGACCATCTGGAACGGTCGCCCTGCCCCACCAAATCGCGCCTTCAGCGCCGCCCTGGCCAGGAACTTCGTGCCGCGCAGCGACGGCCCGCGATCGAGAACACCACTTGGTAGACCAAGCGACAGGGCAACGCGCGCCAGGCTGGATAGCGAACTCATGGCTTGTCTCCGGGAATGATTGGCAAGGGCGCGCGATTCTGGCCACGAGCCGCGGCTGCCCACAGCGCCATGAACGGCGTCGCCAGCAGCAGGAATGGCGGGATCAGATGCGGGAAATAGATGCGCGTGTCGTGGATCGGAAAGACGGTGAACTTCGCCAGCGCGCCGAGCACCAGTGCCGCAAACAGGATGCCGGCGCGGCGGTCGAGGCGGAAGCCGGCGCGGGCGGCGGCAAACCAGCCGGCCAGTGCCAGCACCGACACGCCGACCCAGCTGTTCAAGCTGACGGCGCGCAGCAGCGAGGCGGCAAACGCCCTGAGATAGGCGGTGACCGAGAATGGCGGCTCGAACCCGTCCATATTGTAATGCTGCTCGATGCTGGAGAACCACAGATGCGGCCACCAGCCGGGATGATGGGCCCAGTGCGATATGGCGAAATAGGCGACGATAGAAGCCGCAAAACCGGCCAGCGCGCCCCACGATTTCTGCCGGAAGGCGACCAGCAGCACGGCAAAAACAGCAAGGAAAACAATATTGTCCGGGCGCACCATGAAGGCGAGGAAGAGCAGGATCGCGGTCGCCACCTCGCGGCCGCGGACATAGGCGTAAAGTCCACCCAGCAACAGCGCCGACGTGAGCAGATCCGGCGTCGAGGCGCGCGCCGCATCGCCGAAATCGGCCATGATCAGCACCGCGCCGACCGCAGGCGCCAAGGCCAGTGCCCCCTCGGAGCGCAGCCACATCAGGGCGATCGCGCCGAACAGCAGAACCGAGAACACTGAGACCAGGCGCATCGCCTCGACCGGCGACATCACCGCGCTCATCGTCGACAGTATCTCGGCGTAGAGAAATTTGATCCGGTACATGCCGAGCAGTGAATGGAAGTCGGCGGCATTCTCCGCCATGTGACTGCGGAAGCCGCCGCCATCGTCGGTCAGCGCCTTATAGTCGCCTGCGGACACGCCCGATTTGACAGTGCTGTAGGCATAGTCATGCAGCGCCTGTGCATCGGGATAGGTGCCTTCCCCCGCTATAGCGAGATAGGGCAGCATGTCCCAGTTGGCGTCGGGCATCACCCATGCGGTGAACGCTGTAAAAAGAATGTAAAGCGCGAAAGCCGCCGCGCCGATCGGTGCTGCCAGCCGCGCATAAGTCCCCTCGCCCCACGTCAGAACGGGCTCGGTGAGCCGGTCGACTGGGTTTTGTGGAGCGGGCGACTTGGTCAGCATCGTTGTATCCAGCGAGCGCTTAACGGACCTGGCTTTTGACGAAATCCTTCACGATTCCCACGATGCCGCGCGACAGCAGGTTGTCGAAGGCATCGACGAAGCGGTCGACATGCTCGCGCTGGCAGATCAGCGGCGGCTCGAGCCGGATGACGTTGCGGTTGTATTCGGTGAAGGCGACTAACACATCGTAGTCGCGCAGCAGCAACGCCCCGATGAAGCCCGACAGCGAACCCTTCAGCTTGTCGTCGAGCACGCTGACGATCGGCCGCAGCACCATCGGCAAGGTCTGCGAGAAGTCGTGGAACTCCAGGCCGATCATAAAACCCTTGCCGCGCACCTCCTTGATGATCTTCGGGTACTTTTCCCTGAGCGCCTGCAGGCGCTGCAGCAAATAGTCGCCGGTGACGGCGGCATTGTCGATCAGCCCCTCGTCGTAGAGCACGTTGAGCCCCTCGATCGAGGTGACGCAGGCCTCGCCCATGCCGCCGAAGGTCGCCATGGCATGGATCATCGCCGTTTTCGGCGTGCCATAGGCCTTCATATAAACCTCGCGCCGCGCGATCATCGCGCCGACCGCGGCCTTGCCGGCGCCAAGCGATTTGGCCAGCGCTGTCACATCGGGAATGACGCCGTAATGCTCGAAAGCATAGAAGCGGCCTGACCGGCCATAGCCGCACTGCACTTCGTCGGCGACCCACAACACGCCATACTGGTCGCACAGTGCGCGCAGCTTCTGCCAATATTCGGCCGGCGCCTGAATGATGCCGCCACCGCCCTGGATGGTTTCAAGCACGATGACCCCGATCTCCGGATCGGAGCGGAACAGGCGCTCGACCGCCTCGATGTCGGCAAACGGGATGCGGACCGTGTTTTCGGCCACCTTGAAATCCGCGCGGTAAAGCTGCCCGTCGGTGATGCCCAGCACGCCTTTGGTCTTGCCGTGGAAGGAATTCTCGGCATAGACGATCTTCGGCCGCTTCGGACCGGCCGCGCGCTCGGCGAGCTTCACCGCCGCTTCCATCGCTTCCGAACCGGACGAGCCCAAAAATACCATGTCGAGATCGCCGGGCGAGCATTTGGCGATGTTGTGCGCAAGCGCTGCCGCATATTGCGACATGAAGGCGATGGCGATTTCCTGGCGCTTCTCCTCCTGGAATTTCTTGCGTGCTTCCAGAATGCGCGGATGATTGTGGCCGAAGGCCAGCGAACCGAAGCCGCCGAAGAAGTCGAGGATCTTGCGGCCGTTCTGGTCGATGTAGAACATGCCTTCGGCACGCTCGATCTTGATCTTGTGGAAGCCGAGCAGCTTCATGAAGTGCAGCTGGCCGGGGTTGAGATGCGCCTTGAACAGGTCGGTCATGCGGGCAACGTCCATCGCCTTGGCCTGCTCGACGCTGATCAAATCGGGCTTGGCGATGGTGGCGGGCGACAGCGACGGCGCGCTGACCATGGTGCGCAAATTGGTCTGTTCGGGCTTGGCCATGACGGTCATTTCAATCTCCTGTCTGCACGCACGACCAGGATCGAGCGCAACGAAAGCTGTTTTGCGAGCCGCTATTCGGCGGGCACATGTTTGGTGGCGACGGCGTGACCGGCTTTCTTTGCGCGGTACTCGCTGTAGGCGGCGATCAGCATGTCCTCGTCGCGATATTGCGGCACCCAGCCGAGCTGACGCCCGGCCTTGGACACGTCGAGCACGCAGTCCTCGTCGGCGATCAGATACTGTTCCGGGTCCATGATCGGCATGTTCAAGAGGTCAAGCAGGTCCAGCGTGCGCTTGACCGCCCAGCCCGGTGTCGGGATCAGGATCGATTTCGAGGCGGCATGCCTGATCAAATCGCCGAGCAATTTCTTGACCGGCGGCGGGTTGAGCGAACCCAGATTATAGGCCTCATTAGGCACACCGGCCTTCCAGGCCGCGCGCGCGGCCTCGGCGCAGTCGAACACCGAGATGAACTGATAAGGATTCCTGCCCGAACCGATCATCGGCACGGGAAGGTTCCAGTCGATCAGCTTGAACAGTTTCTCCAGAATGCCGAGCCGGCCGGGGCCGATGATCAGGCGCGGGCGAAACAGCGAGATCGACATGCCGCGCTTGCGCCATTCGGCCGCCAACTCCTCTGTCTTTTGCTTCGACCAGCCATATTCGCCCAGCGGCGCCACCGGGTGCTCCTCGGTCATCGGCTGCGTGACCGTGTGGCCGTAGATCATGTCGGTCGTGTAGTGGACGAGTTTTGACGCACCGGCTCCGTCCATGGCCTGCATGATGTGCTCGGTGCCGTGGAAATTCACCGGGAAAAAGAAATCGTGCCGCTTGGCGCGCACCTGGATCGGCGACAGCATCTTGGCCGACAGATTATAGACCATGTCGTCGGCCTTCAGCCCAACCGCCGCGACCGATGCCGGATCGATGACGTCGCACTGGACAAAGCGGACAGTGCGGTAATGCGGCAGGTCGCTTTTGACGATATCGGCGACGACGACCTCTTCACCATCGGCCACAAGTTTCGGGGCGAGATGGCGGCCGACGAAACCGTCGCCGCCGAAAATCACATGTCTCATCGAACAGTCTCGTTTGCTTGGATCTTGTCAGGCGTGATGGAAGCCGTCTGGTCTTCATGCCCTCGCTCGCCCAAATCCCGGCCACTTTGGGCGATCAGCACCGTGCCGACGCAGATGAAGGCGATGCCGGCGATGCGCCAGCCATTGAGGTCCTCGCGGAAGACGAAATAAGCGAAGATGGCGACGGCAACATAGGCGAGGCTGAGGAACGGATAGGCGAAGGAGAGCTCGACCTTGGACAGCACATAGAGATGCGATGCCATCGAGATGACGAAGGTACACAGGCCAAGGAACACCCAGGGGCTGAAAACGATCTGCAGCAACTTGACGAACGGATTGACGCCCTCAAACGAGATCGGCCCGAGCGACATCATGCCTTGCTTCAGCATCAGCTGCGCGGCGGCATTGGTCACGACTGTAAAGAGAATGAAGACGATGTATTTCATGTGTTCCAAGCCACCCCTTCGCGATTCTTACTACAAACCCGCAAACATTTGGTGAAGTCCCAACAATATTTTGAGTAAATCGCGTTATTAAGCATCAATTAACCGGGAATTATTCGAGTTTTATCTATTCGGCCGCCTCGACCGAGCCTCGTCGCGCATCCAACCTCTTCGCGGTGCGCGCCCAGAAGTCAGACATGAAGGCGTGGTCGCGGAGCGCTTCCAGCCGCTGCCATTCGGGAAAGGACGAGGCGAATATCTCGGCCCCCATGCGGGCGTCCTTGTATGGATTGACCGCGCCGCCGGCCTCGACCGTGATGCGGTCGAGTTCCCGCAGCAATGTCAGCGTCGCGGCACCCCTGTTGGGGAAATCCAGTGTCAGCGTGTAGCCGGAACGCGGAAACGACAGCAGCGCCGGCGAGCGGATGGAGCCAAAGCGCTTCAGCACGGTGAGGAACGAGCCCCGCCCGGCTTGCCTTGCAGCCGCCAGCAATGCCGGCACGGCCTCGCGCGCCGTCTCTTCCGGCACCACGCTCTGGTGCTGGAAAAGCCCTTTCGGCCCATAAAGCCGGTTCCAGTCGCGCACGCCGTCGAGCGGGAAGAAGAAGCCCTGATATCCGGCCTGGCGCGGCACCGTTGCCCGGCTCTTCCTCCACCTGTAGGCAGCGTTGAAGGCGGTCAGGAACGGCCGGTTGAGCACATTGAATGGCGGCTGGACCGGCACCGAGAAATTGCCGCCGACGCGCGAGGCGGCATGCGAGCCGTGCTCGGCGTGATTGCCCGACAACAGCAGGCCGCGACCGCTGTTGCGGCCGCCGGCCAATTGGTCGATCCAGGCGACCGCATATTCATTGGCCTGATCGGCCGCCTCGGCCAGGTCGAAGAATTCGCAGAGATCACGAAACGGCGTCGCCTTTTCGACGATGTCGAGGGAATGCACCCGCATCAACCGGATCGAAGCCGACAGGATGAGGCCGGTCAGCCCCATGCCGCCGATCGTTGCCGCAAACAGCCACGCATTGTCAGATGCCGAACAGCGATAGGTCTTTCCGTCGGACCTGAGCAGCGTGAAGCTCTCGACATGGCAGCCGAATGTCCCGCGCCGATGATGGTTCTTGCCATGCACGTCGTTTGCGATGGCGCCACCCAGCGTGACGAATTGGGTGC
>NZ_RZTT01000191.1 GCF_003996995.1 Mesorhizobium sp. M7A.T.Ca.US.000.02.2.1 | reverse complement strand
TCCTCGGCGACCGACCGTCTGGGAATGCCCTGGCGGTAGCGATCGCGCAGTTTTTCCAGTTCCTTGCCTTCCGCGCGAATGATCGGCGCCAGGCGCAGCCATTCGTCATCGGATCTGGCCAGCAAGTCCTTGGCTTGCGCGGACGCCCTCACGAAACCCCTGACGGCATCCGGGTTCTCGTTTGCCCATTGGTCATGGAAGACGTAACCGAGGGCCGAAACGGGTCCCAGAGCCCCGAGCGCCTTTGCCGCGTCGTTCACGCCGATCAGTCGACGGAAGCCATTGGCCTCGAGACGGGCGCAAAAATGCCAGAAATTCAGCACCGCATCGAGTTCGCCCTGTATCGCCTTTTCCGAAATCAGCGGCGGCGCGCCAAAGACGATGTCGCTGGTTGCCGACAGGTCGACGCCGAGATCGCGTCTGCTCAGCGCTTGTATAAGCAGCCAACTCTTGTCGAGCGGGCCGCCGGCGACGCCGATTTTCTTGTCCTCGAGATCGGCGACCGTCCGGATCGGCGAATCCTCCTTCACCATGATCGCCCCCACGGAGGTCGAATAGGGGGTCAATGTGAGGTCGCCGCCTTCGGAGCGCTGGCGCGAGACCCATAGCCAGTCGGAGACGATCATGTCGATCGCGCCAGCCAGCATCGCGACGTTGGTTGCATCCTCGCCGGCGAAGTCGATGATCTCCAGATCGATCCCGTTGGCGGCATCGAATTTGTGCCGCCTTAGCGTATCGAGTTCCCAACTCACGGTTCCGAACTTCAGCACACCGAGGCGAATCCTGGCTGCCGCAACGATCGGCCTGGTAGCAAGAACAGCGGCTGTCCCGAGAACCGCCAGACGCAGCGTCATGCGCCGTGAAACCATCATGACACCTCCTCCCCAGGGTTCCGCGCTGCCAAATTAGATGGCTCGTTCCTTGCTCGGAAATGCGCATTTCCAGCGCATGACCTTGAGGTTCGGGTGTTCTTGAGACCATTTCGCGATTTCGCTGGGGGCAAGGATCATGCATTGGAACAGAGTGCCGCGGCTCTCGAAATAGAGATGTTCGTCTCGGCAATTGCTCGGATTGGCGCTGAGGCAAACCGTCAATATGAGATCGACCATGTCCATTCAGCACCTCTTGCGCGTTCCCAAACGCCCATATCGGCGAGCCCAGCCCAACCAGGAGCGAGGACAAAATCACCGCTTGCCGGATTTCCCGAGGTGCCAATGGAGAAACCGGAATGAGGTCAAGCTACGCGCTCGCCGGATAGCCGTCAACAAAGACGAATGGACAGGTCTCTTGAGCACCTAAGCCTCTAAACCTTTGTACGATTGACTTTCACAACATGCCAATTAGCTTCTGAGCCACGCGGCGCGGCTCCACGGGAGAAGCGGATATTCCACTCCACCGCGTAAGGCGCATGCAGACGGATCAAAGGATCGGCATGCGCAAATCGTCCAGGGCACCCAGACGATCAATGAGGAAATACCATGCGCGCAATCGCATTTTTCGCAGTCATGTCCGTTGTGCCCTTCATCGCGAGCCAATCCCAGGCCCAGGATGCGGCGGCTGGTGAGAAGGTCTTCGCCAAATGCAAGGTCTGCCATGCCGCCGACCAGGACAAGAACAAGGTCGGCCCGTCGTTGAACGGCGTCATAGGCCGAACGGCTGGGACACACCCGGGGTTCAGCTATTCTCAGGCGATGGTCGCGGCTGGCAAGTCCGGCGTCAAATGGGATGAGCCCTCGCTGAAGACCTATCTTCACGATCCCAAGGCCATGATCAAAGGAACGAAGATGGCGTTTGTCGGCCTCAAGCAGGACGAAGACATCGCCAATGTCATTGCCTATCTGAAGCAATTCTCGAAATAGAGCGCAGCCGGCCGTTCGAATTTGCCTTCGGCCGGCGGACGCCTTGATCACGCATCGGCTTGCAGCCTCTGCATGGCCGAAGGCAGATCGAAAAGGCTGTCGCAAACGAGGTCGGCGCCAAGCTCTTCCACCGGAATGTGGCTGTAGCCGCCGCGCAACAGAATGACGGGCATGCCGGCGGCGCGTGCGGCGCCCAGGTCAGCGCCACTGTCTCCGACCAGCAGCGCGTCGCCGGCGTCGAACCCAAGCTGTGCCAACGCCAGCAGCAGGGCGTCGGGCGCCGGTTTCAGGAATGTCACCGCGTCTCCGCCAACGATTGCGCCGAAATATTCCGTCAATCCGAAATGAAGCAGGATTTCGCGGGTCGCCAACTGCGGTTTGTTGGTTGCCACGCCCATGCTTACTCCGCCCAAATGAAAGTGGGTGAGAGCCTCCCTGACTCCAGGCATCAGCCTTGTGAGGCCGGTCAGATGCCGGCGGTAGATAGGCGCCATGACGCGGTTGGCCTCATCGAGAGCGTTGCCGAGCAGTGGCGCTCCCGACGCCGCGAAGGCTCGCTCGATCAATTTCCTGACGCCGCCGCCGATCATGGCCGTGACCTGATCCAGGCGCAGCGGCGGCAGACCGCGACTGGCCAGCAGTTCGTTGACGGCGGCCGCTATGTCCGGTGCCGAATCGACCAACGTGCCGTCGAGATCGAACAGGATCGCCTTCGGCGATCGAAGCGGCCTACCTGCGCCGACGTTCATACGGCATCCTTCCACTTGATCGAGCAGCCGATCGAGGCGATCTGGTCCAGCGGCCCGTCGCCGGTTCGGGCAACCTGCTTCATCGCCTCGAACAGATCGCGCCTCAGCCCGGGCGCTCCGGCTTCTCGTCGCGAGGCGTCCAGCCGACCGCGATATTGCAGTCCCAACTCGCTGTTGAACCCGAAGAAATCGGGAGTGCACACGGCTGCGTAATCGCGCGCCACAGTTTGGCGGTGGTCGTGCAGGTAAGGGAAGCTGAAGCCGTTCGTCGTGGCGAAGAGCTTCATTTGGTCGAAGGAATCCTCCGGGTAGGCATCGGCATCGTTTGAGTTGATCGCGACAAAGCCGATACCTTCGGCCTTGAGATCGTTGGCATCGCGCACGATACGTGAAATCACCGCCTTCACATAAGGGCAGTGATTGCAGATGAAGGCCACGACCAGGCCGTTCGGGCCGGCCTGGCTGAAGATCGAATGCGACCTGCCGTCGACGCCAGGCAAAACGGCATCGATGGCGCGCCAGCCGAAATCGCAGACAGGGGGGACGGCCGCCATGCTTGCCTCCGATGGAATTGTTTACGCGGCTTTCCGGATCGCACCGTCGGCCGTCTGTCGGATGGCTCCAATGTTGGCGCGATAGGCCGCCTCGGTGCCCCCCTTGAACACGGCCGACCCGGCGACCAGCACATTGGCGCCGGCCGCGGCGACCAGTGGGGCGGTTTCAGCCGTGACGCCGCCATCGATTTCGATGTCAATCGGGCGGTGGCCAACCAGTGCCTTGATTCGCCTGATCTTCTCGATGACCGCGGAGATGAAGGCCTGGCCGCCAAAGCCTGGATTGACCGTCATCAGCAGCACCAGGTCAAGCCTGTCGAGCACATACTCGATGACGCTCTCCGGCGTCGAAGGATTCAGCGATACGCCGGCCTTCTTGCCGAGATTTTTGATCGCCTGCAGGGAACGATCGAGATGCGGCCCGGCCTCGGCGTGCACCGTGATGATGTCGCAGCCGGCGTCGGCGAAGGCGGCCAGATAGGGGTCGGCCGGCGCGATCATCAGATGGCAATCGAAAATTTTGTCCGTTCGGTCGCGGATCGCCTTGATCACCGGGGGACCAAAGGTGATGTTGGGCACGAAATGGCCGTCCATCACGTCGAGATGGATCCAGTCGGCACCCGCCCGCACGACAGCTTCGACCTCGTCGCCGAGCCGCGAGAAATCCGCGGAAAGCACGGAGGGTGCGATGATTGTCCTGGTGACCATGGTCGTCGTCTCCAATTCTGTCTGCGGGTGTTGGTCGCTGCGCCAGCCGGCTCCATCCCGTCAGCGCATCTTCGTCTCCGGTTCGCCTTCGAGTTTCCCTTCCGCGAACACGCGGCTGCCGCGGATGTCGGATTCCTCGATGGTGACAAGATCGGCTTTGGTCAACACCCGGCTACGCGATGCGAAAAGCCGGTTGGCCTGCCGCAGCCGCGCCCGGTCGAGCCCATTGCGGACCGAACGCGCGTTGGAGAAATGCGGCAACCTCATGCGGATCGGAAGATACTCTTCGAGCGCCTGGGACGCCGCCTCGCTGAGGCGATAATTCTGCTCCGCGAGCATAATCTCGGCGATCGATTTCAGTTCGCTGATGCCATAGTCGGGGAAATCGAGGTGATGGGCGATGCGCGAACGCATGCCGGGATTGCTGTCGAAGAAGCGGTCCATCTTGTTCTTGTAGCCGGCAAGGATCACAACCAGATCGTCACGGTTGTTCTCCATGCACTGCAGCAGGATTTCGATCGATTCCTGGCCGTAGTCGCGTTCGTTCTCGGGCTTGTAGAGATAGTAGGCCTCGTCGATGAAAAGCACGCCGCCCATGGCACGCTTGATCACCTCGCGGGTCTTGGGCGCGGTGTGGCCCACATACTGGCCGACGAGATCGTCGCGCGTCACGGCGACCATGTGGCCTTCGCGGACATAGCCCAGACGATGCAGGATTTCGGCCATCCTCAGCGCCACGGTGGTCTTTCCGGTGCCGGGATTTCCCGTAAAGTTCATGTGCAGCGTCGGAGCGCCCGAGGTCAGCCCGAACTTGCGGCGAAGCCGGTCGACCAGGAGGAGAGCGGCGATCTCGCGGATGCGGGTCTTGACCGGCTTCAGGCCAACGAGTTCACGGTCGAGCTTGTCCATGACCTCGTCGATGTTGGACGCCTCGAACTCGGCCTGCAGATCAACCGTCGCGTCCTGTGCGGCAGCGTCCTTGGTCATCGCGTTCAGCATGGTTCAGCTAGCTCCGCTCGCCCTCGGGCCTGTCGGTCGCATAAGGCACGATCGAATAACCCTGGCTGCGGCCGTCGCGCTCCTGGCGCAGCAGCCGGAACCCGGGTTCGCTGGGCGGCCGGTTGACAATGAACGACATGCGCGGGGCTTCCCAGCCCTTGGTCGAATCGAAGGCGGTTACCCGCACATACATGTTCGGACAGGCTTTCCGGCAAGCGTTGACCTCGAGCAGTATGCCCGCCGGATCTTTCAAGTCGAACATCGGGTTGCCGTACATTTCCCAATAGGTGTTTCGCGGATGCGGATCGTCCGTGTACTCGACGCTGACCGCCCAATGGTTCTTCAGCGCGTATTTGATCTGCGCCGAAATCTGCTCATCGGTCAGGTCGGGCAGGAACGAGAACTGTCCCTGCGTGACCTTGTTTCCCGGATTGGTCATCATGACGACGGTTCCTTTCGTCTAGAAGCTGGGCGTTGCGGTTGGCACAAAGTCGGCCGTGTCGGTCGATTCGTAGTTGAAGGTGACGTCCTTCCAGGTCTCCAGGGCAGCCTTCAGCGGCGTGCACCATCTGGCCGCCTGTTCGAGGATCTTGGTCCCTTCGCGCAAATAATCGCGCCCCTCGTTGCGGGCCAGGATCATCGCTTCCAAGGCGACGCGATTGGCTGTCGCGCCAGCCTGGATGCCGTCCGGATGGCCGATCGTGCCGCCGCCGAACTGCAGGATGACGTCCTCGCCGAGATAGTGGATCAACTGGTGCATCTGGCCGGCATGGATGCCGCCCGAGGCGACGGGCATCACCTTGTTGAGCGAGGCCCATTCCTGATCGAAGAACAGCCCGGTTTCGAGGTTCTGCGGCGTGCGCTCCTCGCGCAGCGTGCCATAAAATCCCTTGATCATGAGCGGGTCGCCTTCCAGCTTGCCGACCACCGTGCCGGCATGGATGTGGTCGACGCCGGCCATGCGCATCCATTTGCAGATGACGCGGAAATTCATGCCGTGGTTCTTCTGGCGCGAATAGGTCGAGTTGCCGGCACGGTGCAGGTGCAGGATCATGTCGTTGCGGCGCGCCCACTTGGCCATCGACTGGATCGCCGTGTAGCCGATGACGAGGTCGATCATGACGATGCAGGAGCCAAGCTGCTTGGCGAATTCGGCGCGCTCGTACATCTCCTCCATCGTGCCGGCGGTGACGTTGAGATAATGGCCTTTGACCTCGCCGGTGGCAGCTGACGCCTTGTTCACGGCCTCCATGCAGTAGAGGAAGCGGTCGCGCCAGTGCATGAAGGGCTGCGAGTTGATGTTCTCGTCGTCCTTGACGAAATCGAGGCCGCCCTTCAGCGCTTCGTAAACGACGCGCCCGTAATTGCGGCCCGAGAGGCCGAGCTTCGGCTTCGTCGTCGCGCCGAGCAGCGGCCGGCCGAACTTGTCGAGCCGCTCACGCTCCACCACGATACCGGTCGCCGGCCCCTGGAAGGTTTTGAGGTACGCCACCGGGATACGCATGTCTTCCAGCCGCAGCGCCTTGACTGCCTTGAAGCCGAACACATTGCCGATGATCGATGCGGTCAGATTGGCGATCGAGCCCGGCTCGAACAGGTCGAGGTCGTAGGCGATGTAGGCGAAGTACTGTTGCTCGGTCTTGGTTCCGGGACCGGTGTTCGGCACCGGCTCGGATCTGAACGCCTTGGCGCGATAGAGCTCGCACGCGGTCAGTCGGTCGGTCCACACCACGGTCCACGTCGCGGTGGAGGATTCGCCGGCGATGGCCGCGGCCGCCTCCTCGTGGTCGACGCCCGGCTGCGGCGTGATCCGGAACATGGCGATCAGATCGGTCTCCTTGGGCCTGTAGTCCGGCTCCCAGTAACCCATCTTCTTGTAGGGGATGACCCCTGACTTGTAGCGTTCCTTGCCTTCCTTGAGCGTCCCCGCTGGCAGTATGTCGATCTTGTTCATGACAGGTCTCCTGTTTGTTGCTCAGGCGGCTTTCGCGGTTGCGATATGGGGATCGAGTTTTCCCGCGGCGTAACGTTTCGCCATCTCGTCCATGGCGATGACCTTGATCTTCGAGGCGTTGGACGCCGTGCCGAAACGCTCGAACCGGTCCCGGCAAAGGTCGCGCAAGGCGTCCATGGCGGGTTTCAGGAATTTACGGGGATCGAACTCGCGCGGGTCTTCCGTCGCGACGCGGCGGAACTGCCCGGCCATGGCCATGCGGCAATCGGTGTCGATGTTGACCTTGCGCACGCCGTAGCGGATGCCGCGCTCTATCTCCTCGACCGGAACGCCAAAGGTCTGGGGCATCTCGCCGCCGTATCTGTTGATGATGTCCTGCAACTCCTGCGGCACCGAGGAAGAGCCGTGCATGACCAGATGCGTGTTGGGCAGCTTTTCGTGGATCGCCTCGATCACCTGCATGGCCAGGATGTCGCCGTCCGGCTTGCGGGTGAATTTGTAGGCGCCGTGCGAGGTGCCGCAGGCGATCGCCAGCGCGTCGACCTGGGTTGCGGTCACAAAGTCGACCGCCTGATCGGGATCGGTCAACAACTGGTCGTGGGAAAGCGCGCCTTCGGCGCCGTGGCCATCCTCTGCCTCGCTTTGACCGGTTTCCAGCGAGCCGAGCACACCCAGTTCGCCTTCGACGGAAGCGCCGACCCAATGCGCCATGCGTGCGACGCGTTCGGTTATGGCGACGTTGTAGTCGTAGCTGGCCGGCGTCTTGGCGTCCGCCATCAAGGATCCGTCCATCATCACCGAGGTGAAGCCGTGGCGGATCGCGGAAAGGCAGGTGGCCTCGCTGTTGCCGTGGTCTTGATGGATGCATAGCGGGATGGCCGGGTGGATTTCGGTCAGCGCCTCCATCATCCTGGCCAGCATGATGTCGTTGGCATAGGATCGGGCGCCACGCGAAGCCTGGATGATGACAGGCGCGTCGCAGGCCTTGGCCGCTTCCATGATGGCGAGGCCCTGTTCCATGTTGTTGATGTTGAATGCCGGTACGCCGTAGCCGTGCTCGGCGGCATGGTCGAGAAGCTGGCGAAGGGTGATGCGAGCCATTGTGAATCCTCCTAGATGATGAGCTTCAGCGCCGCTGCAGCAACCGCTTCGGACGTTATGTTGAAATGCCGGTAGAGGTCGGGGGCAGGGGCGCTGGCGCCGAAGCCGGTCATGCCGACGAAAGCACCGGTCTCGCCGATCCAGCGGTCCCAGCCCAGCCGGGCTGCCGCTTCGACCGCGACGCGCGGCGCCGAGCCGAGGACGGCCTTGCGGGTGGCGCTTTCCTGCTCCTCGAAAAGCTCCCAGCACGGCATCGACACGACGGCGGCGGCGACGCCATGTTCGGTCTCCAGCCTTTCGGCGGCAGCAACCGCGATCTCGACCTCCGAGCCGGTGGCGATCAGCGTGACGGCGCGGTGCCTTGCCGGCTCCCGCAGGATGTAAGCGCCCTGGCAGGAGCGGTTCTCGTCGCTGTGCGACCGACGCAGCATCGGCAGGTTCTGGCGCGACAGCACCAGGACGCTCGGCCGATCCTTGCTCTTTAGCGCGAGTTCCCAGCACTCCGCCGTTTCGATGACATCCGCCGGGCGGAAGACGTTGAGATTAGGCGTGGCACGCAGCATCGCAAGGTGCTCGACCGGCTGGTGCGTCGGGCCGTCCTCGCCGAGGCCGATGGAATCGTGTGTCATCACATAGATGACGCGCTGGCCCATGAGCGCCGAGAGCCGCATCGCGCCGCGCGCATAATCGGCGAAGCACAGGAACGTACCGCCATAGGGCACGAAACCGCCATGCAGCGCGATGCCGTTCATGGCGGCCGCCATGCCGTGCTCACGAATGCCGTAGTGAATGTAGCGGCCGGCATAGTCACCCGGTGCAATGCGGTTCATGCCCTTGGTGATCGTCAGATTCGAGTGCGTCAGATCGGCCGAGCCGCCGACGGTCAATTCCGTTGCGCCATTGATGACCTCCAGCGCCATTTCGGAGGCTTTTCGCGTCGCCACCTTGGTTGCCTTCTCGACATGCTCGCGACGAAAGGCTTCGAGCGCGTCGAAGACCGTGTCGGGCAGTTCGGGGGCGACGGCGTTTTCAAAAGCCTCGCGCCGCGGCGATTTGGCAAGCCGCTGCTCCCAGGCGCGCCGCATCGCTTCGCCGCGACCGGCAATCTCGCGCCAGGCGAAAAGGATATCATCCGGCACATCGAACGGCGCGTGCGCCCAGCCGATGTTTTCGCGTGTCGCGGCGATCTCTGCTTCACCCAGCGGTGCGCCGTGCGTCTTCTCCGAACCGCCGAGATTGGGGGCACCCATGCCGATCACTGTGCGGCAGGCAATCAGCGATGGCCGATCCGACCGCTGCGCCGCCTCGATTGCCGCGGCGACTGCCTCCATGTCGTGCCCGGCGACACTTTGGACATCCCAGCCGGCGGCCTTGAAGCGCGCCGGCTGGTCCATCGACGTGGAGAGGGAGGTCGGCCCGTCAATGGAAATCGCATTGTCGTCCCAGAAGACGATCAGGCGGGAAAGCTTCAGGTGACCAGCGAGGTCTATCGCCTCGTGACTGATTCCCTCCTGAAGGCAGCCGTCGCCCGCAATGACATAGGTATGATGATCGACCAGATCGGCACCGTGACGGGCCGCAAGCATGCGTTCCGCCAGCGCCATGCCGACCGCCATGGAAATGCCCTGTCCCAGCGGTCCGGTGGTGGTCTCCACGCCAAGCGCATGGCCGTATTCCGGATGTCCGGCGGTGCGGCTGCCCAACTGCCGAAATCGCTGCAATTCCTCGACCTGCATGTCTTCATAGCCGAGCAGATGATGCAGCGCGTATTGCAGCATCGAGCCGTGGCCGGCTGAAAGCACGAAACGGTCACGGTCGGGCCAGTCCGGCCTCGACGGATCGATATTGATGAAGCGGTTGAACAGCACCGTTGCGACGTCGGCCATGCCCATCGGCATGCCAGGGTGACCCGAATTCGCCTTTTGGACGCTGTCCATCGCCAGCGCTCGAATGGCGTTCGCCATGTCGCGCTCCGAGACGGGAGCGGTTGTGGTGACGGGCTTCAGTGCTGTTTGGCTGGTCATTGCATCCTCCTCACGACACACGGCTCTTGCGTTCAATCAATTGCAGGATGAGCGGCGTCAGGATCAGCTGCATGGCAAGATCGAGCTTGTTGCCTGGCACCACGATGGAATTTGGCCGCGACATGAACGAGTCGTGGATCATCGACAGCAGATACGGAAAATCGATGCCGCGCGGATTGGCGAAGCGGATAACCAGCATCGATTCGTCGGGCGTCGGAATCCAGCGCGCGATGAACGGGTTGGACGTGTCGACGATCGGCACGCGCTGGAAGTTGATGGCGGTCTGCGAGAATTGCGGGACGATGTAGCGGACATAGTCGGGCATCCGGCGCAGGATCACGTCCATCACCGCCTCGGTGGAATAGCCGCGTGTCGAACGGTCGCGATGGATCTTCTGGATCCATTCCAGATTGATGACCGGCACGACGCCGATCTTGAGATCCGCATGCTTGGCCAAATTGATCGTGTCGGTGACGACACAGCCGTGCAGCCCCTCGTAGAAGAGCAGGTCGCTGGGAGCGAATTCGCGCCATTCGGTAAAGGTTCCCGGTGGCGTGCCGTGCTGCTTTTCCTCTTCCTCATCATGAATGTAGGTGCGGGTCTTGCCGGTTCCGCGGCGGCCATATTCCGCGAACACCTCTTCGAGAATTCCGAGTTCGTTGGCCGCGGCATTGAAATGGGTGAAGTTCGGGTTGCCGGCCTTTTCCTCCTCGGCCACCTTTGCCTTCATCGCCGCGCGATCGTAGCGGTGGAAGGCGTCGCCTTCGATGAAAGCGGCCTCGATGTTCTCGCGCCGGAAAATCAGATCGAAGATGCGCTTGACCGAGGTCGTGCCGGCGCCCGACGACCCGGTGATGGTGATGATGGGGTGCTTGGCTGACATGGTGCTGCTCAGGCTCTGAACAGGCCGCGGCGGCTGAACAGCGGCGCACGCTCACCGATGTTGCTCGGCTCTGTGTGGTAGCGGGTGATGCGCGCGACTTCCCGCGCCGACCCGAAGATCATCGGCACGCGCTGATGCAGGCTCTCGGGTTCGATTTCCAGGATGCGGTTGATCGCATCGGTGGCGGCACCACCAGCCTGTTCTATGAGATAGGCGATCGGGTTGGCCTCGTAGACGAGGCGCAGCCGTCCCTGACCATAGCCCTTGCGCCGATCGCCGGGGTAGAGAAAAACGCCGCCGCGCATCAATATGCGGTAACAGTCGGCAACCAGAGAGGCGATCCAGCGCATGTTGAAATCCTTCTCGCGCGGTCCTTCGGTGCCCTCCAGGCAGTCGTCGACATAGAGCCGCACGGCCTCGTCCCAGTGCCGGTAGTTGGCGGCGTTGATGGCGAATTCCTGAGTGCGTTGCGGAATGATCCGGCTTTCATAGGCCTGGACGAAGGTGCCGAGCCTTGTCGAGAAGACGAAGACATGCGTGCCGCTGCCGAGCGACAGGACGAGTGCCAGCTGCGGCCCATAGATGAAGAAACCGGCGCCTAGCTGGTTCACCCCCGCCTG